>DJBN01000016.1:20896-26353 GCA_002430075.1 Actinobacteria bacterium UBA5975 | reverse complement strand
GTCTTCTTTTTAGCAACGGTCTTCTTTTTAGCAACGGTCTTCTTTAACGTTGTCTTCTTTTTAGCAACGGCCTTCTTTGCAGGAGACTTCTTTGCGCTCTTTTTTGGAGCAGCTTTCTTAGCCGCTGTCTTCTTCTTTACTGCCACTGTGATCTCCTTGAGTTATGAAGGGCTACTTCCTACGTCTACGACATAGGAAGGAATATGGACAAAAGTTTATCTTAGAGAATTGAGCAATGTGATGACATGTGGCGCTATTGCACGGAGTGATTTTCCTCGGTGACTGATTGCATCCTTATCTTCAGCGCTCATTTGCGCACTTGAGATATCCAGCCCATCGGGGCGAAAGATCGGGTCGTAGCCGAAGCCGCGCTCCCCCACTGGATTGTGAAGAATCCACCCATCAAAGCGAGCCTCTTGGCAGTGGCTTCGACCATCGGGAAGATAGAGAGCTGCAACACAAGTGAAGTGAGCGCCCCGGTCTTCATCACTGATGTTGGCTAACTGCTCGAGAACTTTTGCTGTATTTGCAGCGTCATCACCGTGGTTACCAGCCCAACGCGCTGAAAAAATTCCTGGATCACCATTGAGAACATCGACGCAGAGACCACTGTCATCTGCAATTGCTGGCAAACCCGTTGCAAGCGACATCTCGCGAGCCTTCTTTAAAGCATTCTCTTCGAATGTGCTTCCATCTTCGAGAACATCAGGCAGCTCTGGGAACTCTTCTAACCCGACGAGCTTGATTGCACCAGGTGCAATTGCATCAAGAATTCTGCGAAACTCTTCGATCTTTCCCTTGTTGCGCGTTGCAAGTAAGAGCGTATGTGACATTTTTTATGCGAGTGCTTGCTTCTGAAGATTGGTAAGGGTCGCACAGCCTGCAACAGCTAAGTCTAAGAGTGAATCGAGGAGCGCGCGATCAAAAGGTGCGCCTTCTGCGGTGCCCTGGACTTCGATGAATCGTCCATCGCCTGAACAAACCACATTCATATCTGTCTCTGCCCGCACATCTTCTTCGTAACAAAGATCGAGCATCGGCACTCCTGCGATAATTCCAACGCTGACCGCTGCTACAGAATCAGCAAGTGGCTTTGCACTAGCCTTGATGTGACCCTCTTTCTGTGCCCAACTAATTGCATCAGCGAGTGCAACATATGCGCCAGTAATTGCAGCGGTGCGAGTTCCGCCATCTGCTTGCAAAACATCGCAATCAATAACAATAGTATTTTCGCCAAGCTCTTTCATATCAACGATTCCACGCAGCGAACGACCTATGAGGCGAGAAATCTCTTGAGTACGTCCGCCAAGCTTTCCCTTAACACTTTCGCGATCTGAACGCGTGTGAGTTGCACGTGGCAACATGGAATATTCAGATGTAACCCAGCCATTGCCAGAGTCCTTTAACCAGCGTGGGACACCTGGAGTAAAGGAGGCAACACATAGAACGCGAGTCTTGCCGAATTCAACAAGCACAGAACCTTCTGCGTGATCAAGCCATCCGCGAGTGATTTTAATGTCGCGAAGTTGATCTACCGTGCGTCCGTCATTGCGTGCCATCTCGTGCCCCATTTTCTTTTTGATTACTGTATTTAAAGTTCGTGATGTTGAACCGAACCCACTTCAGGTCCAAGGAATCGGCGCGCTAAAACTTCAAATGCCTTCGCATCCCCCGTGGCTAAGAATGTGTGTTCTGCTGGAGCGCTCTTATCTGAGCGAAGTAGTGAATTCTCAATAAGGACACGATACAAATCTTTAGCTGTCTCTTCAGCACTTGATACTAAGGAGACATCATTGCCCATTACATACGAGATTACGCCGGTGAGAAGCGGGTAGTGGGTGCAGCCTAAAACCAAGGTATCTACCTGGGCGCCAATCATCGGCTGCAAATACTCTCGCGCGACTTTAGTAATTGCCTCCCCCGATGTTTCTCCTCGTTCGACAAATTCAACGAAGAGTGGGCAAGCCATTGATTCGATTGTTAACTGTGGCGCTGCAGCAAATGCATCGATATAGGCTTGAGAATCAATCGTTGCGCGAGTTCCAATTACTCCGACTTTGCCTGTACGGGTGGCTGCAACTGCGCGTCTGACAGCCGGTTGAATAACTTCGATAACTGGAACTGAATAACGCTCGCGCGCATCGCGCAACATCGCAGCGCTTGCTGTATTACATGCAATGACAATTGCTTTAACGCCTTGCGCTACAAGGAAATCAAGTGATTCGAGCGAGAAGTCACGGACCTCAGCCAACGTGCGTGGACCAAATGGGCCACGTGCTGTGTCACCAAGATAGATAATGGATTCATTAGGAAGTTGATCAAGTATCGCTCGAGCCACCGTTAGTCCGCCAACGCCAGAATCGAAGATACCGATTGGCGCATTGCTCATGGGTGCAGTCTAACCGTGAGCGCGCGTTAAGCCCAAAGAGTGCCGTCGAGCCCTTCGGTTGCCTCGGAAACTTCCGAGCCATAGACGCCCGTCGATAAGTATTTCCAGCCAGCATCACAGACGATGAATGCAATATCTGCATCGCGCCCATCGCGAATAGCTTCTTTGCCCATAGCCATCGCAGCATGCAAAATTGCTCCGGTCGAAATACCAGCAAAAATTCCTTCAACTTCAAGAAGTTCTCGAACGCGCTTTACCGAGTCTTCGGCTCCAACAGAGAAACGTCGCGTCAGAACTGAAGCATCATAAAGTTCTGGGATAAATCCCTCGTCGATATTGCGCAATCCATATACAAGTTCTCCGTAGCGTGGTTCTGCCGCAATAATAGCTATATCTGGGTTCTTCTCGCGCAGATAACGTCCAGCCCCCATTAGCGTGCCTGTTGTTCCAAGACCGGCTATGAAGTGTGTGATTGTTGGCAGGTCTGCAAAAATTTCAGGACCGGTGAATTTGTAGTGCGCCTCTGTATTGGCAGGGTTGCCATATTGATAGAGAAAAACATATGCAGGATTTTTTGCAGCAATCTCTTTTGCAACGCGGACTGCTTCATTAGATCCACCCGCTGCAGGTGAGGAAATAATTTGAGCGCCCCACATCTCGAGTAGCTGGCGACGTTCTGGGCTTGTATTTTCTGGCATTACGCAAATTAATTTATAACCGCGAACCTTAGAAGCCATAGCCAGCGATATTCCTGTGTTGCCACTTGTCGGTTCCAAAATTGTTGAGCCAGGTTTAAGTAAACCATCGCGCTCGGCGGCATCAATCATTGAAATTGCAGTTCGATCTTTAATTGAACCGGTTGGATTTCGATCTTCCATCTTGGCCCACAGACGAACATTGGGCGCTGGTGACAATCGTGGTAAGCCGATAAGTGGCGTATTACCTACAGATGCTTCTAGGGATTCGTATCGAGTCAACGTTAGCCACCGGCAACAGCTGGCAAAATTGTCATTGAATCTCCATCGTTAATCTGTGCTTCTAGTCCGCCAAGGAATCGAACATCCTCATCGTTGATATAAATATTGATAAAACGACGAAGTGCACCATTTTCAAGGAGTCGCTCGCTTAACCCAGCATAGTTCGCATCAAGATCTGCAATGACAGCAGTAAGTGTTGAACCACTTGCCTCTACAGTCTTCTGATCTTTGGTGTAGGGACGAAGAATTGTTGGGATACGGACTTCGATAGGCATAGCGCAATTATGCCTAATAAGTGCCTGTATCTCTAATTGAAGGTAGCTAATCGATAATAGTGACAGGCTCTTCAACAACTTCTGAGTTAATAATTCGATATGAGCGAAACTCTGTTGCAGGTGCAATCTCTTTGCGTGTAGAGATGACAACATAATGTGTGCCCGGTTCATTCGCATAGGCAATATCTGTGCGTGATGGGTAGGCCTCGGTCTCTGTATGAGAATGATAAATAACAACGATTTCTTCATTGTGCTCATCTACTTCCCGATAGAGCGCAAGCAAATCCTTGGGATCGAACTCATAGAAGGTCGGTGAATGTGCTGCATTGACCATTGGTTTAAGTCGCTCCACTTTATCTTCTCCTTCAGGCCCAAGAATTACTCCGCAACATTCATCGGGATACTCTGCGCGAGATTGTTCGAGCATGGCATCAACAAATGCGCGAGATATCTGTAACGTCATAGACAAATCCTACAGCTGCAGTTGCTACCCATTGCTGAGTGCAGATTCTTCATCTTCATCGAAATCATCAATGAGAGCGGCCAGTAAGGTCTCTTGAAGCCACCCAAGCCATGTATAAACTGCATAAACTCCACGAAGCGGGTCATCCGGTGATAAGAGTTCAAGCTCTTCATGCGAATTATTCTCAACTTTGAGTCGCACGCCTAGGGCTAACCGAATGTCATTAATCCCACCTAGCCAGGCATTTGCATTGTCGTGATCTAAATCAACATCTCCATCATCTGATGACTTCAAATGAATCCGCATCGACATGGCATGCGCCTGCTTCTTCTGTCGTAGCGTTGATTCTGTATATCGACGAAATTCCGAAGCATCGACTTGATCGGTATAAGCATTGGGAAGTAAGCGGTGCAGGACTTCATCATCAGGTGGAGAATCATGGGAAGTAATCCCCACCATTGCTGCCAGTGGATCTTCATGGCCATGATCACGGCGTTCAGCCAATAACTCAATGATCTGCTCACAGAGATTGAGAAGTACTTCTTTTTCACTATCGGCGAAGTGTGCAATATATGTATGGTCCCCTTGGCGTTTAAAACCTTCGGTGGAAGTCATAGTTGATCTCCACGTTGGAGCGTGGCCCACAAGCCATATTCATGAAGCCTAGCGACATCATGTTCCATCTCTTCGCGGCTGCCGGTCGAAACTATTGCCTTGCCATCATTATGTACTTGCAACATCAACTCGGTTGCTCGAGTTTTTGAATAGCTAAAGAGCTCCATAAAAACATATGTCACATAGGTCTGAAGATTGACGGGGTCATCCCACACGATGGTCACCCATGGCGTATCTGCTGAAAAGATTGTGCGAATCTCTTCTTCAATCTTATCCGCAGTTTTAACCATCACCGGATAATGATATTAAATATTGGGCTTGTGACAGCGCTCCAGAGTGGGTCTGCCTCGGCGGTAACTCTCAATGTGAGAACGCCACGGGGCACAGCTGATAGAAGAGTCGTAAAGTTTCCTTCGGCATCAGTGGTCAGCGGTGTATTGACCGGAATCCACTTTTTACCGACCTTCTTCTCTATAAGAAGCGCTGCACCTGCGGTGCGCGGAAGAAGGTATCCACTCAATGCTATTTGCAAAACGCTCTTTGCAGTTGCTGGTGCGCTAAGGATTAATAAACGGTTTACAGTAACAAGAGTCTGTGCACTTATACCTTCGGCACGGTCCCACGTTGCATCAGAGTGGAGTCGAATATATGTAGATCTACCGATGATGATCGATTTAGAAATTTTTCCATCTGTTCCAGTTGTCACAGTCGAAAGCGTTCGCCACGTAGCCTCGCCTG
>DJBN01000016.1:2076-20788 GCA_002430075.1 Actinobacteria bacterium UBA5975 | reverse complement strand
GTTCGCCACGTAGCCTCGCCTGGTGATATACCCTCAATGCGAACAGAAACACCAGCCAGAGGAGTCTGATCTTTGATGGCAAAAGTCGCATCGACTGTAATGGCATCCCCATAATTAATTATTGACTTATCACTAGATGCAACGATGCTTACTTGGTCAGGTGCGATTTCCCGGGCTACTTGTCGTATTGATTCCATCGCAAGAGGTTCTTCCATGCCAAATGTCCAGGCAGTAATGCCGCCAATGCGATATTTATTAACGAGCGCTGCACGAAGGGCCCAGCCTTTAGCATCTTGGTACCACGCGGTGCGAGAGGCGGTACATGATGTTGAAAGCCCTGTCGCCGTTGTTCCGTTATAAACTTTTTCGTAAAAGAAAGTCATCTCACCATACTGCTCGTTATAGGTAGGTACAGCGCCATATGTTGCAGCAAGAGCTTGCGCATCACGCATCACAAATGTTGCAGCCTTTGCTCCCACCTTGACTGTATTGATTACGTTGGCAGGACAGATTCCGCTAACAGCAGTTACCCAATCTCGACCGTAACCGGGTACGCCGACAAAAACTTTTGACGCGGGCATAACTGAAACCGCATATTGCACCGTTCGTTCAGCCCACGTTATGGGTCCGATAGGACCTGGCTTGGAAACTGAATAGTCGTAGGTCATGATTCTAAGCTTGTCGATAAAAGGTGCAATATCGGCCCATGCATAGAGGTAATACCCTTTTTGGGCATCTTGAGGATTGAGAACATAGGGAGTTGAAACAGAGAGAACCTTATTTTCAGCGCGAAGCGCTGCGCTTAACTCTTTTACAAGTGCAATCCAGCTAAGTGCTGTGCTCTTCCATGTGGCGTTTCCATCGACAAAGGCGAACCCTTCAAAATCAAGGTCAATTCCATCAAAGTTATTAGTGCGCACCAAATCCATGATTGTATTTACAACCTGCGTACGCGAGGTAGTTTTTTTGAGAAGCTCTGCTAAAACTAATTTTGTGGTTCCATCGGTGATTGAGGGAATGATTGCAAAACCTGCGTTGCGCATTGCAGAAAGAGGTTCCGCAATAGGGATGCTGGGATTAGCAGGCTGGTATAGATCCACGATATACGCAGCTTTTATCTTTGCATCGTATTTTAGTGTGTACCAAAATGGCATCACCTCTTTAACCAGATCTGCATTATTGAGCGCATCAGGTAGCGCCGTCTTCATCGAATAATATGGAATCCAGCCCGTTAAAATCTTTCGCGGAGGGTTATCTTCAGCAGTTGCCGGTTGAGTAACAAGTGCCGCAGAAAGCGCGATCGCTAAAAGTATTCCGATGGCTTTGCTAATTTTGGGGGCAGTCATCAACTCTGGCCTCGTGGACCGTTCGGGTCGCGTCTAAAACGTGATGAGAATATTTTGTTGTACTCACGATCGATCGCCCAAGCGTGAATCGCAAGAGATAAGAGCGCAATAAATTTTAGGAAGATCGGAACAGATCCCGTAAGAAAGAAGAAGCACATAAAGATGCCGATAAAGCCGATGCCTGAAACCAGAACTCTGCGCCCAAGATTAAAAACTGTCCCTCGCGTAAAATCGCGTAGCGTGCCAATTGTGAGAAGTAAACAGATTGGCCCAGAAAGCAGAAGGATTAGCAGAAGAATGGTGATGAGAAAGGCGAGTGATTCCATGGCTCTCCTCTCAATAATCGAATTCTAGTTGGCTAATGGCATCCACGTGATATCAGTCGCTGCAAAGAGTGCCATATCAATCTGCCGACCATCATCACGTGTGACCTTGTTGCGCAATATTCCTTCTCTTTGATAGCCCGCTTTCGTGAGAAGTTTCTGTGAAGCGGTGTTTTCGACATCTGCAAGTCCTTCTATGCGACGAAATCCCAGAGATCGAAAACCATAATCAGTAATCATTTTTGTGGCCGTAGTTGCTATTCCCTTGCCGCGCATAGATTTCTCTAACCAATATCCAATTTCGGCAGAGTGATTTTTAATATTTATTGTATGAAGTGAAATAACTCCCGCAAATGCAATATCATCGCCATTTCCGTAGTCGACTATAAATCGAATTTCCCTACGTTCTGCCAAACCAAATAGGTCTGATCGAACGAAATCAATTGCATGATCTAACGTGTAGTTCGCCGGCACAGTTGTAAAGGCTGGAATCAGTGGATCTTGGCAAGCTTGGAAAATCGAATCAATATCTGCTTCAGTGCTGGGGCGCAAAGTCACAAGGCCATATTGCAGCGTTGGAATTTCAGTTGGCCACCAAATCATGGCGCTATCTTAGAGTAGGGGCGGCTAGCCGATGAGCTCTGAGTCGCGGTGGAGCGATTGATCATGAGTGCAACTTAGATTTGAAGGTAGAGATGCACAGCTGTCGCAGAGCAAAATCAATTGGTGGCATGAGGCAGTGTTGCAATTACGGAAATCTTTAGTTGGGGCCTGGCATTTTTCGCACTGGCCAATGACCTTTGCCTTATCGCTGAAATCCATCGCCATACGATCATCGAAGATGTAGAGCGAGCCTTCCCATGATGCTTCATCACCAAAACGTTCACCGTACTTCACGATGCCACCATCAATTTGATAAACCTCGTTAAAGCCGCGCTTCTTCATCACTGCAGAAAGAACTTCGCATCTAATACCACCCGTGCAGTATGTGACTACTGGCTTATCTTTAATGTGATCGTATTTGCCGCTTTCGATTTCACGGATGAAGTCTCTTGATGACTCAACGCTAGGAACGATAGCGTTTTTAAATTTTCCAATTTTAGCTTCGTAGGCATTACGGCCATCAAAGAAGACAACGTCATCCCCGCGTTCCTTTACTAATTCTTCAACCTGTTCAGGACGTAGGTGAATTCCACCGCCAACAACTCCATTTTCATCAACTTGAATCTCATCGGGATTTCCAAATGCAACGAGTTCATCTTTGACTACAACACGAAGGCGTGGAAAATCATTTCCAGTTCCTTCAGACCACTTAAAGGCAATCTTCTTAAATCCCGTATACCGTCGAGTTTCGCGCACATATTTCTTTACATCTGCCATTTCTCCACCGAGAGTTCCATTAATGCCATGTTTAGAAATTAGGATGCGGCCTTTGAGATTGAGAGATTGACAGAGATTTTTCTGCCATAAAAGCACTGCTTCAGGATCTGCAATAGGCGTGAAGCGGTAATAAAGAATGACCTTATTGAGCTTTGGAGCGTGCTTGTTCACATCTCTATTCTAACGCGGCTACTGTCAGTAATAAAACCCTCTCATTACGCACGGTTAGCCACCTTCGTAAAAATACTTATCCCCAATGTGCAGCAATTTCTCTATTACAAGGGTCTTATGTCAGTGGCGCCCATCAATATCCATCCATGACAACAGCGAAGCTCGTAGTAGTTGACGAACTCTCATCGACAGTTGCCGAACTACTCTTCGCAATTCCCTGTGCGCAATCTCTTCTGAGCCTTACCCAGATTGATCCTTACGCACTTAACGCAAGTGATCGAATCGATTATCTTTCAGCCCTCGATCGCCACGATGGATGGCTCTATGCCTTACGTCAAAGAGCGATTGCCGCAGTTGCTGGGCGCTCACCGAGCGAAGGCGGCGGGCCACTTTCTGGCGTTGATGAAGCAGAGCGTGAAGATATTTCGACCGCTCTTCGATTAGCACCTGCAACTGCGCAATCGCGGATAGATATTGCACGTACCTTGGTCAACAATTTACCTAATACATGTTCAGCCCTTGCCACCGGAGAAATTTCATCCGCGCATGCAACAGTTATTGCCCGTGAAACTGCCGCGGCTATTCGTGATGGTGCACCTGAATCGGTGATATTTGATATTGAAACACGTGCAATTGCTTATGCAGAATTCCATACTCCGGGACAGGTTGCAAACCATGTACGTAATGCGGTCGCTAAATATGGGCCCGAAGAATTTGAAGAAGTTACAGAGCGAGCACATGCGCTTCGACGAGTCAGCTGTTACAACGAGCCAGATGGAACCTCAACTGTTGTAGCAATCCTTCCGGCAGCTGATGCTCAGATAGTTATGAACTCTATTGAAGCCTTTATTCTGCAGAGCCAAACGAGCGATTCGGCTGCTGAGTTATCGAGTAGCGATAAGCGCACTATGGATATGAAGCGCGCTGATGCTCTCTCTGCAATCTGTGCTTCCTACCTCGCTAATTCAACTGTCTCGGTTACTCCGCATCGCAGACCGCTGACCGTTAACGTCACCATCGACCTTCCAACTCTGCTTGGTCTTGCTGAAAATCCTGGCCAACTTGCAGGCTACGGCGCAATTCCAGCATCTGTGGCTCGCCACCTTGCCTCGGATGGAAAGTGGAAGAGATTTATCACCGAACCACAGACCGGAAATCTCTTAGATTTCGGGCGCGAAAGTTATGAACCCCCTCAACATTTGAAAGATTTTCTCATCGCCCGCGATCGAACATGTCGCTTCCCAGGTTGTCGAAGATCGGCGCTTCTTTCAGACCTCGATCATGCACAGAGTTGGGAATCTGGAGGTCAGACTTCAGCTGAAAATATTGGGGCGCTCTGTCGAAGGCATCATCAATTAAAGACACATGGGGGCTGGAAAATTGAAAGTTTTCCCGATGGCTCATGCACGTGGATCTCTCCACTCGGAAAAGAATTCTTCACTCCCGCACGGTCAATTCATGAACCTATATAGCTCCAAGTTGCAGGTAGTTGAAGCTTCAATTACATTGCGCTTATTGGACTTATAGGAGTTACAAGAAAGGGATACTGTGCCAGCTGTAACAGTTAGCGATATCACCGTACTTGCTCGTATTAGCGATGCTACGCCCTTGGGTGCACGACGAGTAAAGAGCATTACAACTGCTCCTCAAGGTTTTGAAGGTGAAGGATTTCCTGTTCGTCGCGCATTCGCTGGCGTTGATCTTGCTGAGTTAGATCCATTTATCCATCTCGATGAGATGGGTGAAGTTGAATATGCGCCAGGTGAACCGAAGGGAACTCCTTGGCACCCGCATCGAGGTTTTGAAACTGTTACATACATTATTGATGGCATCTTCGATCATAAGGATTCTAATGGTGGTGGTGGAACAATTACCGATGGCGGTACACAGTGGATGACCGCTGGCGGTGGAATTCTCCATATTGAAACTCCGCCAGAGCACCTTGTTCTTTCTGGTGGTTTATTTCATGGTTTCCAATTATGGGTCAACCTACCTGCTGCAAAGAAATGGCTACCGCCTGCCTATCAAGATGTTCGCGCCGGCGATGTTGCACTTCTCTCATCCCCTGATGGCGGTTCACTTATTCGCATCATCGCAGGCGAGCTAGATGGACATGTAGGTCCAGGGAGAACGCAGACTCCGATTACATTGATTCACGCAACAATCGCTCCAGGGGGCGAGCTACGCCTTCCTTGGCGCGCAGATTACAACGCGCTCGTCTACACAATGTCTGGCCATGGATTTGTTGGAGAAGAGCAACGGCCAGTATCAGCAGGGCAGCTGACAGTATTTGGCGAGGGCGGTTCAATTGTGGTTCGCGCTGCCAATGCGCAAGAGAGTCGATCTCCACAGATGGAGCTCTTTATCCTTGGTGGTCAGCCAATTAAAGAGCCTGTTGCGTGGATGGGGCCATTTGTTATGAATACTAAGCGCGAAGTTATGCAAGCTTTTGAAGATTTTCAGAAGGGCCTTCTCGGTTCAATTCCTGCCATCTACAAAGAAGATGCCAAGAGTACTGACTCCGATAAAAAGCTACCTCGCACAGATAAATTATCTGGCGATGTCAAAGCTGCCGACATTCTCGACGTGCATAACGCGCCGACAGGCCTTCAAGAGAGTTAACCTTTAAGGTAACTAATTCTGCGTACTACAGAGCCTTAAGAGCCGAGACAACCTTAGTCAGTGATGCTTTGGCATCTCCGAAGAGCAACATAGTTTTTGGATCATAGAGAAGTTCATTCTCGATACCCGCAAAACCAGGGCGCATTGATCGCTTAAGGAAGACGATATTTGCCGCATTGCTTACCTCAAGAATTGGCATTCCATAGATTGGGCAACCAGGCGTGGTCTGTGCTGCAGGGTTCACAACATCGTTTGCACCGATAACAATTGCAACATCGGTCTGGCCAAAGGTTGGATTGATCTCATCCATCTCAGCTAATTGATCGTAAGGAACGCTTGCTTCGGCCAAGAGAACGTTCATATGTCCTGGCATACGGCCTGCGACTGGGTGAATTCCATAGGCAACATCAATGCCTTTAGAGGTCATCAAATCGGCAAGTTCGCGCACTGTGTGTTGCGCTTGAGCAACTGCTAAACCAAAGCCAGGCACGATAACAACACGGCGGGCATAGTTGAGAAGAATTGCAACATCATCTGGTGAGCCAGTGCGAACTGGTCGCTCTTCACCCGCTGCTGCAACATCTTGAGGCTTGGCGGTAAATGCGCCAAAAAGCGTTCCAAAGAGTGAACGGCCCATCGCCTCTGCCATCAATCGTGTCAAGATTGTTCCTGAGGCTCCAACCAAAGTTCCTGCAATAATCAAGAGCGTTGAAGAGAGTACATATCCACTTGCTGCAACGGTAAGACCGGTAAAGGCGTTAAGGAGTGAGATGACGATAGGAACATCTGCGCCACCGACTGGAAGTACGAAGAGCACACCGAAGAGCAGAGAGATTAGAGCCAAGATAAGTAGTGGAGTAGTACCGAGGGCTCCAACAACCCAGACTGAAACGCCAAGGATTGCAGCAAGTGTTGCAGCGATGACAAAGCGTCCGCCAGGAAATACAACGGGGCGGGTTGTCATAAGCTCTTGAAGTTTCATAAAGGTAATGATTGAACCGCTGAATGAGACGCATCCGACGACCACAGTGAAAACGGTGAAGATAACTTCTGCAGTTGTAGCGCTAGCTCCAAGATTCATATATTCAACGATTGCAACAAGGGCTGCTGCGCCTCCTCCTACACCGTTAAAGAGTGCAACAAGTTGTGGCATCTGAGTCATCTCGACTTTGCGAGCTGCTGGAACTCCAATGATTAAACCAACTGCAATTGCTCCAAGAATAAGACCGAAGTTATGCAATGGAAGAGAGTGCGCTGCGCCACCATCGCGTGGTGGAGTTACATAGAGAAATACTGAAAGCGTGGCAACCGTTGCGCCAAATGCGCCGATGAGATTTCCGCGTCGGGCAGTCTTTGGATGAGAGAGCCCCTTAAGAGCCAAGATGAATGCCACGCCAGCGGCAAGACCTACGAGGCTATAGAGAGTACTACTCACTTCTTCTCCTCCTGCTTCTTAGGCTTAAACATTTCAAGCATGCGATCTGTAACAACAAATCCACCCACCATATTGATTGTTGCAAGAACAATTGCGACCAGTGAGAGCCCAAGTTCTAGATTGTTCTCGCTGTGATCGGCGACGATGATTGCTCCAACAAGAATGACGCCGTGGATTGCATTAGCACCTGACATAAGAGGCGTATGAAGCGTGGACGATACTTTTGAGACAACTTCAAAGCCCACAAATACTGCGAGCGTGAAGATGGTAACGACTGCTAGTGCATCCATTACTGAACACTTCCCTTCTCAGAGGCGCCAGGGGTATGGCGGTTTCCTGCATGTGTAAGCGCTGACTTATCGATGATCTCATCGGTGAAATCAACGTTGAGAGAGAGCGCTGCACCATCTTTTGCAGGCGTTGTCATCAACGTTAAGAGATTGACTACGTTACGTGAATACAAGCTAGATGCATGAAATGGCAATTGGCTTGGCACATCTTTGCCGCCCCAGATCTGAACGCCCTTGGAAGTTGAAACAATTTCTCCAGGCTTTGAACCTTCCACATTTCCGCCTGTTTCAGCAGCTAAATCGATGATGATTGTTCCAGCCTCCATGGCATCCACCATGGCAGCGGTCATCAAGCGCGGAGCTGTGCGACCAGGAACTGCAGCAGTTGTAATGACAACATGCGATTTAGCAATATACGGAGTTAAAAGTTCGCGTTGCTTGGCAGCGCGCTCTTCAGTCATCTCTCGCGCATATCCGCCGGCACCTTCAAGGGCTTCTAGTTCAAGATTGATAAATGTTGCGCCCATGGATTTCACTTCATCTGCAGAAGATGGACGAACATCGTAGGCACTTACTACCGCTCCTAGTCGACGCGCAGTTGCAATTGCCTGCAAGCCTGCAACGCCAGCTCCAAGAACTAATACCTGGGCTGGTGTGACTGTTCCTGCAGCTGTCATCAACATCGGGAAGAAGCGAGGAGAAAGTTCGGCGCCAACGAGGGCTGCGCGATATCCGGCGCAGAGGGCTTGTGAGGTGAGCGCATCCATAGATTGTGCACGTGAAATTCGTGGAACCATCTCGAGAGAGAAAGCTGTAACTCCCGCACTAGCTGCTGCATCGATGGAATCAACGGCCGTAACGGGTGAAAGGAAAGAGATTGTGACCGCGCCCTTTTTAAGGGTGCCAATCTGCGCCGGGGTAAGGGATGTCACCGATAAAACAACGTCGGCACCGCTAATGACATCACCGTTCTGAACAGTTGCACCTGCTGCAGTGAAGAGATCATCGGTTGCCTGTGCATGAATACCTGCACCAGATTCAATAACTACTTCATAACCTAACCTGGTTAACTTATTGATGATATCTGGCACGAGCGCTACACGCTTTTCACCATCTCGGATTTCTCTAGGAACGGCAATTCTCATGCGCGCAAGAGTACTAGGGGGCGCTCATTCTTATCACCTTAAATTGCTGAGAATTTGCTCTAAAAATAATGGCTGGAGCTAATTTCCTTTGAGCTCTCCGCGGGTTAAATGATAGAGAAGTGCTTGAATCGTCGTCCGACGATGAAAAGCTTCACGCCAGATTACAGATTTTGGTCCATCAATCACAGAAGCTGCAACTTCTTCACCACGATGAGCGGGCAGACAATGCATAAAGATGGAATCTTTCTCAGTCAATGACATGAGATGGTCTGTAATTGCGTAGGGTGAAAGGGCTGCAAATTTCTCTGCCCGTTCTGCTTCTGGATCTCCCATGGACATCCAGACATCTGTATAAAGCAGAGATGCTCCGCGAGCTGCGCCTTCCGGATCATTAGTCACTTCAACAGTTGCGCCACTTTTTACTGCAATTGCCTTCGCCTTTGCAACCACTGCGGCATCGGGTGCCCATTTTCCATCTGGTGTTGCTGCAACTACATGCGCTCCCATGATTGCGCCCATGATTAACCAGGAGTGAGTCATATTATTTCCATCACCGAGATAGACAAATTTTCGACCTGCAATATCGTTTCCAAATTTTTCTTGGATAGTGATCCAATCAGCAAGTAATTGTGTTGGATGATCATCATCGGTGAGGGCGTTAATCACTGGGATAGATGCCGCAGCCCCTAACTCATCGACATCAGATTGTTTAAAGGTACGGATAATCAGCGCATCACAGAAACCGCTGATGATCTTTGCTGTATCCGAAATCGTTTCGCCACGCCCAAGCTGAAGATCGTCACCGCGAAGAAAGATTGGGGTCCCGCCAAGGTGCGCCACGGCCGTTTCAGATGCAAGTCGGGTTCGGGTAGAAGGCTTGGTCATGTAGATCGCAACAGTCTTATTGCTCAACGCCGTGTTGGAGCGGAGCGGGTTCTTCGCAAACTCTGTCGCTGTATCAAGGATAAGGTCGACATCGGCACGGCATAGGTCTTCAGTGCGCAGTAAGTCTTTCATTAGGAGATTCTACAGGGTGATAAATAGCGCTTGGTGCGTAATAATGAGGTTATGACATCGAATGATCATCGAGAGATTCGAGCAGGAATCTTCGATCGCGGCCTTCCAACTCTTGATGGACCGATAACAAGCTCTGATACAGATACGCTCACAAGGCCGGTTGAGCAAGAAGATGACGGCGGACATGATCGATTTTCGCATTACATAAAGAAAGAGAAGATTGTTGAATCAGCCGTTACTGGAAAGGCCGTTCGTGCGCTCTGTGGAAAGAAGTGGGTACCTTCTCGCGATCCGCAGAAATATCCCGTCTGTCCTATCTGCAAAGAAATCTTTGCAGGTTTAAGACCGGGCCCAGAAGAGAGTTAGGTTGGCGCCTATGGTGGAGATTTTATCAGCAAAGCTGATTCAACCTCGCCTCACTTATCGCGCAGTGCATTGTGGAGGTGCCGGGAATCGAACCCGGGTCCTTCAGAATTAAAACAGGGCTTCTACGGGCGTAGTGCGTTTATCGTTTTCTCAGTTCTGAATCTCTTACACACAAGTATTCAACGAACTCATTTGCGAAACTGTTCTCTCGAGATATTCGCAACGCTATCTCGATGAAGAGCTCTCTAGCGACGCCAGGTTCCGGGACGAGAGCGCGCCCGGGCTGACGGATTCGGTACTAGCTTATGCAGCTAGGGCGAAATCACTGCGACTGTTGTCTGCAGTTATTTTTGCACAGGTTTCATGGTTTACGAGATCATCCCGGCTTCCTCGGCCCGCTTCCCCTGCCTCAACAACTAAAGTCGAGACCGTTCACCCCCGTGAACGTTGAAGAGCGATTTCTTCAACACTATGTAATTTTTAGAGAACTCACCCATTGACAATTCTTTGAGTGGATTGGTTACTTAGAAGGTATGGAGTGAGCATTCTTGTCTGCCAGCTCGATCTATCTAAGCGATGTACCGAGTATAGACAACAGTTAAGCAAGAGAGAAATTAAGCGTGGAATTGGCTTCTGCGCTAGGAATCTTTTCCGGATTGGCGGCGCGATAGTTCGCGGTTAACTTCACGCGTTGCCTGCTGCTCCATCAAAGTGCTCCGTTTATCGTGGGCTTTCTTGCCCCTAGCAATAGCGACTTCAATCTTGGCCTTGCCATCTTTAAAATAGAGCTGCAATGGAACCAGCGTTATGCCTGAATCTTTCGTACGTGCAGCAATTTTACGAAGCTCGATCTTATTAACTAGTAGCTTTCTCTTGCGTCGTGGAGTGTGGTTAGTCCATGTACCTTCTGTGTATTCAGGAATATGAACTCCATGTAACCAAAGTTCACCATTTTCTACCATGGCAAAACCATCGATCAGCGAAGCACGACCTGCGCGTAGAGATTTAACCTCTGTTCCCATAAGAACGAGGCCACATTCATAAACGTCCTCTATAGAAAAATCATGTCGAGCCTTCTTATTCTGTGCGATGAGCTTGCGTCCAACTTCTTTGACCATGGGCTCACCTCCTTGATAAGTATGAAATCGACGAACTAATTAAACCTTTAAGTAGCGGCGAAGAGTAACAAGAGATGCAACCATGGAAACAACGAGGCCAGTAGCAAGTAGCCATCCAGAGGCTGCAATAACTTCTCCCCACCCAAAGAATTTGGTAAAGGTCAGAAGCGGCGCAACTTTCGTTTCGACAACATATTTAAGCGCTGCCAGAAGTCCACTTGCCAAGATCCAACCAACAAAGGCAGAGAAAACTCCTTCGAGAAGGAATGGGAGCTGGATTGACCATGACGATGCGCCAACAAGTCGCATCACACCAGTTTCGCGACGACGGTTAAATGCTGCGATTCGAAGCGTGTTGCTAATAAGCAACGCAGCGGTCAGTACTGAAAGCAGTCCTACCGCTAACGCACCATTTCGAAGCACTGCTAAAAGTCGGAAGAATTTTTCAAGGATCGTGCGCTGATCTTGAACAATATCAACGCCGGGACGTCCACTAAAAGCGCTAACGATTACATCAAATTGTGTTGGGTCCTTTAACTTCACGCGGAATGATTCTGGAAGTTGATCAGCTGTCACATTCTGCGCAATTGCTGAATCCTTAAAGCGTTCTTGGAAGCGAGAGTATGCCTCTGTCTGTGATTCATAGAAGACGCTCTCTACAACAGGCAGCCCGTCAAGGTCAGATTTGATGGCTATTCGTTGTTCTGGAGATACAACTCCTCCGCTACATGATGGTGATTCTGAGAGAGAGCCACATAGAAATACTGAAACTTCAATCTTGTCATACCAATAATCCTTCATTGCACTGACCTGTGAATTCGAGAGCAAGCCAATTCCAAGAAGAGAGAGTGAGATAGCAACGGTGACGATGACCGCAAATGTCATCGTGAGATTGCGTCGAAGTCCAATACGAACCTCTTTAAGAAGAAAACCTGCGCGCATCGTGCTGCCCCTTATCCCGTGTATCCATAGACGCCACGGACCTGATCTCGAATCACGTGGCCACCATCTAATTCAATTACTCGCTTACGCATCTGATCCACAATTCCTGAATCGTGCGTAGCCATTAATACAGTCGTACCTTCGCGATTAATGCGATCCAGCAATTTCATAATTCCAACAGAGAGAGCAGGGTCAAGGTTTCCTGTTGGCTCATCGGCAATAATGATTGCAGGTCGCGTGACATATGCACGTGCAATTGCTACACGTTGCTGTTCACCACCAGAGATCTCAGATGGTAGGCGATTGCCCTTATCTTCAAGACCTACAAGCTCAAGCATCTCGGGAACTTCGCGATTAATCTCTTTCTGAGAATATCCAAGGACGTGGAGCGAAAATGCAATGTTCTCGGAAATTGTTTTGTTAGGAAGAAGGCGAAAATCTTGAAAGACAGTTCCTAGTTGGCGACGTAGCTCTGGAACTTTATGGTTTGCAAGCTTGCCGAGGTCTTTACCTGCAACATGGATAACGCCGTTGGTTGGACGTTCTTCACGCAGAATCAATCGCAAGACAGTAGATTTACCCGAACCTGACATACCGACTAAGAAGACGAATTCGCCCTTGGTAATTTCAAGACTGACGCTCTCTAGAGCAGGACGATTCTGTCCTGAATAAGCCTTTGTTACATTTTCAAAGCGAATCACAACTGCTCCCTATTAAAACGTGTGCTCATTTCCTGCGTGCTCATTTGAGACCTGGCCCTAGTTTATGGAGGTCAGCGCTCAATTCTCGGTTGATTCGCCCTACTTAAGGCAACTCACAAGCGGGTTACTGGGCAGTGCTACGTCGCCAGCGAATGCCAGCCTCGATGAAATCATCGATTTCACCATTTAGTACCGCCGACGTATTGCCAGTTTCATGGTTATTTCGAAGATCTTTCACCATTTGATACGGAGCTAGCACATAGCTGCGCATCTGATTTCCCCACGATCCAGAATTATCACCTTTGAGAGCATTCATCCTTGCCAGTTCTTCTTGGCGGCGGCGTTCTAATAGTTTCGATTGTAAAACTGCCATTGCGGTTGCCTTATTTTGAATCTGCGAACGTTCATTTTGGCAAGAAACAACAATGCCTGTTGGTATGTGCGTGAGGCGCACTGCAGAGTCAGTTGTATTCACTCCTTGTCCGCCAGGACCAGATGAGCGATAGACATCTACGCGAATCTCTTTCTCATCAAGTTCTATGTGATCACTCTGTTCAACAACGGGAACAATTTCAACGCCCGCAAAAGAAGTGTGTCGTCGCGACTGTGAATCAAATGGCGAGATACGAACAAGGCGATGTGTACCTTGTTCTACCGAAAGGGTTCCATACGCGTAAGGAGCTGTAACTCTAAATGTCGTTGATTTGATTCCGGCTTCTTCTGCATATGACGTTTCAAGAACGTCGACCTTATATTCATGGCGCTCGCAGTAGCGCAGATACATGCGCATCAACATTTCTGCCCAATCCGCTGCCTCAACTCCACCGGCTTCTGAGCGAATAGTGATCAGAGCATCACGATCGTCATACTCGCCATTAAGAAGCGTTGTTACTTCAAGTTCGCCGATCGCCTTCTTCGCAGAATCTAATTCAGCTTCAGCATCAGCAAGGCCCGAACCATCTGGTTCATCTGCGGCTAATTCAAAGAGCACTGGCAGATCACCGACGCGACGTCGCAAGCCTTTAAGGCGGGATATCGTTGCTTGGACTCGAGATAACTTACTTGTTACAGCCTGCGCCTTTTCAGGGTCATCCCATAAATTCGGAACCCCTGCAGCTGCTTCAAGTTCGACTGCTTCTGCTTCAAGTTTGGGAAGGTCTAAGACTTTTTCAATTGAGGTAAGGGTCGCGCCAATCTCAGTGATTTCGAGGTTATATTCGCGAGCCATAGGTCAAGGATAGCGAGTTACTAACCCAGATTTAGCCCGTAATAATTAGTAGTAACTTTTCTCTCATCATAAATTCCCACCTGCGCTGATATACGCACCTTCCCCAAACCGATAAATGGGAGAACGAAGGGAAGGGTCGCCATCGAGGACGTCCGAATCGAAAGCTGATAGCCATCACATTGAATTTCATCGATTGCTATTGCTCCCAAGTTACCTCTGCTAATAAAAACCTGCGCTTTACCCCAATTCTTTAGTGTGTCGAAGGCATCCCGACTTCCCTTTGCGCAATCGATTGGAATCCCGGGATCGACTTCACTGTTGCCTAGAAGATTAAGAGCTAAACGTGATGCGTTGTATTCACCTCTGTAATACGCCTCAAGATCTAAATTTCTGACTCCTCGTTGCGCTGCAGCCTCCGTTGCTTGTGTAAGCGCACGTTTTGCGAAGTAGATAGATGAAATGTCAGTCAAGATTAAGAGCGTAATAACAATAGTCATAAAGAGGCTCATAATGAGCAGTGATAGAGACCCACGTTCATCACAAAGAAATCTCTGGAATTTCTCCACAAGATTTTTAACTATGCCCATGGTGATACATATTCAATTGCCGCAACTTTAACTATTTGAGAATTCGAAAGAGTGGTCGAGAGAGAAATCGTGATTTGCGAGTCAGGTGAAATACAGGGGCGAGCACTACATTGAATACCAATAGTTATACCGGATTGTGAAGCTGGGCCTGGATAACCAAGGAGTAATCCCCCTTGAACAACAATCTGTTCTGCAACAGCAAATGCAACCTTATCGCTACTGCTTAAAACGAAACCTCGCGCAGCTTCGCGTGCCAGCGTCCTTAAAGATTCTTGGCTATCGCTGTGAGAAGCGTAGGAATTAAGGAAAATGAAAAGAGGGATGAAGAGAGGGATGGCAAGGAGTGCAAACTCAACAGAGGCGCTACCGCTCTCATTCCTCAAAAACTTACGAATCATCGCCGGTTCTCAACAACAGCAATTCCCGATACCTCAGATCTCAGTCGAGAGTTGAAGATTTTTGAGAGCCCTGGAGCTATTTGGATAACCTCTTTCTCTCTATGGCTAATAACAAGGTCTAAATTTTGATTGGGATCTGGAGAATAGATATGTAGATAGGTATCAGAATCAGCAAATTGTCCAGTAACTCCATTCATTGAAGCTGTACTTTGGGCGAGCATCTTCTCCATATTTCTTCCATGGATAGCAATCGCAATCTGCGAGGTAATAAGAAAAAGAGTCAAGAGCGGAATCAGAACTAGTGAACTCTCGACACTCCCCTTCTGATTACTCAAAAATCTTTTAATGATTCCAAGCAGCAATTAACGAATCCCATTCATGGCATCAAGTGAGTTCTTGAGAATCGCTGATAGGCGCGGTGCTGCAATCGTCCAAATGGCTGTTACAAGCCCTGTTGTCATGAGCACTACAAGTACCCATCCAGGCACATCTCCGCGATCGTCGCTGAGCGCCTTATAGAAACGACTTCTCCTGAATTGGGCAGCTCTGAGAAGTATGTGTGAACCCCACTCTATAAATCTGCCCTGCACAATTTCACTCGCGTTCATTACATTTATTTCTCGTATTCGCATTTTCTCCTTCTTTCTATTGTGGTTGATGGTTTTAGATATATAGGAAATTCAGCCATTGGCAAAGAGGTTGAGATTGGCGATTGATGGCCAAAGAGCGAAGAGAATTGAGATTGGAAGAATGAGAAATACAACTGGCACCATCATGGAGAGCTCTGCTTTCCCCGCTGCTGCAAGAACGTTATTTCTCTGAATATCTCGAGCTTCGCGGGCGTGGCTATGGAGAACATCGATAAGTGGTGCGCCACGTGTTATCGCGATAACAACTGAATCTACAAATCTACGGATTGCTAAGGAGTTGACCCTGCGACCCATGGCATCAAGGGAATATGTGAATGTTTGACCATCCGAAACTTCTTGAATCACCCTCGAAAATTCATATGCAAGGGAACCACTTCCACTATTTGCAATTCTCTGCATGGAAGTCAATGGCGTTTCTCCTGCAGAAAGTGCCAAGGTGAGCACCTCTACAATCGTTGGGAAATCTGACTCAATACGGTTTCGGTGCTCTTTAACTTGCCTATTAAGTTTCTGTTCGGTGAGATAAAGAATGAAGACCCCTACAGCTAATGATAAGGATGCTACGGCGATGAAGGAAAAGTATTTAAAGAGTCCGAGCAATATGACTGCGCATGTCGATATAAAAATCAGAATTATTTGCTTATATCGAAAATTTTCATAATCACCTTCAGCGCTAATACCTAGCTCGATGAGTTTACCTCTCACTGAAGTTTTATCATTTGTCTTACGAATCAAATTGATACTTAAGCGCTCCCAGGAGATATCTTCATTAAGGAGTGCAAACATTGGAATCAAAAAGAAAAGAGTGATAATCGCTAAATTTCTCATGCTCGCTCACGCGCTTTACTCTCTGTAAAGATTCGATTTCCTTGTGGAAGGCGACTTAATCGGTTCATCCACAGATAGGCGATCGCGGTCA
Source organism: Actinobacteria bacterium UBA5975 (assembly GCA_002430075.1). Taxonomy (GTDB): domain Bacteria; phylum Actinomycetota; class Actinomycetes; order Nanopelagicales; family Nanopelagicaceae; genus Planktophila. Next base: position 4,150 of record DJBN01000016.1, on the reverse strand, counting down.
TTCCTAGACCAGTGGCGAGAATTCCTGCCCCTGTTGAGGTTGAGAAAGCTTGTGCTGTTGCAGGTTGAGTTGAGAGTAAGAGGAGTAGTAACCACGGGGCGGCAGCTGATAGGTGTGCCGAATTCTTTATCCAACTGTGTTTAATTGCAATCTCTCTTCGCAATGTGAGATCCTCGCGAATAAAATTTCCTAAAAGTCTTAAAATATTAAGTAACTCGGCGCCCCCTAACTCCTTTGAAATAAGCAGAGCTTCCACAATCTGATCGATTTGTGGTTCTGCCAAACTCTCCTTGATATCAACTAAAGCCTGCCGGAAATCTCCTCGTGCATATAGATTTTCGCGAAAAGTGTGGAAGTACGGCCTTAATACTTCTGGGCCACGTTCAGCTAAATTCGCTAGGGATTCATTGATAGACAGTCCTGACTGAACTCCTGAGATAAGTAGGTCAATCATTTCTGGGCAGGCGCTTTGAATCGCTAGCGTCTTTTTACTCTCATTCCTCTTTTGCGCGATAGTGGAGAAAATTCCAATGAAAGCTCCGAAGGCAATCGCGATAGAGAGGGATTGAGAAAAGAGAAATGCGATGAGAAAACCACACAACATTGCGGGCACTGGCAATAATGTCTTGGTAAGAAAGATTGACCTACTGGGAGAGGGAGAACCCTTGGGCAAGCGAAGTTTTGTAGCTGTCAGCATACGATTGCCCCAAGCCCTCTTTCATAAGCTTGGCCATTCCAACGCCATATTGTCTCAACCTCTGCGCGGTCATTCTCATATCGCCCGGTAACGTGGGCAACTTCAATAAGCCTTCTTGATCCATCCGCATGTAATGAAACTTGAATTATTAAATCAATTGCAGAGGCTACAGTTGGCGCAATAAATTTATGTGAAATATTTTCTCCAGCTAATAGTGGGAGAGTCTGTAACTTTATTAATGCATCGCGAGCTGAGTTGGCGTGCACTGTACCCATTCCAGGTAGACCAGAATTTAGCGCTAGAAGTAAATCCAACGCTTCAGCCTCTCGCACCTCTCCTACGACAAGTCGTGAAGGCCGCATCCGGAGAGCTTCCTTTATTAGTTTACGTAATGAGATTGCGCCATCCCCTTGGAGATTGGGGCCGCGAGTTTGCATCTGAATGAGGTCTGGGAAACGAGGCTGTAACTCAAAAACCTCTTCGATGGTGATTACTCGCTCACTGAGCGGAATTTCTGAGATAAGCGAGTTGAGAAGAGTTGTTTTCCCAGCCTGAGTTCCACCGCTAACAAGAATATTGAGCCCCGCTGCAACTGCCCTTGATAGCTCGTCGGCAATCAGCTCAGTCATCACGCCCATCTGAGCTAAATCATGTAATGATTTTTGTTTGAGTAAATGTTTACGGATATTGACTGCCCAATGCTCTGCAGTGACTTCAGGTATAACTACATGCAAGCGGCTGCCATCAGGTAGGCGTGCATCTACAAATGGCTGAGAAAGATCGAGCCGCCGCCCGCTCCAGATGAGCGCGCGATCTACTAACTGCTTGACTTCATCCGTTGTTAATACACGGTTAATAAGTTGGCTCTTTCCAGCTTGAGCGATAAAAATTCTTTCCGGTGAGTTAATCCAAATTTCCTCAATGGAGGTATCAGAGATTAAATCGGCAATCGGCCCGAATACAACGTTGGGATCCATCATCTCCATGGCGCAGAAGTTAGGGGCTGACTGACATTTTCTTAAGGCATTATCGGTAACCTGTGGATAGCCTTTGATCTCTTTAACTTGGGGTGGCAGCTCGTAACTCTTGGTTATCTAAACGATTGAGTATTTCGAGAGAGCTCTCACCTGCTTTAACTAGAATGAGAGATGATTTACATTCGAACTCTGAGCTCTGCCATGAATGAAGGACGCGAGAAGAGAGTGAATTGGCTACCTCTAGTGGAGCTTTGAGTATGAGTGTGAATTCCATTCGCCCAAGCCGTGCACAGAGATCCTCAGAACGAATCAGACTTTTAAGCAGCTCAGCAAAGGAGAGAATTGCAACTTCGTACTGTGATTCATCTCGAATTTCAATTTTTTCGGGGTCAATATTTAC
>DJBN01000016.1:1040-1921 GCA_002430075.1 Actinobacteria bacterium UBA5975 | reverse complement strand
ATTTCAATTTTTTCAGGGTCAATATTTACAGAGCTAAATAATTGAAATCGAATAAGCGAGAGTCGACTCTTGTTGCGCTCTGCCGTAGCTATATCTCTCCTTAAATTTTCGTAGAAGTACGGCGGCGCAGCTAAGTGCGTCAATGAATCTCGGAGCCCATCATGTGAGAAATTCACTGCTAAAGTCCCTTCCATGGCCAGAGTTTCTTCCAACTCACATACTCCCAAGAGTTCACCGCAACGTTCTATCGTGGCAACCCTTCTCTATATTGAGGCTGGCATTCTGTTTTCCCTAGCAGCATGGCTCCTGGTTCTGGGTTTCACCCATGAAGAGAAAGAGATGGCTCCACTCATTGGAGTTATTGTCTTTGCACTTCTTGGTGCGCTGGGGCTGATGGCTGCCGGTCGCGGATATGCGCGAGGAAAGAACTACGGAAGATCTCCTGCAATCTTGGCTAATCTGATTGCGCTAGGAGTTGCCTACTATCAAATACAAGGCGCTTTCTATATTGGCGCGGTAATCATTCTCATTCTTGCTCTTCCAACTTTATATTTTGCTTTTTCTATTGCTAGCCAAGAGAACTCTTGATGCGTTTATGCATCAAGGGCTAACTTTGATGCGGATAAGCATCACCAAGGAACTATCCGCTCATCTTCCCAAAGAACGCCAGTTACATCACCGGGATTAAATGTTCGAGTTGCCAACCAAATTGCAGTAGCTGACCCTTCTTGCGCAGAGCGCGGAGCATCGGCTCCACCCATATCTGTGCGCGAGTGATTGGGGCAGGTTGCATCAACGAGAATTCCACGAGCGCCAAGCCCTGTTTCATGCGCAAGGTTTCGAACAAGTGCGTTCACGCCAGCTTTACTAATTCGATATGG
>DJBN01000016.1:397-930 GCA_002430075.1 Actinobacteria bacterium UBA5975 | reverse complement strand
CCAGCTTTACTAATTCGATATGGAGCAAGTCCTCCAGCATTTCCTGGCCCTGACATTCGACCTAAACAGGCAGAGAAGATCACAACGCGCCCATTGCGAGCTTCAACCATTGCAGGAACGATTCCGTTTACAAGTTGGAAGACTGAATCTAAATTTATCGCCATAACACGACGCCATTCTTCATATGTAGTCTTGAGAGTCTTTGACATCTTCTCGCTCATCACACCATGAGCAAGGAGGAGTAGGTGTGGAGTGGCAAGTGTTTGATTTATTGAGTCAATCAGTTGTTGAACTAGTGCTGAATCTTCGAGGTCGCAAGAGAAAGTTGAAACCTGAACCTGGCCGCCTTGGCGCAGAGATTGCGCTGCCTTCTCAAGGCGATCTCCATCTTTGGCAATCAGGGCTAAATCAAAGCCACGTGCGGCCAGCGCTTTAGCTGTTTCAAAGCCAAGACCACGGCTTCCACCAGTGACGATGGCCAGGGGGCGGCTCTCAATCTGCATAGGCCTACTCTCTCAAGAAATGGCCCTCCT
>DJBN01000016.1:0-148 GCA_002430075.1 Actinobacteria bacterium UBA5975 | reverse complement strand
GCGTGCTCAATCATGTGTGGTCAATCTCGCCATCTCAGACCCCTCTCTTTCATTTATTCGGTGCGCTCTCAGCCGATAGTCTTAGCCTTCTCAGTAGGTGAAAAACTCTGTTCACGCAAAGGAGCGCTTCAGTGTCGCAATCAGGTCA
>DJBN01000043.1:3134-4749 GCA_002430075.1 Actinobacteria bacterium UBA5975 | reverse complement strand
AAGACTTCCTGGAGATTACGTAAATTTCTCTTTGCCCCAGCCCTTGGTTTATATGGAATCCAGCGCATCCACGCTTTGCCTGATGTTCTTGTCTTGTGTGGCGCAGGTGTTGGAGGCGGTTCATTGGTCTATGCAAATACTTTGTATCAGCCTGGCGACAAGTATTTTGAAGATCCTCAATGGAACTCCATCACTGATTGGAAGGTAGAGCTTCTCCCTTTTTATGAATTAGCACGCCGGATGTTAGGTGTTGAAGTAAATCCTTATTTCTCACCGAGCGATCAGGCTATGAAAGAGGTTGCAGAGAAGATGGGGGTCGGCCATACATTCACTCTTGCTCCATTAGGCATCTACTTTGGCGAGGGCGAAGGGGTCGAGAGCCCAGATCCGTACTTCGGTGGAGTGGGGCCAGCTCGCACGGGATGCACAAACTGCGGCAGCTGCATGACTGGTTGTCGCAATAATGCCAAGAACACTCTGCCAAAGAATTATTTAGGTCTTGCTGAAAATGCAGGTGCGCAGGTCTTTGCGCTCACAACCGCGACAAAGGTAGAAGAATGTAGCGATGGCAGTTGGAAAATCACTGCAAAAAAGACTGGTGATGCATTCGGTTCTCGCGGTAAGACTTTTAGCGCGCGCAATGTAGTTATTGCCGCAGGTACCTATAACACTCAGAAATTACTGCATAAATTGAAGGCAACGACATTGCCTAACATCTCAGACTTTCTCGGTAATTTATCGCGCACCAACAGTGAGGCGCTCACTGGTGCGATTATGCCGACAACAGAAATTGATTTCAGCCGAGGGGCTGCAATTACTTCATCTTTCTATCCGGCACCTGACACCCATGTTGAACCCGTTCGATATGGCAAAGGCAGTAATTCGATGGGATTGCTTCAGACATTGCTGACTGATGGTTGGACCTCTAAGGAACGTCGCAGACATTGGTTACAGCAATTCCTTGCAAAGCCAACTCTCGTTGCTACGATTTTTAATGTACGCAAATGGAGTGAGCGAACCGTGATTGCTCTTGTTATGCAGAACGTTGACTCGTCTATCAAGGTCAGTGGCAAGAGAGGAATCTTCGGCTTTAAGCTCACTTCAGAAAATGATTCTGAGCATCCCAATGCAACATATATTCCTGCAGCAAATGAAACTGTAAGGATGATTGCTGAAAACTACGGCGGTATTGCAGGTGGAACGGTGGGAGATCTGATTGGCGCACCATTTACAGCTCACTTTGTAGGTGGCTGCGTCATTGGCTCAGACCAGACTTGCGGAGTTATTGATGCCTATCATCGCGTTTATAACTATCCGACTTTGCATATCGTCGATGGTTCGACAATTACTGCGAACTTGGGCGTTAACCCATCGCTCACTATTACCGCCCAGGCAGAACGCGCTTTTTCGATGTGGCCAAATAAGGGCGAGGTTGATCAACGCCCACAACAAGGAAGTTCTTATCGAAGAATTTCGCATATCCCCCCTATCGCACCGGTAGTTCCTCATGGTGCAATTGGCGAACTACGAATAGTTGAGGTGAAGTAATGGCGCAATGGGCCCTTGTAACTGGTGCAACCGCTGGAATCGGCGAGAGTTTTACGCGTTTACTGGC
>DJBN01000043.1:381-2901 GCA_002430075.1 Actinobacteria bacterium UBA5975 | reverse complement strand
CGTGAGAAATATGGAGTACAAACTTTTGTTCTTCCTGCAGATTTATCCACCACTGCAGGATGCCGAGTAGTTGAAGATTACATAAGTACATATGAAGTTGAAGTCTTGATTAACAATGCTGGATTTGGTATCAACAAAGCATTTAGCGCTAGTCAGATGGATGCAGAGCAGCAGATGTTTGATGTCTTGGTACGCACACCAATGCGTTTAATGCACACAGCGATTCCTGGGATGAAAGAACGTAAATCTGGTGTCATTATCAATGTGTCATCAGTTGCAAGCTTTATTGCAGGTGGGACATATAGCGCGGCCAAGTCTTATCTGACAGTTCTATCAGAATCACTGAATACAGAACTCTCTAGATCTGGAGTAAAAGTTTCTGCGCTCTGCCCAGGTTTTACTCGCACAGAATTTCACGAGCGGGGTCGAATGAAGATGGGCAGTCTGCCTAAATTTATGTGGCTTAACTCCGATAAATTGGTTGCGCAATCTTGGAAAGATGCCTTGGCTAATAAGCCAATAAGCATTCCGGGTTGGCAGTACAAGTTATTAGTTGGAGTTATCTCTACCGTTCCCCGCAAATTTGTACGACAAATCGGAATGAACGTTAGAAAGAAACAGCGCTAGAGATAGCTTTTAGCGACTGCGACGGCTTGCGCCACCACGGTATCCACCGCTCTTGCCTGAACCACCGCGACGATTTCCGCCACCAGAGCGTGATCCACCTTGTGGGCTCTTGCGCTCAACGATTGGTTGAATATAAGGCACGCCTGTTGGCTCTTGAGCACCGGTAAGAACCATGAGCTTCTCATCGAGTGGACGTACATCGTGGAATTTAGGAGTAACGCCAGCTCGTGAAAGTAGGCCGCTTACTGCGCGCTGATTCTTTGATGATGACAAGGTAACAACAGTTCCTGATTCGCCAGCGCGAGCTGTACGACCTGAACGGTGTAGGTAATCCTTGTGATCTTGTGGAAGATCAACGTGAACAACAAGTGAGATTCCATCGACGTGGATTCCGCGTGCTGCAACATCTGTTGCAACCAAAGCTGAATTCTCTTGTTCCTTAAATAGTGCAAGTGTGCGAGTACGAACTGCCTGTGACTTTCCACCGTGCAGTGCGCCAACTGGAACACCTGCGTTGGCAAGTTTGTCAGCTAGACGATCAGCACCGCGTTGAGTCTTTACGAAAAGAATTGTCTTTCCATTACGCGCTGCGATTTGAGATGTGATGTCATCTTTATCACCAGGGTGCATCTGTAGAACGTGGTGCTCCATCGTTGAAACTGATGCACGGTCATTCTGCAGTGAGTGAGTCTTTGGGTTCTTAAGATATTGGCGAACGAGTGAGTCAACGCCGCGGTCGAGAGTTGCTGAGAAGAGAAGGCGTTGACCATCAAGATTTGCTTGATCAAGGATTTCTTTCACAACTGGAAGGAATCCCATATCTGCCATCTGATCTGCTTCATCAAGAACTGTGATCTGAAGTTGATCTAACTGAACTTCATTCTTATTAAGTAAATCGATAAGACGTCCAGGAGTCGCAACCAAGATTGCTGTCGCTTTGCGCATTGCAGTGATTTGCTTTGCATATGGCATTCCACCTGCGATAACTACTGATTCATGTCCTACTGCGCGCGCAAGTGGACGAAGAACTTCATCGATCTGCTGCGCGAGTTCGCGTGTAGGGGTCAAGATAAGCGCCAGCGGCTTATGTGGGCGAGCTGCCTTATCTGAAATATTTGTGAGGAGCGCAAGGCTAAATGCCAGAGTCTTTCCTGAACCAGTCTGACCGCGCCCCAAGATGTCATGGCCTGCAAGAGCATCTGGAAGTGTTGCAATCTGGATTGGAAATGGATGAGTAATGCCTTGTGCATTGAGCGTATTTGCAAGCGCCGGTGCAATTCCCAAGTCGCGGAATGAAGTAGTGACTTCAGTAAGTGGTGTTGCCTCGACTAAGTTCGCATCAGCAAGATTGACTGAAATGTAATTGTCATCTGCACCGAAATCTGTTGCAGGATTGTTGTGAGTCTTTGAAGCGCGATGATCATCACGAGCATAGGCAGGTGAATCGCTACGACGATCGCGAACTGGCTTAGCTGTTGCAGTGCGTGGAGAATCTCCGCGACGCTGCGCTTCAGAACGTGGAGCACTTGGATTCCATTTTTCACGCTTCTGCGGAATAAAGTTTGGGCGCCCATCATCTTCACGTGCAATCTTTGCCTTTACCGCTTCGCGACGATTAGTCGGGCGAGTATCAGATTGCATCGGACGTTCTGGACGATCTGGACGGAAAGGTCGGGATGCGCGCTCTGTGCGATCTGAAACAAACTTTGCGGCGCGTGATTGTGGCTTGCTTCTAGAAGTTGTAGCTGTTGTCGGTGCTGCGCTCTTAAATGCCTTTGCTGGCTTTGAAAATGTTCGCTCTTCGCGACTCTGCTTTGGATTTCCCTGAGGAGCTCCCTCAATATTCTTTGACTCTTCTTCTTCTTTGGCATCTTCTTCTTCTTTGGCATCTTC
>DJBN01000043.1:0-215 GCA_002430075.1 Actinobacteria bacterium UBA5975 | reverse complement strand
CGAACTTCCTTCTTCGTTACCGTTTCGCGATCTGAATAACGCGCAGTTGATGCCGCTTTGGTAGCTGCTGTCACTGTTGCTGCAGCATCCTTTGCTGGAGCGCTGCGCTTTGCTGTGCCACGAGCTGCTGGCTTTGTAACAACTGCCTTGCGGGCAGCCTTCTGAGCAGATGTATGGCGGGGTTTGCCTTGGGCTGCGCGACGAGCTTTTCCGGG
>DJBN01000051.1:2047-10635 GCA_002430075.1 Actinobacteria bacterium UBA5975 | reverse complement strand
CTCCTTCTTATATCCACTTAGCATATCGACCGGGAGTTAATATTGTTTCGCAAACCTATATCTCAGGAAGATCAGTGACGACATGGCACAAGTAACTATCTCAACGACCGGCATGACATTTGCAGATGTGGTCTCAATTGCACGCGATAACGCCACAGTGTTGATTTCAAGCGATGCAATTGCGGCGATGCAGAGTTCTCGCGATCATGTCGAAAAATTGGCAGCCTCTAAATCTCCTGTCTATGGAATTTCTACTGGTTTCGGAGCGCTTGCGAATCGCCACGTTTCGCAAGAGTTGCGCACACAGTTACAGCGTTCTCTCATCCGCTCACATGCCGCAGGAGTTGGCGATCCGATAGAACGCGAAGTTGTTCGTGCGCTCATGGCTCTTCGTATTAAAACGCTCGCTTCCGGTAAAACTGGTGTCCGGCCGGTAGTTGCAGAAACGATGGCGCACCTTCTTAATGCGGGTATCACTCCCCTGGTTCGCGAATTTGGTTCTTTGGGTTGTAGTGGAGATTTGGCACCTCTTGCTCATTGCGCACTGGTGTTGATGGGTGAAGGAGAGGCCTTTGATGCTCAAGGCCAGGCTCGTTCAGTCTCAGAACTTCTTCGCCAAGCAAATATTGAACCTGTTGAGCTTGCCGAGAAGGAAGGACTTGCGCTGATCAACGGCACCGATGGAATGCTCGGAATGTTGATCCTTGCAATCCACGACTTAAGAATGTTGGTCGATTCTGCAGATGTCGTAGCTGCAATGAGTGTTGAAGGCTTACTTGGTACAGATCGAGTTTTTATTCCAGAACTGCACGAACCACTACGCGCACATCCTGGCCAGGCGCAGAGCGCAGCTCGAATGTTGGCAACGCTTAAGGACTCAGAGATTGTTGCTTCTCACCTTCACAATGATGACCGTGTGCAAGATGCTTATTCGCTACGTTGCGCCCCACAGGTTGCAGGTGCAGTACGTGACACCGTTGATTACGCAGCGATTGTTGCAACCCGTGAACTCGCTGCAGTCATCGATAATCCAGTCGTTCTATCCGATGGTCGTATTTCATCGAATGGAAATTTCCATGGCGCACCTATCGCCTACGTTTTAGATTTCTTAGCCATTGCAGTAGCTGACTTAGGAAGCATCTCCGAGCGCCGAACAGATCGTGCGCTAGATAAGAATCGCAGCGCAGGACTGCCTCCATTCCTTGCCGATGATCCCGGGGTTGATTCAGGTTTGATGATTGCTCAATACACGCAAGCTGCGCTAGTAAGTGAGAATAAAAGGTTGGCATCTCCGGCCAGCGTGGATTCAATTCCATCATCTGCAATGCAGGAAGATCACGTTTCAATGGGATGGTCGGCCGCACGCAAGTTGCGCAAAGCAGTCGACAATCTAACCCGTATTATTGCCATCGAGCTCGTCACCGCATCGCGCGCTATTGAATTGCGCGCACCTCTTAAGCCAAGTCCGATAAGCAAGAAGGTCATCACCGAGCTACGTCGGAGCGTGGCAGGTCCTGGGCCAGATCGTTATCTATCTCCTGAGCTCGTTGCAGCTACTGACTTTGTTGCAGCTGGCAAAGTTATGCGTGCGATTGAATAAAGAGGCGTGAATTTTCAAAGATAATTTCTTGGTCGTAATCAAGAGTTGCCACATGATAACTATTGACTAATTCGATCCGGTTCTTTTCTCGCGAATTAACTTCTGCCATGACAATTTCAGTATTGGTCACTGGCAGCGTGTGATCATCGACGCTATGAAAGAGTTGCATGGGAACTGTTACATCATGCAAGCGTTTGCGCGTGTAGTGCAGCATCTTGAGTAGCTCATAGACCCCAACTGCCGGTAGTGAGTCGTAGCCATATTCGGTAATTCCAGGGCGCTTGATGTCATCACCGACTGAATCGCGCATCTTTTGAAAGCGCGAAATAATCCAGGCTAATTGGTGCGGAACTGTTTTTACGTGAATCATCGGGTTGACCAAGATGATGCCGGCTAGCTGTGATGAATAGCGGGCAGCGACGTTCAGAACTGTTCCGGCTCCCATGGAAAGGCCGCAGAGAAAGACTTTGTCACAGCTACGCAACAAGAGATTGAGTTCGTTCTCTACTTTTGCAGATCGGAAGAGCACANNCATTTGACTACATTCAGATCTTCGGGCGTAGTTCCATGTCTAGGAAGCAGTGGAACGCAAACTGTATATCCCAGTTGATTAAGATATTGCGCCCATGGCCGCATCGATGCGGGAGATCCTGTAAATCCATGAATAAGGAGAATGGCAATCTTCGCATTATCTCCTTGGCCTTGCGCCGACCAATCTTCTATCAGCCCCTTGGGCGCATTGATTAAGCTCATGGGTGACAGAGTATTACGCGAAATATGTCTGAGCAATCATCTAGAGTTTTCATATGGTTAATGATTCGACGAATTCTGGGTGGCAGGCCAGTATTCAAGATTTCGGAAGACCGCTGACTGAGATAACTTTTGTAGTTCTCGATCTCGAGACCACGGGTGGAGCTGCTCATTTAGGAGCTGCAATCACTGAAATTGGCGCAGTTAAAGTTTGCGCTGGAGAAGTTCTTGCCGAATTCAAAACATTTGTAAACCCCCAGCATCCAATTCCTGCATACATCACAGAGCTCACAGGCATCACCGATGAAATGGTCTTTCAATCTCCACCTATTCAGGAGATTCTGCCGATGCTTTTTGAATTTCTAGAGAGCCCCGAATCCACTGTCATTGTCGCCCAGAATGCGCCCTTTGATCTCTCATTTCTTACCTTTGCAGCTCGCACCCATGGATATGCCTGGCCCAAATTTCCTGTATTAGATACCGCCATTATCGCTCGCAAAGTACTGAGCCGTGATGAAGTTCCTAACTGTAAACTTGGAACACTCGCCCAATTCTTTGGAACCGAAACGACTCCCAACCATCGCGCACTCGATGATGCCCGGGCCACAGTTGATGTCTTTCACGGGCTACTCGAGCGCCTTGGCTCGCATCAAATATATACTCTCGAAGAACTCAATAACTTTGGCAAGAAAGCTAAGAAGCAGAAATCTTCTGAGTAAGAGATGCCCACTTCTCAACCAGAGCACTAGCTTCTCCACTATCAACCGCGTTCTTTGCACGTTCAAGACCGGCGCTTAATCGTTGAATAATCGGTAGGTCAATTTCTCCCTCGAAAGCTGCAATCGCAGCGGCTGCATTGAGCAATACGGCATCACGCGGGGCACCGCGTTCACCGCTAAAGATTGCCCTACTGATGCGCGCATTCTCCTGCGCATCTCCCCCGACAAGAGCTTGGATCGGCGCATAATCAATTCCAAAATCCTTTGGATCAATGCGCTCACTTGAAATTTCATCTGCTCTTATCATGAGAACTGAGGTGCTGGTGGTTAAGGTAATTTCATCAAGACCGTCATCGCCACGGAATACAAAACCATCGCAACCTTTTTCAGCCATAACTTCCGCCATAACTAAGTGCATCCGTTCATTGGCAACCCCAATAGCTGCAGCTACTGGTTTTGCAGGATTTGCAAGTGGTCCCAAGATATTAAAGACAGTTGAAACCCCAAGTTCTGCTCGGGCAGGGGCAGCAAAGCGCATAGCTGGATGAAAAATTGGGGCAAAGCAGAAGCCAATTCCTAACTCTGAGACTGTTCGTTCGACACCTGCACCGTCGAGCCCAGGCACGACTCCAAGAGCCTGCAGAAAATCTGAAGCTCCTGACTTAGAAGAAACTGCGCGATTGCCATGCTTGACTACTCGAGCACCTGCGGCCGCTGCAATAATTGCCGCCGTTGTTGAAATATTGATTGTGTGGGCGCCATCCCCACCAGTTCCGACGGTATCGACCGCTCTTTGGCGAATATTGATGGGCCCAGAATGGGCATACATTTCGGCAACGAGAGCGCCAACTTCTTCTGAAGTTTCTCCCTTAGCCTTGAGCGCCAAAAGAAACTCTTTAATATCTTCTATACCTGCAGCACCCGTGAGAATTTCTTGCATCATCGCGCGGATATCTGATGAATCCAAATTTAAACCTGATTGCAAACGTTGTAAGGAAGCGCTCCAATCAAGAACAGGGTTACTCATCAACGTAAAGTGAGTTAGGCAGTTGCAGTATTGATCGCCACGGTATGAGTACGCAATAAATCAGCGACAGTATTTGCCAATGTAAATGGATCAACAGGATGAAGCACATTGGCTTCAGCGCGAGACCAGGCGGCAAGCCATGCATCTTCCTTACGTCCTGTTATCACCATGACAGGTGGGCAATTGAAAACTTCGTCCTTGAGCTGGCGTGCCATTCCGATTCCGCCTTCAGGGACTGCTTCACCATCAAGGATGAAGAGGTCGATAGGAGTTAAGGAATCTGGCTTCTTCGAATCAACGAAGAGGCGAAGGGCGGGGCCTGTAGCAAATTGGTGAATGACATGCTCGGCCATATCAGCTGCCACGCGATGGCCCAGTGCGCCAATAACGCTCTCGCGAACATTCTTATCGTCTGAATAGAGCACAATCGAATATTTGCGCTCTTTGACACCATTCTCGGCTGACATGTCGGCAAGTCTAATAGGCATACGCGCCAACAATCGCATCTCTTCGATGACGCCTTGAGGTGACCCTTTTCACCTCATTTACACGAGGAATCGGCTCTCTGGAACCCCCTCTAAGTAGGTACCCATCGACCTTTTCGGGAATAATGCCATCCATGACATCCGCCAGCGTGAGTGAGCACCACAAGATCACCCGACCGAATATGGTGGCGGTCGGAACAATCGTCTGGCTCTCAAGTGAGCTCATGTTCTTCGCTGCCCTCTTTGCAATGTACTTCACCACTCGCGCAGTACAGGGTCCAGAGATCTGGTTGGGCTCTACTGAACTTCTCAATATTCCTTTTGCTGCAATCAACACAACAGTATTGGTTCTCTCTTCAGTGACATGTCAGTTTGGTGTATTTGCCGCAGAGCGCTACCAAGCTCGTCGTGAAGGTTCTCTCTTTAATTTAAAAAATTGGGGAATGCGCGAATGGTTCTCCCTCACATTCCTTATGGGCGCTTTCTTTATCGCAGGCCAGATTTATGAATACGCCTCTTTAGTTGTTGAAGGAATGCCGTTGTCGGTTTCTGCATATTCTTCAGTCTTCTACATTGCAACAGGTTTCCACGGATTGCACGTGACCGGTGGTCTCATCGCATTTCTCATTGTCTTGGTTCGCGTGGCTAAAGCTCGTCGCTTTACACAAGGTCAGGCAACCACAGCAATTGTGGTTTCGTACTATTGGCACTTTGTCGATGTTGTATGGATTGCACTCTTCGCAGCTATCTACCTCATTAAATAATTTCCACTCCAACTGAAAGGAATACAGTGAAGCGTCTCTCGCGTCTACGCAGACATCGTGCAGCAGGACCAATCCTCCTGGTCTTTGCTCTCTTCACCATTGGAACAACTTTCCAAGTTGCGAGTGCAGTGGATAGCGAAAACACTACAACCGCTTCGCGCTCTGTCGCTATTGAAGAAGGTAAGCAAATCTTTCTCAAAGGTTGCTCCTCTTGTCACGGCATCAATGCAGAAGGTGGCCAGATTGCACCCTCTCTGATCGGAGTGGGTGCAGCTTCCGTAGATTTCCAAGTAGGAACTGGTCGTATGCCAATGGCAGATATGAGCGTTCAAGCAATGCGTAAAACCCCCGTTTATAATGCAGAAGAAGTTAATGCGCTGGCAACGTACGTTGCATCCTTGGCTCCGGGGCCTGCCGTACCTGGAGACGAACTTCTCAATTATGAACGAGATGGCTCTGTGGCAGAAGGTGGAGAACTTTTCCGCACAAACTGTGCAATGTGCCATAACTTTGCGGCTCAAGGTGGTGCACTTACTCAAGGCAAGTACGCTCCAACGCTGATGGGTGTTGAGCCAAAATATATTTACGAAGCGATGATTACCGGTCCACAATCCATGCCAGTCTTTAGCGACAAGACCATTACACCCGAAGAAAAGTTATCAATGATTGCGTGGATCAAGGCAGCAGAGTCTGAACCACAACTCGGAGGCGCATCTCTTGGTCGCGTCGGGCCAGTTACAGAAGGTCTACTTGTGTGGACGCTAGGAATCGGACTGCTCATCGGTGTTGCAGTCTGGCTAGCGATGAAGGCGAGATAACCAGATGTCATCTGAGATCGAAATGATTAAAGACCCCGGTCTTCCGGCGCATGTGCATCGCTCAATGGATATTGACCCGAAAGCTGCACAACGCGCAGAACGCCAGGTTGCAATTCTCTTTATCCTTTCAGCACTAGGCACTCTGCTTCTTATATATTCCTATGTATTTGTACAGGATGATATTTTCATATTCATCCCTGTTCTAGGAAATATGCACGCACAGCAACTTGGCATTGGCATGGGGATGGCTATTGCTCTCTTCTGTATCGGTGCTGGTGCAATTCATTGGGCAAAGACCTTGATGCCAGATGAGGAAGTTATTGCCGAACGCCATGAATTCCGCTCTGACGATGAAGATCGCGAAGAATTTGTTAAGACAGTCAAGGAAGGGGCCGCAGTTGCAGGACTTGGACGCAGACCTTTGATTAAGCGCACTCTTGGGGCCGCTCTAGGTCTTTCAGCTCTTACTCCTCTGCTTCTCTTGCGCGACTTAGGTCCATTGCCGAAAGACGAATTAACGAAAACTTCCTGGAAAGCGGGTACCCGTCTGGTCACAGATCCAGGAGATCGTCCCTTGCGTGCTGAAGATCTTGAAGTCGGCGCAGTTGCTCAGACCTTGCCCGAGCTAGCACCTGATCAACATCGCACTTTGAACGATATTGCAAAAGACGCAGTACTTCTTATCCGCCTTCGCCCCGAAGAATTTAATCTCGATGCAGAACGACTTTCTTGGACGCATGAAGGCATCATCGCTTTCTCAAAGATATGTTCACATATGGGTTGTGCAGTTGCGCTCTATGAACAGCAGACTAAGCACTTGCTTTGTCCTTGCCATCAATCAACATTCGATGTAACCCGCGCCGCAAAGGTCATCTTCGGACCTTCGGCTCGTCCACTTCCTCAGCTAGCAATAACCGTTGACGCTGAGGGCTATTTAATAGCACAAGCACCATTTAATGAACCTGTTGGACCTAGCTTCTGGGAGCGCTCATCATGACAGCACGCGAAAGAATCGCCGGAAATGTAGCCGGATATGTAGATGACCGTACGGGTGCTGCAAAATGGATGAAGAAGAACCTCACAAAGGTCTTCCCCGATCATTGGTCATTCCTTCTTGGTGAAATCTGTCTCTACTCTTTTGTTATCTTGCTTCTCTCTGGAACATTTCTTACATTCTGGTTCGATCCTTCGATGCGCGAGGTTGTCTACGAAGGTTCATACGCTCCTCTCGAAGGCCTCAAGATGTCGGCTGCATACGCATCAACTCTTGATATCTCCTTTGAAGTGCGCGGTGGATTGCTCATGCGACAAATCCATCACTGGGCTGCTTTAATTTTCATGGTTGGAATCGTTGCCCACTTGCTCCGCGTGTATTTCACGGGCGCATTCCGCAAGCCACGCGAATTTAACTGGATTATCGGTGTTGGGCTTTTAACTTTAGGTATCGTCGAAGGATTCTTAGGTTACTCACTTCCAGATGATCTACTATCTGGAACGGGCATCCGTATCGCCGAAGCAATTATTCAGGCGCTTCCGCTCGTTGGAACATATATTGCATTCTTTGCTTTCGGAGGACCATTCCCCGGGGAAGTATTCATTCCACGTATCTACACAGTTCACATTCTTTTACTCCCTGCAATATTCCTTGCGTTAATCACGGTGCACCTCATGTTGGTCTGGTACCAGAAGCACACACAATTTCCAGGGCCAGGACGCACAGAGAAGAACGTTGTTGGCTATCCGCTGATGCCTGCCTACATGGCAAAAGCTGGTGGATTCTTCTTTATTGTCTTTGGTGTAACTGCATTCCTTGGAGCAATCGCATCCATTAACCCGATTTGGTTATACGGCCCGTATACCCCCGGACAAATTTCCGCCGGCTCTCAACCCGATTGGTATATGGGTTGGCTTGATGGCTTGGTGCGTATGGCGCCACCGCTTGAGACGCATGCATTTGGCCACACAATTTCGTGGAATATTTTGATTCCAGGGTTAATATTGCCGGGAATAATGTTTACAGGTCTTGCCCTCTATCCATTTATCGAGAGCTGGGCAACCGGTGACAAGCGTGAACATCATCTTCTGGATCGTCCGCGCAATGCGCCGAACCGCACAGCTATAGGCGCTATGGCACTCACATTTACCCTTGTCACGCTACTCAACGGTGGTAACGACATTATCGCCACAACTTTCCATCTGACAATCAATCAGATGATGTGGTTCTCACGTATAGGCGTAATAGTGCTACCGCCTCTTGCCTTCATCATCACAAAGAGGCTCTGCCTATCACTTCAACGAGCAGATAGGGATCTTGTACTGCATGGCCGCGAAACTGGTCGTTTGGTTCGTATGCCAAGTGGTGAATTTATTGAAGTACACGAACCAATTTCTGCAGAGAAAGCTTGGCTATTGACATCTCATGAAC
>DJBN01000051.1:0-1840 GCA_002430075.1 Actinobacteria bacterium UBA5975 | reverse complement strand
GAACAAATCGCTCCGCTGGAATTGCCAGAGAGCGATGCTGCAGGAGTTCGTCGTCCAGCTGCAATTAAGAATAAGATCCGCAATCGAATCTCGCGAGCCTCGGCAGTTGCAGTTCCTAAAGCAACTGAGACTGAGCGACGTGAACTAGAGGGCCACCACTAATAATCAAGGAGAGGCATGTCATCAGAAATCAGATCTAACATCATGAGTGAGATCCCGGAAGATTTCATACGCCGTAAAACACTGGTGGCGCAGAACGATGCCACCATGCTGACGAATATCAACTATGGTGAATTTGGTGTGGCAATTACTGACGAACCTAAGGCTCACGGTGGCCAAAGTGCTGGACCTTCTCCGCTTCAGGCAGTTATTGGGGCTTTATGTGGGTGCGAAGGGGTTACCTTTAGAAGAACTGCGACAGAAATGAATTTCCAATATTCCAAGTTGGAGTTCGAGGCAGGATTTACTATAGATATTCGAGGCAGAATGGGCGACCGTACTGTCAGACCCCATTTTCAGTCAGTCAAACTTTCTGTCAAAGTAACTACGCCACAAACCCCCGAGGAACTGCAGGCAGTTATTGATGAAACTGAAGCTCGCTGCCCGGTAATGAACTTATTGCAAGATGCCAATGTAAAACTAGACGTTCAATGGCAACATATCCCTGAATAGAAAGTAAGTTAAAAAGAAATACTAGTTCTGCGGGAATCCTAAGTTAATTCCACCATGGCTAGGATCTAACCAACGGCTTGTTACTACTTTGCCACGAGTAAAGAAATGAACGCCTTCACTGCCGTGTGCATGGGTATCTCCAAAGAGCGATGCCTTCCATCCGCCAAAGGAGTAATAGGCAGCAGGCACTGGGATTGGAACATTGATTCCGATCATTCCTACCTGAATCTCGCTCTGGAATCTACGGGCTGCTCCCCCGTCATTGGTAAATATCGCTGTTCCATTGCCATAGATATGACCGTTGATTAAATCCACGCCCTCTTCATAGCTCTTCACGCGAACCACGCTTAACACAGGGCCAAAAATTTCATCTCGGTAGATGCTCATAGAAGGCTTTACCTCGTCAAAGAGAGTTGGTCCAAGCCAGAATCCATTAGGAGATCCGTTAACATCTGGATTGCGCCCATCGACGACCAATGTGGCACCTTCAGCAACACCCGCATCGATGTAGCCAGCAACTTTATCCCGATGTACACGAGTCACGAGTGGACCCATATCTGTGCCTTGAGTGCCATCTCCTGTACGTAGCTCACGCATGCGCTCTGTAATCTTTTCAATCACAGCATCTGCAACCGGCTCTACCGCAACTAAGACCGATATCGCCATGCAGCGCTCTCCCGCGGAACCAAAACCCGCGTTGACTGCGGCATCGGCCACAAGATTGAGGTCAGCATCAGGTAAGACAAGCATGTGGTTTTTAGCTCCACCGAGTGCTTGAACTCGCTTGCCTCGTTTGGTTCCATTTTCATAGATGTATTGCGCGATTGGTGTTGAACCAACGAATGAAATTGATTTTATCCCTGGGTGCTCCAAAATTGCATCCACCGCAACCTTATCTCCGTGCACAACGTTAAATACACCGGCTGGAAGTCCTGCCTGTTGCCACATCTCGGCGATTAACATTGAGGCTGACGGATCTTTTTCAGAAGGTTTGAGAATGACAGCATTACCAGTTGCAATCGCAACAGGGAAGAACCACATCGGCACCATGGCTGGGAAGTTGAAGGGTGAGATGATGCCTACGACACCTAGAGGTTGGCGAATCGAGTAAACATCAATTCCGTTAGAGACGCCCTCGGAGTAACCACCTTTAAGTAATTGTGGAATA
>DJBN01000046.1 GCA_002430075.1 Actinobacteria bacterium UBA5975 | reverse complement strand
TCGATGATTTTGATGCGGCGCTCGCCTATCTCAAAGAGAAAAAAATAAGAATTTTAGATGAACCTACTCTCAGTAAGAATGCCAGCGAAGGCCAGAAGTGGGTCTACTTTCTTTCACCCTGGGGAATGCAGTTTGAGCTAGTGAGCTTTCCTCAGGGTAAAGCCTATGAAAAGACAGCGCCTATCAAACTCTGGCATCCAGTAAACCCAACAGGGTAAGAATGGTTTCAATTGATCAAACTGGTTCTAGCGCCTTGAGCCATCAGATTGCCACAGCGCTCAGTGATGAAATTTTGGCGGGCAAGTATTTGCCTGGCACGCGAATACTTCAGGAAGATATTGCTCGAAAATTTAAGGCAAGTAGATCTCCCGTAAGAGAGGCACTTCAGATGCTGGCGGCAGCCGGTTTGGTGAAATTGATAGCGCACACAGGTGCTTGGATTGCTGAATTGAGCCTCAATGAATGTGAGGAGATGTACCTAATTCGCGAAAATATCGAACCCCTAATGCTGAGATTTAGCTTGCCCAACTTAACATCGGAACAAATCTCCAAACTTGAAAAGCTCGCACAGGCCATGGAAAAAAATAACGACCCTGAAGTATTTTTAAAGCTAGATCGCGAATTTCATCTTCTCTCATATTCTGGAGCAGATACAGCGTTGCTCGGTGAGATGGTAGAAAGAATGTGGAATACAACTCAACATTACAGACGTGCATATACCGTTCTTTTAACTCAAAACAGCTTTGTTAATGCTCACTATGAGCATCACTTACTTGTGGCCGCTCTCAAGCGGAACGACCCGGATGACGCTTCTCGCGTTCTATTTGGTCATATCCGAAGAACCCGAGTAGAGCTTTCTACCCATCCAGAACTCTTTCAATCTCAAAACTGAATGCCGATAGGTTGATTTTAGGTTAAGTTGCGTGAATGCAAAAGGTAAAAAGCTACCTAATTCGATTAGATAACTTAGCCTTAATGACCGGTGTTCTTATCGCACTCCAGGCGAGAGTGAATGGTGAACTTTCAAATCAATTAGGTAATACCGTGCAGGCCGCTTTCATTTCATTCTCATCGGGCCTTGCAATTATCCTTCTAATAGCAATCTTTAACTCTTCGATAAAAATGGGAATCCGTCGTTTATTCCAAGCATTTAAAGAGCGAAAACTTCATTGGTGGGAATTCTTTGGGGGAGTGCTAGGTGGCAATCTAATTGCTATACAAACATTCATCATTCCTAAAATCGGAGTTGCTGTCTTTTCTGTTGCTTCGATTGCAGGACAAACATTCACTTCACTTTTGGTAGATAAACTCGGAATTTCCGGTGGGGATAAAAGAGCAATAACCTTAAAGCGAACTGTCGCCGCAATTATCACCGTTACTGCAGTCATTATTTCGGTAGCAGACCGAATCCAGATTCAATCGGTTTCGCTGCTTATTGTTGCTCTCGCAGTACTTGCCGGCTCAATTATTGGATTTCAGCGCGCGCTTAATGGGAAGATAAATACTTACTCGAATCAGAGCTTTACAACATCTCTTCTCAATTTTATTACGGGTACTTCAATTCTCGGTATCTACTTGCTCGCGAGATCCATTCTAGGAATAGAAGAGTTAAGCCCTCTCCATATTAAGCCATGGTGGATGTATACAGGTGGCGTCATAGGAGTTGTCTATATTGCCTTTGCAGCCACTGTTGTGCAGCACTTAGGAGTACTCACCTTTACTCTCTATAGCGTAGGAGGCCAACTTCTAGGTTCAGTAATCTTGGACTGGCTATTGCCCACAAATGGAATACAAATCACTTTTTACTTAATTACAGGTATCGCAATGACCTATCTAGGTGTTATCGCGGGCGGCGTAAATAATTCACTAGCCCGGAGACGATTGACGCACAAATAAAGAAGGTAGCAATCGCATAGGAAAATGTCTTAACCCACGGCAATGAGGCTGCGTAATATCCTGCAAGTGTAATTCCAGCACCCCAAAGTATCGCCCCCAGAATATTTGCTGATAAAAATTTGTAGTAGTTCATTTTTAAAATTCCAGCAATTGGTGGAACAAATGTACGAATCCAAGGGAAGAATCGAGCTGCTACGACTGCCCACCACCCTGTCTGCTGATAGAAACGTTCAGAATTTTCAATCATTCGCTGTATACGAAGTGATTTTCTCTTTTCAAGGTATGGGCGGCCAACAACTCGTCCCAATACAAAGCCAACCTGGTCGCCAATAAAAGCCGCAGAAAGAATAACAAGGATTAGAAATACAATATTTATGTCAGATTTTGTTGCAGCTACAAGCCCTGCACTAAATAAGATGGAATCCCCTGGAAGAAAGAAACCAAAGAGCAAGCCTGTCTCTACAAAGACAATTGCCCAAACGATAAGGTAAAAAATAAATGGAGCAAGGGCTGTGAATTGAGCATCAAAGGATGCAAGTAGTTCCATCACACCAACTTCTTCACGGCTTCAGCAACCTTTATAACAACATTAGGATCAAATACGCTAGGCACGATGTAAGAAGCATTGAGCTGTGAGGAACTTACGCACTCAGCAATTGCTTCAGCGGCAGCCACCAATAGCTCGTCAGTTATCCGGTGCGCTTGAGCATCCAAAAGTCCCCTAAAAATCCCTGGAAAAGCGAGCACATTATTAATTTGGTTGGGTTGATCGCTCCGACCTGTAGCAACAACTGCAGCATATTTGCGTGCAATTTTTGGATCTATCTCTGGGTCTGGATTGGCTAGCGCGAAGACGATTGCACCGGGTGCCATGGATGCCACATCTTCTTCATTTAATACTTTCGGTGCACTGACTCCAATAAATATATCGGCGCCTACCATGGCTTGATGGACAGTACCCTCAAAATTTGCTGGATTCGTATTTGTGATAAACCAAGATCTCATTTCTCCATCTGTGGTGGAGCCCCTATGTAGCACCCCATCCTTGTCGAAAGCAATGATGTTGGTAGCTCCGCTCAACATCAATAAGCGAGCTATCGCAGTTCCAGCAGCACCAGCTCCGCTTAAAATAATTTTTACAGTTGAGAGATCTTTCATTACTAACTTCAAAGAATTGCGAAGTGCAGCTAGAACTACAATTGCAGTTCCGTGTTGGTCATCATGAAAGACAGGAATATCGAGCAATTCTCGTAACCTGCGTTCAATTTCAAAGCAACGAGGAGCAGAGATATCTTCTAGATTTATTCCTCCGTAGACAGGAGCAATCAACTGGACCGTACGTACAATTTCATCAACATCTTGAGTATCAAGGCACACTGGCCAAGCATCAACATTTGCAAAACGCTTAAATAGAGCGGCCTTACCTTCCATTACAGGAAGAGCTGCCGCCGGTCCGATATTACCCAAGCCAAGAACTGCCGATCCATCTGTAACAACTGCAACAGTATTGCGCTTCATAGTTAATCGATTCACGGCAGAAGGATCATCAACGATTGCCTGAGATATGCGAGCAACACCAGGTGTGTAGGCACGTGAAAGATCATCTCGAGTCTTTAGTGGAACCTTTGAATTAATCTCGATCTTACCCCCGAGGTGAAGCAAGAATGTTCTATCACTTACAGCGCGAACAGAGAGCCCCTCGTGCGCAGATAGCGCATCATGAATATCCTGTGCATGGTCTGCATCGATTGTGTCACACGTGACATCTACAACCACTTTTTCAATTTGCGACTCAACGACATCGAGCGCTGTGATTGTTGCTCCAGCACCTGTGATCGTTGTGGTGATAAGAGCTACCGGATTGTAATCAGGAGCACCTTCAACTCGAATAGTTATTCCGTACCCAGGCGAAGTGGATGCCATTTACACAACACCGTAAAGTCGATCACCAGCATCGCCAAGCCCTGGAACTATGTATCCCTTTTCATTCAATCTTTCATCAAGCGAACCTGTCACTAATGTGATGGGAACTCCAGAGCCATTAAATTCATCTTCCAAGACTTTGATTCCTTCAGGGGCGGCAAGTAAACAAATTACTGTAATTTCATTTGCGCCACGCTCGATAAGATAATTAATTGCCATCACAAGCGTTCCACCTGTTGCAAGCATTGGATCGAGAATAAAACACTGGCGCCCTGATAAATCTTCAGGTAAACGATTGGCATAAGTGCTGGCCTGGAGAGTTTCTTCATCGCGAACCATTCCAAGAAAACCAACTTGAGCTGTTGGAAGTAACTTAGTCATACCTTCAAGCATCCCAAGACCTGCGCGCAAAATTGGGACAACTACCGGTCGAGGTTCAGCAAGTACCAAACCCGTAGTTTCTGTAACAGGTGTCTTAATTGAAACTGTCTTTGTATGAACATCTCGGGTGGCTTCATATGCAAGTAGCGTTACAAGCTCTTCAACGAGCAAGCGGAAAGTTGGAGAATCGGTTCTCTCATCCCGCAACATCGTGAGTTTGTGAGAGATCAGTGGATGATTCGCAACATGAACTTTCATATAGATAACCTTACAGGGCTTTCATTCCTCATCAATGAGTGCCAAAATGGGGTACATGACTGAGGCAACCCAGGACTTCGCAATTGAAGCGTGGCATGAAGATGGACGCTGGTCTATCGCGTCGCTGCCGGACCCCGATGACCTAACTCACATAATCGACCGCTTAAAGAAGCAGCAGACAAATGGTGGAGCAGTTGCCCTGATTGCCATCGATGATGAATTCTTTTTAGCGGTGCGAGTCCTTGGGACGCATGTTAAGTTTTTTATTAGCGATATTTCGTGTGCGATTGATTATGAAGTTGCCGCTGAATTCTTAGAACTTGCAGATATCGATCAACCGGAAGAAGAAGATGAGCCGCTACCTGCAGGTGATATAGATATTTTCTCTGATCTTGGATTGCATAGTATGGAGCTCTCAACTTTATGCGACGACGCAGATCTTTTTCCTGATGAACAGATTGAGGCAATCGCCAATCGGTTAGGATTTGCAGAAGAACTTTCACAGCTATTGGAGTCATAGAATTTCAATATCTAGCGCTGAAGAACTTATGGGCGAAGCACTGGTCATTGCTCGCTCTGCATTCTCTACTGGCGATGTACCTGTGGGCGCAATTGTTATCAACAAAGATGGAGTAATTGTCGGACGAGGCTCAAATGAGCGTGAAGCAAATAATGATCCGACCGCACATGCTGAAGTTGTGGCTATACGCGATGCAGCTTCTCGACTTCAAAATTCTCGCCTCGATGGTTGCACGCTGATTGTCACCTTAGAGCCCTGTGCAATGTGCGCAGGCGCTATTGCTCAATCTCGAATTTCTCACCTAATTTTTGGTGCATGGGATGAAAAAGCAGGAGCGGTTGGATCAGTGTGGGATGTTCTTCGTGACCCTCGATCAATATTTAAAGTTGAAGTGACGGCTGGAATTCGCGAAGATGAATGTGCTCAGATTTTAAAAGAATTCTTCTCAGATAAGTAGTTCGTAGGAGGGATTCAAGATAGTCAATTGACCATCTTCTTCACCCACCATACCTTCGGCGCGAAGTTCCATGCCAACCTCAAGGCCGGCAATCTCACGCCGACCTAAGAAGTTAAGAGTTATTCCCCCGGTTTGATCCCAAACTTCAACTTGCAACATGGGAGCTGAACCCCGTGGGGCCGTTAATATCGAAGTCACTCTGCCATGCACCTTTGAGCGCTTACGCCATTCGACACTCTTTATAGGAGTTACATCTTCAGCGTAGTGAGAAATGGGCGCGAAGACTTTCTGCTCTTGTTGCGCAGGCTTACCTATTTCATCTGCAACCTGCATTGGCTCAACGGGGATAAGCACAGGAACTGTCAGTTTATTTCCTGAAGTAATGCGATTTACATCAAAGGGAACAATCGTTGCAACTACGCGCTCAAGTTGCGAGATTGGTGCTGCAATTTCTTCAGCAGTTTGATCGTGTAATAAACGCCCCAAGAATCGTGAATAGGAGCGTCGTGGAAGCAAGATCGTTAATTCAACATCGGGCTTTTCAGTCTTTCGAATTGCATAATCAAGAGCTGAATTTGCAATTCGTCGATCAGGGCAATCCACTAGATCGAGTTGCACATCTACAAGCGCGTCTGAGGCAGCCCATGCGCGCTGAATCTCTTCTGCTCTGCGATCATCGATAACGAAGTGGACCGCCTTTATTTTATGAGGCTTCAAACTCCGTGCGTAACGAACAGCACCAACTGTGGCAAGATCAACGCTATCGACAAATATTGCGACATTATGGCGCGCCATAGAGGTTGCACGTTCTTCATCTGTTCGCACAGATAGCACTTCTTGCTCACGGGTGTATTGGCGACGTAAACGCAAAAGCGTCATTACCAAGATTGGCGCAGTCACCAATACTAGCCAAGCACCTTCTGTAAATTTCACGATAGAAAAGATAATGACAATTATTAAAGATATTGAGCCAGCAAGGGCATTAATAACAACCTTAATACGCCATTGTTCGGGCTTGGTGCGCAAGAAGTAACGAGTCATTCCAAATCCAGCCAATGTAAAACCGGTAAATACACCTAGTGCATAGAATGCGACAAGATTTTCTACAGAGCCCGCTGTGATTACTACAAGAAGAAGTCCGCCACCTGACAAGAGCAGAATTCCATTTGAAAATGCCAGCCTGTGACCGCGTTTAGTGAGCTGGCGAGGCAAATAGCCATCAGTTGCAACAAAATTAACGAGTAATGGAAAAGCGCTATAGGTGGTATTTGCGCCAGCGAATAAAATAAGCATCGTTGCAAGCTGAACTAAAATGAACATGATCGAGCCAAATGTTCCTGTTCCGACTGTAACCTTTGCGATTTGAGAAATTACAGTTGGCACTCCAGATTCATAAGGTACAGCGTGAATTTTGTGGGCGAAGAATGAAACACCCAGTACAAGTGTTCCGAGCAATGTACTCATCACTACAAGAGTTCTTTTTGCATTGACATGTTCTGGTGCTTTGAAAAGGGCAACTCCATCAGAGATTGCTTCGAGACCTGTTAATGAAGAGCCACCGTTTGCGAAAGCGCGTAGCAAAATAAATACTGCAGCAAAGGTAAGTAAGCCTTGTGCTTCCCCAACAGGGACTGCTCCAGGCATATCTGTATCCATCACAGGAAGCGTGCCGTTGGCCAGTCTGTAGAGACCCATTCCAAAAACTGTGAGCATGCACATTACAAAGAAGTAAGTAGGAAGTGCGAAGACTTTGCCGGCCTCTTTAACCCCACGTAAATTTCCGTAGGTAAGAAGTGCAATCACGGCAAAAATCATATGAATTTTCCAAGGACCCAGCGATGGGAAGGTAGAGATAATTGCTGCAACTCCTGCTGCAGATTGGATTGCTACTGTCACGATGTAATCAAGCATTAGCGCCACTGCTGCAATTTGTGCAACTACTGGTCCAAAGTTGTCACGCGAGACTATGTATGCGCCGCCAGTCTTTGTGTAGACATCAATCACGTTTCGATATGACAAGGTAATAAGTAGGAGAATTGCAAGAACAACTGCGGTCATTGGCATCAAGATGGCAAATGCAGCTAAACCAAATGCAGGAAGTAGGGCAATCAAAATTTGCTCAGAGCCGTAGGCAGAAGATGAAATACAGTCAGAGGAGAGAATACCTAACGCATATCGCTTGCTCAGTCGTTGATGCCCCAGTGAATGTCTATTGAGCGCGCCACCTAGAAAGAATCTCTTCACTTTGTACGAGAAAAGATCTTTTACGTGTGCCTGCTCCTGAAGTGCAACTGGCTGAGGTGCATCATCAGTCCAAGACTTAGCCACAACTGCCCCTTTATCTCAATTACCTGTGCCTATCTTATGCGTAGAAAGTTATTAATAGATGGCCAATAGGTCGAGGCA
>DJBN01000112.1 GCA_002430075.1 Actinobacteria bacterium UBA5975 | reverse complement strand
CGGCCTGTGCCGATATTCATGGCAGGTGGAAGCTTTGTTGTGGCAGTTGCTGCAGCTAAATGTGCGCGGGCGATATCGCGGACGTCTACATAGTCACGAATACATGTGCCATCGGGTGTTGGGTAATCGGTACCAAAGATTGTTGGCGCTTCGCTTTTGTGAAGTTTGCCAAGAACAATAGGGACAAGGTTTTCAACTGAGTTATCCAGTAGTTCTTGGGCTGCAGTGCCCACAACATTGAAGAAGCGCAGTGAGGTGCCAAGGTTACCGGGGATATTAATGAAATCGGTGACGCGAGATTCGGCTTGATACTTAGAGTCGCCGTAAGGAGAGATAGGTTTCTTGTCGCCATCTTCTTTGCAAGGTTCCATAGTGTCGGGGCTACCGTAGACAGCTGCGGTGGATGAGAAGATAAATTTCTTTACACCGCATCTCTCTGCGATTTCAAGGAGCTCACTCGTTGCATCAAGGTTTACTTGGAAATACTCACCGGGCTTTTCCATGGATTCACCCACTGCTTTAAGAGCTGCGGTGTGGACAATGCCATCGATCTTGTGGGTGCGGATAACGTTTTCGATCTCCTTGTAATCGCGGATATCGCCTTTGATAAATGGGATCTCGGTCTTGTGCTTGGCGCGAAGGAAGGTAATGCGCGCTTCAAGGCCTTGATAGAGCGAGTCATAGATAACGACAGATTTACCTGCGCGGATGAATTCATCGGCGATATGTGTGCCGATGTAACCGGCGCCGCCTGTGATTAACCATCTCTCTTGAGCCATCTGCGCATCCTATCGGGGTGGCCATGGCCCTTATAAATGGGCAGAAAATGGCTGCGTTGGCAAATGTAGCACTTTGACCAATTGTGCTACATTTAAGCATGGCCACATCAGCTAAGAAGAGTGCAACGCGTGCTGTGAAGAAGGCGCCTTCGAAAGTTAAGAGCACTTCTCTCGCTGAAGAGATGCTCACAAGGAAATTGTCTGTCGGTGTCCGAGAGCTTCGACAAGATGCATCGAAAGTACTCGGTCTTGTAAAGAGTGGTGAGTCTGTCATCGTGACCGAATGGGGAAAACCGGTTGCAGAGATTCGTCCTATTCAAGCAACCACAATTCAAGATCTGATTGATGCTGGGTTGATCACCCCAGCAAAGGATAAATTTGATGCGAAGGTTTTTGAACCGCTGCCTAATCCTGAAGGCAGAACTCTTCTCAAGGAGTTTCTCAAAGAGCGCCGTGAGGCTCGATATTGAGTTGGTATGTTGATTCTTCAGCAATAGTTGCAGTAATTCTTGACGAGCCCGAAGCCCTTAAGCTAGAAAATATTTTGGAATCGGCCCCGGTAACTTCTCGTCTATCTAAAGTTGAGGTTCTGCGCCGTGTAAATAAGTTTGATGAAACTTTACTTCCGCGTGCCCAAAAAGTTATATCTCAATTTCAATTGGTAGATATGACTGAATCAATTCTTATTCGTGCTGAGAATTATCCAGCTCAAATCACAGTGAAGACTGCAGATGCTATCCATCTTGCGACTGCTGAGACTCTTTCACTATTGATAGAAGGAGTGATTACTTTAGATAAACAGATGGCTAAGAATGCGAAAAAGCTAAATCTTGTGGTTTTTGAAGTAGCTTAGTTACGCCTTCTTAGCTTTTCCTGTCGCTTTCTTAACTGTCTTCTTCTTAGCCGCAGCCTTTTTAACTGTGTTCTTTGTAAGCGTTGGGGCTTTTGCCCCTGGCTTTGCCTTTGCGGCCTTCTTACGCGACTTCTTAGGTGATGGGCCGTTCTCGGCCTCCCATGCACGGCGTCCTGCCAATAGTTCAAGGCCACGCTCAAGATTCATTGCTTCAAGGGTGTCACCGCGGCGAAGCGTTGCATTTGTTTCACCATCGGTGACATACATACCGAAGCGACCATCTTTAATAATGACTGCTTTTTCGGTTCCTGGATCAACGCCGAGTTCTTTCAGTGGCGGCTTTGCAACTCCGCGGCGGCGCTCCTTTGGCTTTGAATAAATTTCAAGTGCTTCATCAAGGCTGATTGAGAAGAGCTGATCTTCTGATGTCAGAGTTCGTGAATCAACGCCAGCTTTGAGATATGGGCCGTAGCGACCGTTCTGCACAGTGATATCTTCGCCGGCGCTATTGGTACCAAGAATGCGAGGAAGAGAGAGAAGTTGGAGTGCATCATCGAGTGTGATGGTGTCGAGGCTCATTGCGGAAAGTAAGGAGGCGGTCTTTGGTTTAGGTGCATCTTTCTTCTTGCGCTTCTTCTTTGGTCCGCCCTTATCGTTAAGTTCGACAGGTTCTTCTGGGAAAATTTCTGTGATGTATGGGCCAAAGCGGCCAGACTTTGCAACGACTTCGAAGTTTGTCTTAGGGTCAACGCCGAGTTCGCGTTCACCTGAAGGTGCTGCAAGAAGTTCGATTGCCTTTGCAAGGGTTAGTTCATCAGGTGCTAAACCTTCAGGGATATTTGCGAGCTTACGATCTACATCCGGCAAATTTTCTTGTAAGTACGCACCGTAGCGACCAACGCGGATTTCGATTGTGTCAGATAGATTCATTGTGTTGGTAGCTCGCGCATCAATGACGCCAAGATCAAGGGATAGCTCATTTAAACCCGGTTGGCCATCGACGCCGTAGTAGAAATCGCGCAGCCAATCCACGCGGCCTGCCTCACCCGCTGCAATCTTGTCCAAGTCTTCTTCCATAGAGGCTGTGAAGTCATAATCAACGAGCTTGGTGAAGTGGGTTTCGAGCAAGCCTGTCACTGAAAAAGC
>DJBN01000104.1:10705-11204 GCA_002430075.1 Actinobacteria bacterium UBA5975 | reverse complement strand
ACTGAGTGAATCTCTGCGCTTTGCGCAGTTATTTGATGCAGCTATTGCTCAGATTAAATAGCTTCCTGGCGGGCTCAATCTAGTGGTACCATTTCTCGTACCAGTCTAGAGAGGGCTCTGAAATGGCAATTACCGCATCCGAAGCGCGTGCTCGACTTTTTCCACTCATTGAAGAGGTCAATGCCAATGAGAAGCCAGTGACTATTACTTCTAAGAATGGCAATGCTGTGTTGATGTCAGAATCAGAGTATGAATCCATTCTCGAGACTGCCTACCTATTCTCTTCACCGGCAAATCGCGAGCACCTCTTAGAATCAATAGCTCAGGTAGATCGTGGGCAAACCTACGAAGTTGAATTTCCGACCGATGCTGAAACTTTAGTGAAATCTCTAAAGGATGCCGTGAAGAAGAAGCAAAAGGTTAAAAAGCGCGCTTGAGCAAAAGGCGCGTTCCGACCAAAGTTAAGTTCTCCCCCCAGGCAACCGAAGACATTCTCTTC
>DJBN01000104.1:0-10648 GCA_002430075.1 Actinobacteria bacterium UBA5975 | reverse complement strand
TCTCTTCTGGGAGAAGAGTGGCAATAAAAAGGCGATAAAGAAAATTCTTGATCTCATCAACGATTGCTTGAAAACGCCTTACAGTGGAATTGGTTCACCTGAGCAATTGAGATACCAAGCTCGGGATACGTACTCTCGGCGAATAGATCGTGTGAATCGTTTGGTCTATATCGTAGATGGCGAAGACTTATTTATTATCTCGGCCCGTTATCACTACGAAAAGTAACTACTTAGTCTCAGAAATCCTTGCCTTGACCATGTCAAGGATGAGTTTCTCCTCGACCTTCCAATCGTTTGGGACACCGATAGTTTTTTTATTGAGGGTTAAGTGTGCAAGACGGTCGCGGAATGTATCAAGGACATCAGTCGACCAAGGTGAGATAAGAATGTGCTTAGTGGCGCAGGTAGCACCGAAGATGTAATCATCACCTAGCTTGAGCATGGGTTGATTCCATGCAATCACAAGTTCTGACTTTGGATATTTGGTTTGGATGGTTTTAAAGATTTTGCGGATTGTTGTGGCCTGCTTTGGATTTATGGTTTTGTAGTACTGGGCGGGGGTCTCAAATCGCTTGGCCGAAGTAGATCCGCGCGAATACATGACTAGAGCATTGGCGTGGGCCTGCGAAAAGCCATAGTTCTGGCGCAGGTGCGCAATCTGGGCAGGATATTTCTCGTCCTTGATTTCCTTCATGACCTTAAACCAGTAGGACATCTTTTCCCCGTAACGCTTTTCGATAGCGGGGAAGTGCGCCTGGCGGCTGGGGTCTTTAGGCATGAGGTGAGAATATCTTGACTAGAGTGGAAAAATGGAATTGCTTCATCGGTCGAACGCCTTATCTATTGTGAAGTAGGTGAGTAGGATTTTGACCATTATGCGCGATGCTGCTTTAGCTCTTGATGTAGGAGCCACCAAGGTGGCGGTCGGGGCTGTGTTGCGCGATGGCACAGTGCTGTCGCGGGTAGAAGTGGCTTCCAGCAATACAAGTCGCCAAGATTTAAATGACAGTCTTACGACTGCGATCAATCAGGTTTTAGAGACACCAGATATTGCCCTCGTTGGAGCTGGCATTGGCTCAGCCGGCCCTATCGATCATTTCAAGGGAACGATTAGCCCTGTCAACATTGCGCAATGGGCAGATTTTTCACTCGTTGATTTTGTCCAAGATGTGTCAGGGATTGAAAAGGTAAGAATTGTCGGAGATGCCAGTGCGCTGGCCTTTGCCGAATTTTCAATTGGCGCAGGAATTGGTTCAACTAATTTATTAGGCATTGTTGTCTCAACTGGAATCGGTGGGGGAACTGTGGTGGGTGGGCGATTGCATAGCGGTCAATATGGAAATGCTGGATTTATTGGGCATTCAATTGTTGTAATTGATGGAGACCTTTGTGCGTGCGGCGCCCGTGGATGTATCGAGGCATATTGCAGTGGGACGAATATGGCGAAGAACTTTGGGGTTGCAACTTTTGAAGAGGTAGCTAGCGCTGCCCGAAACGCAGATGCGCGAGCGATAGAGGTAATTGATCAAGGCGCCAGATTCCTTGCCATCGGCTTAGTCAACGCAGTTGCATTGTTAGATCTGGACACCATCGTTATCGGTGGGGGAGTCATGAGCGCTGATGATATTTATTGGCCAGTTCTGCAGTCACACTTTGAAAACGAGGTAAGAAAGCTAAAATTCCCTGGAAAAGTGGCGTTAAAGAGGGCAACACTCGGCAAGGATTCAGGACTTGTGGGAGCTGGTTTGGTTGGATTCACCTTAAGAGAAGGGCAGGGCTAACGATGTTGGAATTTTCAGAACGTCCATGGGGTAGCTATCAAGTGCTTCACACCAACGCCTTCTCTCAGGTGAAAGAGATCACCGTCAAAGCTGGCTCTCGCCTTTCCTATCAAACCCACGAAAAGCGAGCAGAGCATTGGTTTATTACCCAAGGTCCTGCAGTTGTCACCATCGATGGAGTAACGAGGACGCTCCAGACTGGCGAATCAGTAGATATTGCTATCGGTGTTGCTCATCGCATGGCAGCGCCTGAATCAAATGGCGTGACATTTATTGAGGTACAGAGTGGTTCTTATTTCGGCGAAGATGACATCGTTCGCCTTGAAGATGACTTCGGTCGCAGTTAAATAAAGTTCTAAAGCGAGCGCAGGTAAATATCTCTGCGAGGCCCGATATCCAGCACGAGAATAGTTAGCGCACTTCCATCAAATGTATAGATGATTCGAAACTTGCCCACACGAATGCGGTAACCCTCGCGCCCTTTAAGTTTGAGCGCCTTAGGTGGAATGGGGTTCTCGCGCAGCAGCTCGATGGCAATGGAAATTCTCGCCCTATCCGACTTAGGTGCTTCAAGAAGTGCCTTCTGAGCTCTGGGGTCGAAATTAACTGAGTAGCGAATCAAAGAAGGCCGAGTTCTCTCTTTACCTCATCCCAGGGGACTGTCTGCGCTTTACTCAGCATCGCTTGATCGAATGCTTCAATATCTTCAAGTTCTTCCATGGCTTCCAACATCTTTCTGTAAAGGATGGGAGAGATTAGAACAGCAACGGGTTCGCCGTGTTTAAGGATGTGGACAGGGGCTTTCTGGGATTTCTTGATAGCAGCAGGCAATTCAGCACGGGCATCGGTGACGCTTAATTCACTCATAGAAGTAATGTACAGAAAATACTAAAAAATGTACAGAATATATTTAAAGTGAGCGCAGTACCGCTGTAACGATTCCTAGAACTTCGCAGGTGTCGCCATCGATAGGTGCAAAGTCATCGTTGGCTGGCAGCAACCAGATATGGCCGCCTTTGCGTGAAAATGTTTTGACCGTTGCTTCTCCATCGATCATTGCAGCAACGATTTCGCCATTGTTGGCATCTTTCTGCTGACGGATAACGACAAGGTCGCCATCGCAAATTGCGGCGTTGATCATGGATTCACCTTTGACCTTGAGCATAAAGAGATCGCCCTTGCCGACAAGGGACTCAGGAAGTGGAAACCTCTCTTGGATCTGCTGATCGGCTGTAATAGGAACGCCTGCTGCAATGGAACCAACGAGTGGAATAAAGCGAGTCTTATCTGTGTGGGCGCCTTCACCTGATGCTCCGGCTACTAGCTCTGAATCAGGAAGGACGACCTCCATGGCACGGCCTCGGTCGGCATCGCGACGGATGAAACCTTTCTCGACCAAGATATCGAGCTGGTATTTAACTGATGCGGGGGAGTTCAGGCCTGCGGCATCGCCGATCTCGCGCATGGATGGGGCATATCCCTGGGATTCTGAGGTGGTCTTGATGAAGTCCAGGATTGAAATCTGGCGGGCGCTGAGTTCAGCCTTGCCTGCCTGGGGGGTCTGGTTTTTGCTCATGCACAGATGATTCCACAGGTTGGGGATAAATTCAAACATATGTTCGAAAAATAGTTGACCATGTCGGTGGCTGGGTATATGGTTTTCCTATCGAACAAGTGTTCGAAAACCTTCCCCAAGGTTTAGTCGGTAGCAAAGAGAGACGAACCATGAGCGCTATAACCATTGACCACTCTAAAGTCATTGATTTACAAGGCTTTCTGGCCAATCCGTCTGCGATTACTCTTAATCGTCGTGGCCGCCTAGCTCGCACCATTGTGGTTCTCTCTCTCGCTATCGTCCTAGGATCTCTCGTCAGCGCCAAGGCCGGGACGGGTACCGGTAGCGCCTCAGTCCATGCAGGCTCATTCGTGAGCGTGACTGTGGCCCCTGGAGAGACGGTCTGGTCGCTAGCTAACCGCCTGGCAGGCGGAGGCGATGTGCGCTCGCTCGTCTCTGAGATCATCTCGGTCAACTCACTTGCATCAGTGGATGTTGCAACAGGCCAGAAGCTTCGAATCCCGCTTCGATAAGTTTTTTTCGCGCGACACGCGCCGTCTCTTATTACTCATGCGGCAAAGCCTCAAGAAATGCTTTATAGTTCCCACTAGATGTAGGGGTCGAAACGAATAAAACTTCCATAAGTAGTGTTTTTACGGTAGTTTTGCCAATTCGCCAATACAGCTAAAAATGAGAATATCGAGTATTTCGAAGGGAGACACGCCGAGATGATTTGTCCGTTCTGCAGACATGATGATTCCCGAGTCGTTGACTCCCGTCCGGTCGTTGATGGCACAGAAATCCGCCGCCGCCGCGAATGCCCTAAATGTGGACAGCGCTTTTCTACACAAGAGGTAGCCCTGCTCAACATCATTAAGCGATCAGGTGCTACTGAACCTTTTAGCCGCGAGAAAGTACTTGTCGGCGTCCGCAAGGCGTGCCAAGGTCGGCCAGTAGATGAAGATGATTTGGTCCTCTTAGCTCAGCGAGTAGAAGAAACCCTTCGCTCAACGGGCCAAGCAGAGATCGAAGCACAAGAGGTAGGGCTAGCAATTCTTGCGCCACTACGCGAACTCGATGAGGTGGCCTACCTCCGATACGCGTCTGTGTACCGTAACTTTGCCTCCCTTGAAGATTTCGAAGGCGAGATTGCACTTCTCCGCGCCCTTCCTTCGAATGCACATCAGGTGACACCAGAAAGATCAGCAGTCAAGCCAGTAATGTCAACAAGCAATCAGAAGACGGGGAAATAACATATGTCAGACACGGTCATCAATCGACCAACTTCGAAGATCAAGGGCGCAAAGTCGCTGACAGTCGAACGTATTTACACAATAGAAGGCGTACATCCTTATGACACAGTCAAGTGGGAACGCCGCGACGTTGTTCAGCAGAATTGGAGGACGGGCGAAGTTGTTTTCGAACAACGCGGCGTTGAATACCCTGACTTTTGGTCAGTGAATGCATCAACGATCGTAACGACCAAGTACTTCCGTGGCGCAGTCGGTGCCGAAAATCGCGAATGGTCTCTTAAGCAGGTCATCGATCGCGTTGTACTTACCTATGTAAAGGCCGGAAAAGAATTCGGTTACTTTGCAACAGATAACGATGCAACAATTTTCGAACACGAACTCACGCACATGCTGATGCATCAAATTTTCTCATTCAACTCCCCAGTCTGGTTTAACGTCGGAACTGCTGCCCCACAGCAAGTATCTGCATGCTTCATCTTGTCTGTTGACGACACTATGGACTCAATTCTTAACTGGTATCGCGAAGAAGGAATGATCTTCAAGGGCGGATCTGGTGCCGGCCTTAACTTGTCACGTATTCGTTCTTCAAAGGAACTTCTCAAATCAGGTGGAACAGCCTCTGGCCCAGTTTCATTTATGCGCGGTGCTGATGCATCAGCTGGAACAATTAAGTCAGGGGGCGCAACCCGACGCGCCGCAAAGATGGTTGTTCTCGACGTTGATCACCCAGATATCGAAGAGTTCATCGAAACTAAGGTTGCAGAAGAGCAGAAAATCCGCGCTCTACGCGATGCTGGTTTTGATATGGACCTCGGTGGAAAAGACATCATCTCTGTTCAGTATCAGAATGCAAATAACTCAGTCCGTGTCAGCGATGAATTTATGCGCGCATATGAAGCAGGAACTGAATTCGGTCTGAAGGCTCGCTCAACGGGTGAAGTCCTCGAGACAACAGATGCACGCAAGCTCTTCCGCAAGATGGCAGAAGCTGCATGGGCATGTGCTGATCCTGGAATTCAATATGACGACACCATCAATGATTGGCACACCAACCCAGAGACAGGGCGCATCAATGCGTCTAACCCTTGCTCTGAGTACATGTCACTTGATAACTCATCATGTAACTTGGCATCTCTTAACTTGATGAAGTTCCTCAAGTCAGATGGTTCATTTGATGCAAAGACATTCGGTAAGGCTGCAGAGATGATCATCACCGCGATGGATATCTCAATCTGTTTCGCAGACTTCCCAACGCAGGCAATTACTGAGACAACTCGCGCATACCGCCAGCTCGGAATCGGATATGCAAACCTTGGCGCCCTTCTTATGGCATCAGGTCTTGCATATGACTCTGAAGGTGGACGCGCACTTGCTGGCGCAATAACATCCTTGATGTCAGGTATTACCTACAAGCGTTCTGCAGAACTTGCAGCAATTGTTGGTCCATACGATGGCTTTGCACGTAATGCTTCAGCTCACTCTCGCGTTATGCGCAAGCATGCATCAGCGTCATCATCTGCAAAGTCAGTATCAACTCTTGATATCGATGTATGGACAGAGGCCAACAGGGCGTGGGATGCATGCCTTACAACAGGAGATAAGAATGGATGGCGCAACGCGCAGATCTCAGTACTTGCTCCAACAGGAACAATTGGTTTGATGATGGATTGCGATACAACAGGTATTGAGCCAGACTTCTCACTCGTTAAGTTCAAGAAGCTTGTCGGTGGCGGATCCATGCAGATCGTTAACCAGACAGTTCCACAAGCACTTCGCAAGCTCGGATACACCGAAGAGACCATCGAAGCGATCGTTGAATTCATCGCATCAAATGGCCACGTCATCGATGCTCCAGGGCTAAAGCAAGAGCACTACGACATCTTCGATTGCGCACTTGGAGCACGTTCAATTGCTCCAATGGGCCACGTCCGCATGATGGCTGCATGCCAGCCATTCCTATCGGGTGCAATCTCAAAGACCGTTAACCTTCCAGAAGATGCAACTGTTGAAGAGGTTGAAGAGGTTTACTACGAAGGTTGGAAGCTCGGCCTTAAGGCGCTCGCTGTTTATCGCGATAACTGCAAGGTCGGTCAGCCACTTTCAGATGGCAAGGCGAAGAAGAAGGACGCTCCAGTAGAAGCTGCAGCAACTCCTGTTCGTAAGCGTCTTCCTAAGTCACGTCCTGCAACGACAACATCATTTGCAGTAGGCGGGGCAGAGGGTTACATGACTGCTGGCGCATATGCAGATGGTGCACTCGGCGAAGTATTCTTAAAGCTTGGTAAGCAAGGTTCAACTCTTGCAGGCGTTATGGATGCATTCTCAATCGCAGTATCAATTGGTCTTCAATACGGAGTACCTCTTGAGACATTCGTTGAGAAGTTCACCAACCTTCGCTTCGAGCCAGCAGGCATGACAGATGATGCAGATATCCGCATGGCGCAATCCATGATGGATTACATCTTCCGTCGCTTAGCACTCGATTACCTTCCATTCGAACAACGTTCAGCAATGGGTCTCTACACATCAGCAGAGCGCCAAGCCGCGCTCGATAACGGTGGCGAGTACGCACCTGTTGCGAGTGCTGATACCCCAAAAGCGGTTGCGCCTGCGGTGGTAGCTGCGCCTGTAAAGGTTGAAGCACCAAAGCCGGTTGCGGTAAAGATTGAAGCAGCACCTGCTGCTCCACTTGCTCCAACAATTGGTTCATCTTCTGATCTCCTAGAATCTATGGGAATCAAATCTGATGCGCCTCTCTGTATGACATGTGGCGTCAAGATGCGTATGGCAGGTGCTTGCTTTGTATGCGAAGGGTGTGGCAACACATCTGGTTGCAGCTAATAGTAAGAAGTAAAACTTAACCAGCCCCGTTCAAAAACCCCGCCGATTAACCTCGGCGGGGGTTTTGCATTAGAATAGGGGTGTTGTTATCGGGGTCGATGTAATTTCGAACCGGCGGTTATAGTCCGCGACCCGCACACATCCAGTGGGCGGTTGACTCAGTGAAACTCTGAGACCGACGGTTAAAGTCCGGATGAGAGATAACAGCGGAATCGGTGCACCATGTTTATCGATGACGCCTACGCGCATCTATCGTCACTCTGCCTGCAGGGCTTAGGGCGAACTTCTCCCAACCCCAATGTGGCAGCTGCCATCTATACATCCGATGGCGCACTCATCTCTGATGGCTTTCATGATCGAACACATTCACCGGATCATGCAGAAGTTGTAGCAATTAAGAAAGCTGGAGCAAAGACAATCGGTGCAACCATTGTTGTATCCCTTCAACCGTGCGCACATAGCAGCAAGACACCTGCATGCACATCGGCAATTATTGAAGCTGGAATTACATCTGTTATTTACGCCGTCAAAGATCCCAATCCGGTAGCTGCCGGGGGAGAAGCGCTTCTTCGCGCCGCCGGAATCAACGTTGAATATCGCCACAGCCCGGAACTCGAATTTATACAACGAGCATGGCTCCATAAAATTCTGACCGGCCGACCACTAATGATCTGGAAAATCGCGGCTACTCTCGATGGAAAAGTTGCAGCAAGTGATGGAACATCTCAATGGATTTCAAATGAAATTTCTCGAGCAGATGTCCAACAACTACGAGCGCAATCTGATGCAATTCTTATCGGCACCAACACGGCTCTTATTGATAACCCGCATTTGATTCCTAGGGGTTTTACTTCCCGCCCAGTTCGCATCGTTGTTGGAGAACAAGAAATCCCATCCAGTAGCCATATTTTCGATGACCAGGCCCGTACTCTCATTATTAAATCTCGCTCCGTTCCAGAGCTGATGCAGACCCTTACTGCGCAAGATTTCTCGCAAGTCCTGGTTGAGGCAGGGCCAACTCTTGGAAGTGCGCTGGTAGCTTCTGGAAATATCGATGAAATTCTTATTTATCAGGCTCCAAAAATTCTCGGTGCGGGTAAGGAATTTATCAGCCACATAGGAATTTCTACCCTTGATGATCACCTTGAACTCGAACTTCTGGCTGTCCAACCATGTGGGAGCGATATCAAAGCTCACTATCGAGTGAAGGGGCGCTAAATGTTTACAGGACTTATAACCGAACTTGGAACCGTAACCCAGATTGCACGAGGTGAAAGCTCAGCACTCTTTACTATTAAAGCCCCCAAGTCATTGCTAGAGCTAGCTCTTGGCGACTCAATCGCGGTGAATGGAACATGTTTAACTGCCACCTCGATAATAGCCGATAGTTTTACAGCAGATGTCATGGTCCAAACGCTTTCGCTTACCTCGCTTGCTCAGCTAGAAATTGGCTCTACTGTCAATCTCGAACTAGCCGCAAAGATGGATATGCGCATGGGCGGACATATCGTGCAAGGTCATGTCGATGGCACAGCAACAGTTCAGCAGGTGCTACCTGGTGAAAAATGGGCGCAGTGTGATATCCAAGCGCCAGAGCATCTGATGAAATATGTGGTGGCGCAAGGCTCAATCACACTCGACGGTGTTTCGCTCACAGTTGGTGCACTCGATGATTCCAGTAACACGATAACTGTGTGGTTGATTCCTGAAACCTTAGCCAATACAAATTTGTCAGATAAGAAACCAGGGGACCTAGTCAATGTTGAGGTAGATATCTTGGCCAAATATGTCGAACGGCTCATAGCTAAGGGAGCCATTGATGAACGTTGATTTCACTGATGCACTTGATCGATTCCAAAGAGGCGAAATGCTCATTGTTGTCGATGCGCACGATCGCGAAAATGAGGGTGACCTCATTATGTTGGCCGAACATGCCTCAACTGAAAAGACCGCTTTTATGGTGCGCCATACAACTGGAATTTTGTGTGTTGCAATCACTGCAGAACATGCATATCGAATGCGGCTTCCCTATATGGTCGAAGAGAGCCAAGATGTACGAAAGACTGCATTTACCGTTTCGGTAGATTTAGCAGAAGGAATTACAACGGGCGTAAGTGCTGCAGAGCGCGCAGCAACGATTAGAGCCCTTGGAAGTCCAACATCTCTTGCAAGGGATTTCATTAGACCCGGCCACATATATCCGCTGATTGCACATAAGCAAGGATTGCAGGCACGAGGCGGACATACAGAGGCAGGAATCGCCTTGACTACCCTTACTGGTTCCTATCCGGCAGCCCTTCTCTCAGAGATTGTGGCAGAAGACGGTTCCATGGCAAGAGGTGAAACTCTTACCGCCTTCGCGCAGCAATTCCAGATCCCGATTGTCTCAATTGAAGAAATTCGCACCTATCAAGAATCTCTCATGGCGACTGCTTATCTGCCAACCTATCCAGCTTTTGATTTTGAATGGGTTGATATCCAGCTTGCGACAGATCTATGGAGCATTGCAACCTATCCATCTCTTAAGCACCGTGAGCAAGTAGTTATGCGTTTTGGCTCAGGTGATAAGACCCCATTGGTGCGCCTTCACTCAGAATGCTTCACCGGCGATGTCATCCATTCACAACGATGTGATTGTGGCCAGCAGCTGCAACGTTCAATCGAGGTAATTCAAGAGTACGGCTATGGATATATTCTCTATCTACGAGACCATGAAGGTCGCGGTATTGGCTTAACTGAAAAATTAAAGGCGTACGCCTTGCAGAATGATGGGCTCGATACAGTAGATGCCAATTTACATTTAGGACATGCTATTGACTCTCGCGATTGGTTTGAGGCGATTGCGATACTCAAGAGCCTTAATCTCACCGCTATTACCCTACTGACCAACAACCCTGAAAAGGTCAAGGCGGTAGCTGATAGTGGAATTGCCTGTGCTCAGAAATCTTTAACTATCGAAACCAATGAATTCAATATGAGATATCTAGCAACTAAGGCTGAACGTCTAGGACATAAGGGAGAGAAATAATGGCAGGACATGCGCCAACCATCGAGATTGCAAAGCACCCCACAGCAAAGGTCGCCATCATCTCATCATCATGGCATCTAGATATCTGTAACGACCTTATAGCGGGGGCAACCAGAGCGCTTTCACTCGCTGATGTAAGAGAGATTGAAGTTATCTATGTCCCTGGCTCTTTTGAAATCCCACTTGCAGC
>DJBN01000004.1:15596-18688 GCA_002430075.1 Actinobacteria bacterium UBA5975 | reverse complement strand
TATGAGTTCAACAGTTCACGTGGTGCGCCATGGAGAAGTAGAAAATCCGCAGAAGATTCTCTACGGCCGTCAATCTGGCTGGAATCTTTCACATCGAGGCCAAGAGATGGCTGATGCAGTAGGCGAGTGGTCTAAAACTTTAGATATTGGCGCAATACACGTTTCACCGTTACAGCGCGCACAAGAGACCGCGACCCCAATCGCGCGTGCTCACTCACTTAATATTCATACTGATGATCGCCTCATTGAAGCCTCTAATGTCTTTGAGGGAAAATCATTTGAACTTGGAAGTGGTGTGCTTAAACATCCTTCATCATGGAAACATTTATATAACCCCTGGAAGCCATCATGGGGCGAACCTTATGAAGAACAAATTACTCGAATGCTTGCCGCAATTTTTGATGCAAAGAAGGCAGCTCAAGGTAAAGATGCAATTGTGGTATCACACCAACTTCCTATCTGGGTCTTAAGGAGTGCAATCGAAGGACGGAGAATGCTCCATGATCCGCGTAAACGCGAATGTTCATTGGCATCAGTAACCAGCGTCCACTTTGATGATGAGGGAATGATCACGGGTACTTCCTATTCAGAACCAGCAAAACACCTACTCCCATCTAAATAATATGAAGAGACTTTCGCTTTTAATCCTGTCGGTAGTACTTCTCACGGGATGCAGTAATGGTGGAGCATCTAGAGCAGAACAAAGTTTCATTGCAGGTACAGGTGTAGTTACAACTATCAATAAGTCAGATCGAGTTGCAGCGCCTGCGTTATTTGGAATGACGCTTCAAGGTACCCAATACTCTTTTGAAGTTGGGAAAGTTGCGGTGGTTAATGTCTGGGCATCGTGGTGTTCTCCATGCAGAGCGGAGGAACCAGCGCTATCAGCCCTCTCAAAGAAGTATTCAAGCGTTGAATTTATCGGAATTTTGACAAGAGATAACCCTGTCAATGCTGAAGCATTTGTGCGTAGACAAGGAACTCCATACCCCACACTAATCGATGACTCCCTTTTGATAGGTTTTAAAAAATCTCTTCCAGCAAATGCAATCCCAACCACTGTGGTGATCGACCGTCAGGGCAAAGTTGCAGCGCGCATTTCAGGCGCCGTCACTATTGCTTCTTTAAGTAACCTGATTGAGAAGGTGAGCGCCGAGTGATCAACTTTGTTGTCAATCACCTATTAGATGGATTCCTTCTAACAGCGTTCCCATTTGCAGTTCTTGCAGGGCTTATTTCCTTCCTTTCTCCCTGTGTATTGCCATTAGTGCCTGGCTATCTTTCATTTGCAGCAGGCTTTTCTCAAGCACGAGGCAGAATACTTTTAGGTTCAATCCTGTTCGTCTTAGGTTTTAGCGCGCTCTTTATTTCCTATGGAGCCCTCTTCGGTCAATTAGGTGCACGAATAGCCACTAATGAAGAAGCAATCACTCGAGTGCTCGGTCTGCTTACAATCGTGATGGGGCTAATTTTTCTCGGTGCGTTTCCGATGATGCCAACTATCAAACCGAAAATTTCTACAACAGGTGGCCTTATAGGCGCTCCGCTTCTAGGCTTTCTCTTCGGAGTCGGTTGGACTCCTTGCATTGGCCCAGCACTTGCAAGTGTTCAAGCGCTAGCTTTTCAAGAATCAAGCGCGCTACGAGGCGCAATTCTCTCGCTCGGTTATTGCATCGGCTTAGGTTCACCGTTTATTGCAACAGGTTTATTTCTTGATAAATCTAGGGGCATTCGTAAATTTATGGTCAAGAGTGGTGGAATTATCTCGAAAACTGGAGGAGCTTTACTGATTA
This sequence comes from Actinobacteria bacterium UBA5975, assembly GCA_002430075.1. Classification (GTDB taxonomy): domain Bacteria; phylum Actinomycetota; class Actinomycetes; order Nanopelagicales; family Nanopelagicaceae; genus Planktophila. Next base: position 16,895 of record DJBN01000004.1, on the reverse strand, counting down.
TTATCGGAATTCTTCAACTATCTGGAGTGTGGAGTGATCTGATGATTTCACTTCGCTCGCTTATTTCTGATTTCGTGCCGGTGATCTAATGAGTAGAGATTTAGAGATTCCAGAGCTTGGGTTTGTCGCACTTCTTCGTTACGCGTGGCGACAGCTAACAAGTATGCGCACAGCTCTGATTCTCTTAATGTTGATGGCTGTTGCGGCAATTCCTGGCTCCCTCATTCCACAGAGAATTACCAACCCAATAGCGGTCAGAGATGTTTTCATTACCAACCCTGGACTGGCAAAGTGGTATGAAAGATTCTCACTCTTTGATGTCTATGGTTCACCGTGGTTTAGCGCAATTTATATTTTGCTCTTTATCTCCCTCATTGGTTGTGTACTGCCACGAAGTGTTGAGCATTACAGGGCGATGCGAGCACAACCACCTGCAACGCCCCGAAATCTGGCTAGGCTCGAGCATTATCAAGCCTTCGCATCGGATTTAGGTGCGCTCAACCGAGCAGAGCAATGGTTTAAAGAGCATAGGTTTAGAGTGAGAGTAGAGAATGATTCGCTCTCTGCCGAAAAAGGTTATCTGCGCGAAACAGGGAATTTACTTTTTCACTTATCGCTCATATTAATTCTTGTGGGTGTCAGTTTTGGTTCACTCTTTGGTATGCGAGGAGAAGCAATCGTTAATGTGGGTGAACGTTTCATAAATATTCCAACTTCGTACGACTCACTATCATTAGGAAAGCTCACAAGTGATAAATCTCTTCCAGCATTTGAAATTCACGTCGATAAGTTTGTTGCTCAATATGATCCCGTAACAAACGCTCCCAAGGATTACACAGCATGGGTAACGATAACCAATGATGGAAAAACTTATAAGAAGAGAATTAAAGTGAACCACCCGCTTACATTTGGAAATACCCGTGTCTATCTTCAGGCAAATGGCTATAGCCCAGTTGTAACCGTACGAGATTCGAAGGGTTTTGTAGCCCTCCAAGGACCCGTCCCATTCTTGCCACAGGATGGAAACCTTCGTTCTATTGGTGCTATCAAGGTGCCGGATGCAGATCCACCTGTTGGATTTGTTGGCTCATTTGTCCCAACGAATTCCCGCGCCGGTGGCCAAGGCGCCATCTCGATATTTCCTGAACTACTTGATCCGAAATTACTATTCTCAATTTGGAAAGGCGAACTAGGTCTTGACTCAGGGATTCCTCAATCTGTTTACAGAATTGATACTTCATCACTTACAAAAATTGGATTAGGTTCTGTAAAACCTGGAGAAACATTTACCTACCCTGA
>DJBN01000004.1:15230-15472 GCA_002430075.1 Actinobacteria bacterium UBA5975 | reverse complement strand
CCTACCCTGAGGGCTCCATCACACTCGAGACGGTAGTTCCGTGGGTTAACTTGCAGATCGTCGATGATCCCGGCAAGACCTATGCGCTCTTCGGCGGTATTGTTGCCATCCTGGGTCTTCTTTCTTCGCTCTATGGACGCCGTCGTCGAATTTGGATTCGTACTACATCGACCGGAGTCGAGGTAGCGGGACTTGCGAAAAATGGAGCGCCAGGACTTGAAGTTGAAGTAGATAGATTTATT
>DJBN01000004.1:0-15125 GCA_002430075.1 Actinobacteria bacterium UBA5975 | reverse complement strand
AAGTTGAAGTAGATAGATTTATTGAGAGGGTAAAAGGGGAGTAACTGTGCAGACAACGTGGGCATATATTTCAAACTACTTTGTTTACTCAGCTATGGCTGTCTTCACTATTTCTTTTATTTCTCATGCTTTTGAGACAGCATTTGCCGTTCGCGCTCCAGAGGTTGCCGACGCGACACAAGGAAATTTGCTACTTAAAACTTTAGATTACAAGCGAACAGAAAAAGCAGCGCGGATAGCTACTGCAATGATGATTCTGGGATTTATTTTATTATTAGCCGGCGTCATTGCTCGTGGGATTTCAGCCAAACATGTTCCATGGGGAAATATGTACGAATTCTCTATCACTGGTGCTCTGGCATTTACTGGAGCATATCTCATGGCCCTTCGTAAATATGATCTTCGATGGTTAGGGCTCTTTGTTTCTATCTCAGTACTTCTAACACTTGGTACAGCCATAACTCTTCTCTATCGCAATAGTGCGCCTTTGGTACCGGCCCTGAAATCGACCTGGTTGGTTATTCATGTAGTAGCAGCGATTATCTCTGGCGGAGTATTTCTTCTAGCTAACGTTGTTGCCGGGGCATATTTATATCTAGAACGCTTTGAAGAAATTGACCAACGACCTATTTGGCTACAGAGAGTTCCATCTTTAGAAGTTTTAGATCAACTTTCCTATCGATTAGTTGCCTTTGTATTTCCGCTATGGACTTTTGCAGTAATTGCCGGGGCGATATGGGCTGAAAGTGCGTGGGGTCGTTACTGGGGTTGGGANNCAATTATTTCTGGTGGAGTATTTCTACTTGCAAATTGCATAGCCGGTGCATATTTGATCTTGGATAGATATGAAAGTAACGGTGGGCGACCAATCTGGGCGCTAAAGCTGCCATCCCTTGAAGTTTTAGATCAACTCTCTTATCGCCTAGTTGCATTCGTTTTCCCACTGTGGACTTTTTCGGTAATCGCAGGTGCTGTCTGGGCTGAAGCGGCTTGGGGTAGATACTGGGGTTGGGATCCAAAGGAGACATGGGCATTTATCACGTGGGTTGCTTACGCTGCCTATCTCCATGCTCGCGTAACAGTGGGATGGCGCGGACGACGTGCTGCATGGCTCTGCATTTTTGCGGGATCGACATTCTTATTTAATTACGTTTATGTCAATGTCTGGGGAACAGGAAAACATACCTACTCAGGTCTTTAGGAAGTATTTGTAAGAAAAGTTAGATACTTCGCAAGAAATCTGGGTCGTCATCAGGCGGCAGGATGCGCTTCTTAGGCTGATTGCCTTTAAATGTGCCACCAATGGAACGAACGCGACCAATAGTTAAGTAGGCAACTGGCCCAATAATTCCAGTAAGCAGAATTACTAATAGCCAACCCCACTTTGGAAGTCTTAATATTTGAGTTTCGTCACGCTTTGCGCAATCAATGAAAGTGTAAAGAGTCATACCAAGTGAAACCAGAACGAAGAAACCTTGCACTTTAATCATGCTCCTATTCTATAACGTTAGAGCCCGAGCCCGAGAGCGAATGCAATCGCAAATACGAGCTGCAGCTGGCCAGTTTTGGCTAATAGTGGAATTAATTCGCTGCCAGACGCCCCATTAAGGACTTTGCGCGCGATTGCATACGCCTGAGGAATTGTAATAAGCGAAAGAAGGGCCCAGGGCTTACCAGTCAAGGCAGCGAAGATGTAGGCGCTTAAAAGAAGCCCTATAACGAAGCGACGTGAGCCTAGATCTCCAAGTCGAACAGCCAGAGTGCGCTTACCAACTTCAGCATCGCGTGAACGATCACGTAGATTATTTATTGCCAAGAGAGCGCACGATAGAGCGCCCATAGGAATAGAGGCAGCGCAGATCATCCAATTTATTTGCATGGTTTGTACATAATAAGTTCCAAGGGTTGCCACTACTCCAAAGAAGATGAAAACTGAGATTTCACCGAAGCCTTTATATCCGTAAGGATTTTTTCCACCGGTATATCCCCACGCGGCTGCAATCGAAGCGATGCCGATCAATATGACCCACCATGAAGATAGCGAAGCTAGAAAAAGACCAGCAATGGATGCTGCAGCGAAAGAGAGGATTGCCGCGCGTTTAACCGTATGCGCAGGAGCTAAACCTGATGCTGTAATTCGGATCGGTCCCACTCGATTATCGTCAGTGCCTCGAATTCCATCTGAGTAATCGTTGGAATAATTAACGGCAATTTGCAGAGTGAGACTAACGAAGAGCGCTAGTAGCGCATGGAGCGGTCGCCAATTCTGCCCAGCAGCAGCTGTTGCGACTAAGACTGGCGCAATGGCGGCAGGAAGCGTGCGCGGACGTGCGCCTTGGATCCAAATATTAATGAGATGCCTCCGTGAATAGTTGTGCCAACTTGGCACGGTCTACTTTTCCGATTCCGATCATGGGAAGTTCTTTAACCTGAAGGAATCCCTTTGGTTTGGCGAAGGCGCCAAATTTATCACTGAGGAAGTCAACAATCTCTTTCTCCATTAGAAATTCATTTCCAGCAATCGCTACATGTAGGGATGCGCCCCATTGAGGATCACTGAGTGAAAAGGCGGCGAATGCATTCTTATTAAAGCGTGAACCAAGTGCGAGCTCAATTGCGCTCAAAGAGATATTTTCTCCCCCTGAAATTATTACATCGTCGGAGCGACCTTCGAGAAGAAGTTTCCCTTGATGCATGCGACCTAAATCTGAAGTTTTAAACCACCCATTACTAAAAGATTCTCTCCACAGCGATTCATTCCCAATATATGTATCTGCTAGGACTGAACCTTTAATAGAAACCCTTTTATCGTCAGAAATCTCAATCTCTACACCTTCAAGAGGTAGACCGTTATAGATACAACCACCACACGTTTCTGTCATGCCATAGGTTGTTACTACATTAATTCCAGCACGCTGTGCCTGATTTTGAATTTCATCCGAAAGTGGAGCACCACCTACGAGGACTGCCTTTGAAGCAACGAGGTGGTTCAGTAAATTGCGATCTCCATTAAGGGCTGCATAGAGTTGAGTTGGAACAATTGCGGTGAAATCCACTGTCGGATAGGCACCGCTCCAATTGCGCAGATCTACTGGCTCAGTACCAACTTCTAGTGAGCGAGTAAGAACATTGAGGCCTGCGATATGAGTCAGAGGAAGCAGAAGTGACCAGGTGTGACCAGGTTGAGCGCCGAGATATTTATTGGCCGATTGCGCAGAAGAGACAAGCGCAAGAAGGCTTAGCCCGACTTCCTTTACAGCTCCTGAACTTCCCGAGGTACCCACAACAATGCAGAGCTGTTGGGGAACGTGAGAAATTGCACAATTACCAAAGGAGAGGGCTGGGCCATCAAAGTTCATGGCCTTTTTGACGTGGGCCATCAATTCGCTGACTGGCCATTGGGGATCTGCCGAGCGAAGTTCTCGTTGTGCGTTCTGCTCCATTGCCCGCGTAGGCTATCGCTCGTAGACCAGATGGAGGAATCGTGAGCAAGCCTATTAAGCGTGATTTTGGTGACCGGACTATCCCTGCGTGGGTAACTGGTCCTGGTGGCCAGTCATTTATCGATATCAAATACCAGGTTGCTGAAGGCATTGCAAAAATTACAATCAACCGACCAGAAGTTCGTAACGCATTCCGCCCCCAAACAATTATTGAATTGAAATCAGCTTTTGATTTAGCCCGCGACAATGCCGAAGTTGGCGTCATTATTCTTACTGGGCAAGGAGATGAAGCATTCTGTTCTGGCGGAGATATTAGTGTTCGAGGTGATGATGGATATTTAGGAGACGATTCACTTGCACAACAAGGTGTTGGTCGCCTCAATGTTCTAGACCTTCAAGTACAAATTCGCCGCACACCAAAACCTGTTGTTGCAATGATTGCTGGTTGGGCAATTGGTGGGGGACATGTTCTTCATGTTGTCTGCGACCTTTCAATTGCCGCCGACAATGCAAAGTTTGGTCAAACTGGACCGATGGTTGGATCCTTCGACGGCGGATACGGTTCAGGGTTACTTGCGGCAAGTGTTGGTCAGAAGAAAGCTCGCGAAATCTGGTTCTTAACCCGTCAATACGATGCGCAAGAAGCGCTTTCAATGGGGCTGGTCAATACCGTCGTCCCGCTCAAAGAGTTAGAAGCTGAAACAGTTTCCTGGTGCCGCGAGATGTTGCAGAACTCTCCAATGGCCTTACGTTTGATCAAGGCTTCGATGAACGCCGCCGATGATGGACTTGCTGGAGTTCAGCAGCTTGCGGGGGATGCAACTCTTCTCTTTTATTTATCGCAAGAGGGCCAAGAGGGCCGCGATGCATATAAAGAAAAGCGCAAGCCTGACTTCGGAAAGTTTCCGCGGCGCCCTTAACTTTGGGTCTTTAATCTTATGGATCAATCCCTGCTCGAAAGTATGCGCGTCATTGCGCTACCCACTGAGACAAACTTTCGGGGGATCAATACTCGAGAAGTTGCACTCTTTAAGGGTGAATTTGGATGGGGTGAATTCTCACCTTTTCTTGAATACAGTTACGCGGAATCTGCGCCATGGTTGATGTGTGCAATAGAGGCTGCGACAACGCCTCGCCCACAGCTATATCGCAGTTCTATCAAGGTAAATGGGACTATCCCGGCTCTCAATGATCCAGCAGATATTGAACGCATTGTGAACTCTTTTCCGGGAGTAAAAACCTTTAAGGTAAAAGTCGGCGATAACTTGTCAGAAGATATTGCTCGCCTAGCAAGAGTGAAAGCTCTACGCCCTCAGGTAAAGCTACGTATTGATGTTAATGGCAATTGGTCAGTGCAGCATGCACTTACCAATCTTCGCGCTATCTTCGAAAACATCGGCCCTCTGGAATATGCAGAGCAGCCATGTGCCACCATTGAAGAGCTGCGTGAGCTGAAAGAGAATTTAAAGATTGATATTCGCATTGCAGGAGATGAAGTACTCCGTAACGCAAGTGATCCATTTGCAATTGATTTTACTGGTGCGATTGATGTATTGATGTTGAAGGTACAACCACTGGGTGGAATTGCTCGTGCTCACAAGTTGGCAGAACATCACAATATTCCAGTTGTTGTATCGAGTGCACTCGAAAGTGCCGTAGGCATTAATTACGGATTGATTCTTGCTGCTTCTTTTGAAGAGATGAACTTTGATTGCGGATTAGGAACTGGTTCTCTGCTTGGCGCAAATGTCGCAGAGTTACCTATCGTGAAGGGTGAAATTGCAATCGCTGATTTCGAGCCTGATTTTGATAGATATGAAGTGGCGCCTGACCGCTACGAATGGTGGAAGAATCGCGTCATGAAGAGTGCGGAGCTATTGAAATGAATCCATCAACACAACTAGCTCAAGTCATTGTTCGGCAAATTCTTGAAGCCGACGTAAAAGATGTTGTGATTTCTCCTGGGTCACGTAACGCGCCACTTTCGATTGCTTTCTATCAAGCAAGTGCGAAAGGGCTCATCAATCTGCATGTGCGAATCGATGAACGCACAGCGGCATTCTTCGCGCTCGGAATTGCAAAAGCATCAGGTAAGCCAGTTCCTGTGGTCTGTACCAGCGGTACCGCAGTTGCCAATTACCATCCTGCAGTTCTTGAGGCATCACACACCAATCTTCCACTGCTCGTACTCACTGCTGATCGCCCAGCATCGTTACGCAGGACCGGTGCCAACCAGACGACAGAACAGGCTCGTATCTTTGGCAAAGCAGTGCGCTACTTTGCTGATGTTTCAGGTAGCGCGTATCCAATGGAACTCCCATTTAACTCACTTCAAAGCGGACCCGTGCATCTCAACATTCAATTTGAAGAACCACTTATCGGAGATTCAGACGACTCTTGGCTCAATGGATTAACGATTAATCCTCCTAAAGTTTTTGATCGCAAGACACCCGGAACATTCCATACAAAATCGACTCGTGGAGTTTTGGTAATTGGCCACGATCGCGGCGGACTAAGCGTTGATGCAGTTCGTGCATTTGCAAAAGAACTCAATTGGCCAGTTATTGCCGAAGATCCGCTCACATTCAAAGATGCGCTTTCACACGCAAGTATCTTCCTCACTTCAAAGACAATTGCCGAAGATCTTGCACCGGATACTGTCGTTGTCATAGGCAGAACAACTTTGTCACGATCAATTAATACCTTTATCAAGATGGCTCGTAAAGAGATTGTAATAGACCCCCGCATGGCAACTGTAGATACCGATCGCATTGCATCACAGAAGTTCCTCCAGTTGCCTGTGCTTGAAGTACCTGTACGAGATGCCGAATACGCTGAGAAATGGAATAAGTACTCACTTCGTGCAATAAAGATGATTGCAGATATTTCAATATGGTCCGAACAAATAATTGCGCGTGAAATTGCAGCAGGCGTTCCAACAGGGACATCACTCTTTATCTCGTCATCTCGGCCGATTCGTGATTTAGAAGGATTCGCTCTCGCTCGCGAAGGCGTTGAGACCTTTGCTAATCGTGGGTTAGCAGGAATTGATGGCAATATCTCAACGGCGCTCGGAATCGCATCACAGCGAAAGGCGACGATTGCGGTACTAGGTGATTTGGGATTCCTGCACGATCTGACGGGCCTTATTCAGAAAGAGATCGTCAATCTTAAAATTTTTGTTATCAATAACGATGGTGGGGGTATCTTCTCGACCCTAGCCCAACGCGGAGTCGATGGTTTTGAAGAGATTTTTGGAACTCCGCATGGTCTGGATCCAGCTGCAATCGCCACTTCAATGGGATTTGCGAGTAAAACCATTGCTACTCAGAAAGAGCTGAAAGGCGAGCTTTCACTACCGATTCAAGGCTTGAGCATTGTTGTGATTCAGGCTCCTGATCGAACAAGAGGTGCCGACTTTTTAGCAGGGATGTATAAGAACATCTCTTCTATGTAGCTGTAAAAGCGCTTGACTAATTAAAGCTGTAGCGCAGAGCGCATTGCTAACATTTTTGCAGCGCTCTCTTCTAGCTCTTTTTCGGGATCTGAACCAGAAACAATTCCGCATCCTGCAAAGATACGAATTTCTCTGCCTAGAATCTGTCCCGAACGTAAGGCAATTCCAAGTTCCCCATCGCCCTTGGCATCTATCCAACCAACGGGACCTGCATATCGTCCTCGATCCATGCCTTCAATCTCATCGATAATATCGAAGGCAACGTTTCTAGGAGTTCCACAGACCGCAGCCGATGGATGAAGACTTTGCAATAACGAGAATGCATCAACACGTACTTTAGATTCGATTAGTGCACCAGTGACATCTGTTGCAAGGTGCATGACATTTGCTAAGTGCAAGACAAATGGAGACTCGGGAACATTTGTTGATGTACAGAATGGTTCGAGAGCTTCGGCCACAGATCGAACTGCGTATTCGTGTTCCTCTAAATCTTTTGAAGACCGAGCTAGGGATGCAGCAAGCGCTAAATCTTTTTCGTCATCACCGGTCTTAGGAATAGTTCCTGCGAGTACGCGAGAAGTCACCATTCCACGAGAGAGTCTAAGTAATAGTTCGGGTGTTGCTCCAACCAATCCATCAACAGAGAAAGTCCATGTTGAGGGGTATTCGAGAGCTAACTTCTTTAAAATTGCACGCGCATCAATATCTATAGTTGAAGTTCCACGAAGATCTCGAGCTAAAACAACTTTATCTACGGCAGATTCATCTATTCGCTTGATTGCTTCAGCTACACGTTCAGTCCACTCGGTGGTCGAAATACTGCCATCGCTGTAGGTAATTTCGCCTTGAGAAATACTTAAAGGAGTATCGACTAGCTGGGGTTGTTGTGAATCGCCAATCCACGTAATCCAAGACTCTGCATTTTTCTGCCCCACTATTACTTTAGGAATTATAAGAACTGATTCATTATTACGGTCGAAAGAGAATGAGGTAAATAGAACTGGGCCGGTACCGCTTGCGTGGACAGCATTATCTATAGAGAAAGTTTCTAACTGTTGGTGCCACCATTCTCTAGCTTTTTCAAAACGATCACGACCAGTGACGGTAGTTCTTGCATAGATTCCCCAACCAACAAGTCCCTCATTGCCACGCACCCAAGACACGGGAGAGTTATCAGGAAGTAGCTCTAAAAGTGGCAGGTGCGTACCACTGCGATGTGTGGTGACAGGAACGAGGGGGGACATTTATTGATTAAGTGTGCGTGAAATTTTTCGCCAAACAAGGGGAAGCGAAGTCGCTGTGATTGCAATCTTTAATACTTCCCCAAGAATGAATGGAGTTAACCCTGCTGCAATAGTTGCAGACCACGAAAGGTTCAATGATGTATGCAGCCAGGCTAGGCCGAATGTAAAGATAATGAGATCTCCAAGTAGGAGAGCTGCAAATGAAGTCTTAAATTTTTGATCTGCTTTTCTATCTGCAAGATATCCAAGGACTAGCGAAGCAATGAGCATTCCAATGAGATAACCACCAGTTGCTCCCATGATGCGATCTAAACCATGGTTTGCAGATGTAGCAGATGGTGCAAAAAGTGGTGCACCCGCAATTCCTGCCAAAAGGTAGGTCGCAAAAGTCATCAATCCGAGGCGAGCGCCATAGGTAGTTCCAATAAGTAGAACTGCGAGAGTCTGACCCGTTACAGGAACAGGTGAACCTGGCACCGGCAGCGCAACCTGAGCAAGAGCTGCGATAAATCCAACGCCACCAACGACAAAGAGGGCTTCTGTGAGTACGGTGCTGTGCGGAAATACAGTTGCCCGCAAGGACCCTGATTGGATAGACATCATCAAACCTCTCTCAAGTTAGAACGTTCTTCTTTACAAGTTGTGCGCAGAGCCTACTCTCAGAGAGAATATGTGCATGTCACGCGCCGGTATGGATAAGAACCCCGACGAAGTTGCGGCGATGTTCGATGGAGTCGCAAAGCGCTATGACCTCGTCAATGATTTGCTCAGCCTTGGGCGGACAAAGGCATGGCGAAGGGCCACGACGAAGGTAATTGCCCCTCACGCTGGGATGAAGATTCTGGATTTGGCCGCTGGTACTGGCTCAAGTTCGGAACCTTTGGCCGCAGCTGGCGCAGATGTCATTCCTGCAGATTTCAGCGAGGGGATGCTGGCCGCAGGCCGCAAAGCCCGCCCGCACCTTGCCTTCACCAAGGCCGATGCTCTCAATCTCCCCTTCAAAGATGGCGAGTTCGATATCGCGACGATCTCCTTCGGCCTTCGCAATACTCAAAATACCGAGCGCGCTCTGGCTGAAATGCTCAGAGTGGTCAAATCTGGGGGCAACTTGGTGATTGCTGAGTTCTCTAGCCCCACATGGCGTCCGTTTCGTACTATTTATACCAATTACCTCATGAGAGCTCTGCCATGGGTAGCCAGCAAGACCTCTTCCAATCCCGATGCCTATATCTACTTGGCCGAATCGATCCGCGCCTGGCCTAATCAGCAGGCGCTCGCTGCCAAAATTGAAGAAGCTGGTTGGGTTGATGTCTCTTGGGTCAATCTCACGGGTGGAGTTGTCGCAGTTCACAATGCCCGCAAGCCCTAACGGTCTGATTGCCATGTATAACGGCTTAGGATTTCATTCATGAGTTCAAACCCATACATTCCGATCTTGGTCTTATTTGCCATTGGTTTTGGGTTTGCCGCCTTTTCAGTCGGAATCGCTGCGGTCACAGGACCTGCTCGATATAACAGAGCAAAGCTTGAGGCATACGAGTGTGGAATCGAACCTTCACCACAGGCAATGCATGGCGGACGATTCCCAGTGAAGTACTTTCTTACCGCAATGCTCTTTATCGTCTTTGATATTGAAATAGTTTTCCTCTACCCATGGGCGGTCACATTCGACCAGCTTGGTTTATTTGGATTAATTGAGATGGCAATATTTATCGGAACAGTCTTCGTTGCATACGCATATGTATGGCGTCGCGGCGGATTGGAATGGGATTAATAATGATGGAGCTGAAAGCGTTAAAGGAGTTAATCTAGTGGGCCTAGAAGATAAGTTACCAAGTGGAGTTTTGCTTTCAACTGTTGAAAGTCTTGCAGGATATATGCGCAAGAGTTCACTCTGGCCCGCAACTTTCGGCCTTGCATGTTGTGCGATTGAAATGATGGCCCTTGGTTCAGCGCCAAAACATGATATTTCTCGTTTTGGAATGGAACGTTTTTCAGCATCTCCTCGTCAAGCAGATCTTATGATTGTTGCCGGCCGAGTTTCACAGAAGATGGCCCCTGTACTTCGTCAGATTTATGATCAAATGACAGCCCCAAAGTGGGTTATCTCAATGGGTGCATGTGCTTCATCAGGTGGCATGTTTAACAATTATGCAATCGTCCAAGGCGTCGATCACATAGTCCCCGTAGATATCTACCTTCCAGGTTGTCCACCACGACCAGAGCAGTTAATGGATGCAATCATCAAGCTACACACTCTTATTGGCGATACCAAGCTTGGCCCTAACCGCGAAGCAATCATTAAAGAGGTTGAACTTGCAGCTCTGAATGCAAAGCCGACTATCTCTATGAAGGGTTTGTTGGCGTAAATGGATTCAGATCAAAAGGGGATGTTCGGTGCAGATGGCACTGGCGACACGTCAGGTTATGGCGGCCTAGTCCGTACCCAAGAACTCATTGGCTCTACACAACGACCATATGGCAGCTACTTTGATGACGTTGCCGATGATTTAGAGCGTGCATATCCTGATTTTGCAGATGCTATTACTCGAGTTGTTGTTGATCGCGGCGAGCTCACCTTGCATATTAAAAAATCTCGTTTGCTCGAAGTTGCATTTATCATGCGCGACAAACTGACATTCGAAATGTGCATGGGTGTCTCAGGAGTCCATTACCCAGAACGCACAGGTGCTGAACTTGTTGCGCTTTACCCACTCCTTTCAATGACTAAAAATCAACGAGTTCGTTTGGAAGTTGCAACCTCAGAAATCGATCCTCATATCCCATCTCTTGTAGAAGTCTGGGCTGGAAATAATTGGCATGAACGCGAAACATTCGACATGTTTGGAATCATCTTTGATGGTCACCCAGGGCTCACAAGAATTTTGATGCCCGATGATTGGGATGGTCACCCACAACGTAAGGATTACCCGCTGGGCGGAATCGCTGTCGAGTACAAGGGTGCAACAATTCCGGCACCTTCAGATCGCAGGAGCTACCGATGACACCTGCTTTTGATCCTTATGCTTCTTCCCGCGAAACTACCGAAGGCACAGTCTTTTCTGTAACCGGAGGAGATTGGGATTCACTTGTCTCTGAAATTGGAGAATCAAAAGAAGAGCGCATCATTGTCAATATGGGTCCTCAGCACCCATCTACTCACGGAGTATTACGTCTAGTCCTTGAACTTGAAGGTGAGACTGTTACTGAAGTTCGCACAGGTATCGGCTACCTTCACACAGGTATTGAAAAAAATATTGAATACCGTAACTGGACACAGGCAGTCACCTTCGCAACACGTATGGATTACCTTGCGCCAATCTTTAATGAAACCGCTTATTGCTTGGCAGTTGAAAAACTTCTAGGGATAACAGATGATGTACCTGAGCGCGCATCAGTGATTCGTGTATTAATGATGGAGCTCAACCGTATTTCATCACATATGGTCGCACTCGGAACCGGTGCGCTTGAACTTGGCGCAATGGGTCCAATGTTCTTTGCATTCCGCGATCGTGAAATTATTCTTGATACCTTTGAAGAAATAACTGGCCTGCGCATGAATATGGCCTATGTACGCCCCGGTGGAGTTTCACAAGACTTGCCTGCTGGGATGACTATAAAGCTACGGGAGGTAGTAAAGACTCTACGTAAGAACTTTGAAGACAATGCACGATTACTGATCGGCAATACGATTTGGATGAAACGCACTGAAGGGATTGGCTATCTAGATCTCGCGGGTTGCACAACACTTGGAATTACAGGACCAGTACTGCGTTCAGCAGGTTTACCTTGGGATCTACGAAAAATGCAACCTTACTGCGGTTATGAAGATTATGAATTCGATGTAATCACAGCAGATACTGCAGATGTGTATGGCCGATTCTTAGTGCGCATGGCAGAACTTGAACAATCACTTCGCATCATCGAACAAGCTGCAGATAAGCTCGATAAGCTCGAAGGCCAACCTGTAATGGTTGCCGATAAGAAGATTGCATGGCCGGCGCAGTTGGCACTTGGCGCAGATGGACTTGGAAACTCACTTGAACATATCCGCGAAATTATGGGATCTTCAATGGAGTCACTTATCCACCACTTCAAGCTTGTAACCGAAGGATTCAGAGTTCCGGCCGGCGAAGTTTATGCAGCGGTTGAATCACCACGTGGCGAACTTGCTGCTCACGTTGTCTCTGACGGTGGAACTCGCCCTTACCGTGTGCACTTTCGGGAGCCCTCATTTAATAATTTGCAAGCAACATCTGCAATGAGCGAAGGTGGAATGATTGCCGACATTATTGGTGCAGTTGCATCTATCGATCCCGTGATGGGAGGAGTTGACCGCTAATGACTCACGATCGCGATCTGATGCAGACAATCATTAAACGCTACCCACGTAGCCGTTCGGCAATCATGCCTTTGCTTCACTATGTGCAATCAATTTCTGGTTACGTTACCCACGAAGGTATCGAGACCATTTCAGAATTACTCGAAATAGCAACGGCTGAAGTTTCAGCTGTCGCTACTTTCTATACCCAATACAAACGTAAGCCAGTTGGTGAATACCATGTAGGTGTCTGCACAAATACTCTATGTGCAGTAATGGGCGGAGATGCAATATTCGCATCCTTAAAAGAGCATCTTGGCGTAGAAAATGATGGCGTCACAGAAGATGGCAAAGTTTCACTTGAACATATCGAATGTAACGCAGCTTGTGATTATGCACCTGTCGTGATGGCCAACTGGGAGTTCTACGACAATCAAACTGTCGAATCTGCCAAAGCGCTCGTCGATGGTGCTCGCCAAGGAAATCCTCCAGCGCCAACTCGTGGACCAAATCACCTTGTGACATATAAGCAGGCATCGGCAGTCCTTGCGGGTCTCGATGATGGTTTAGCGCGCGAAGGTGTGCAAGCAGGAGAACCATCACTACTTGGTTTAAAACTTTCGAAGGAAGGCAAGTAATGTCAAAATTAACCCCTGTCCTTTCTGCTCATTGGGATGAAAAAGATTCTTTTACCATCGAGGCATACACTCGTAATGGCGGTTATACAGCTTCGAAAAAAGCTCTTGCAATGGACCCTGATGCAGTCATTCAGCTTGTTAAAGATTCAGGACTTCGCGGTCGTGGTGGCGCAGGCTTTCCAACTGGAATGAAGTGGGGATTTATTCCAAAAGGTGACGATAAAGATCACTACCTTGTAGTTAACGCTGATGAATCCGAACCAGGGACCTGCAAAGATATGCCGCTTCTTATGGCAAATCCACACGTTCTTATTGAAGGCTGCATCATCGCTTGCCATGCAATTCGTGCAAAGCATGGATTTATCTATATACGAGGTGAAGTCACTCATGTTGTGCGCCGAGTCAACGCAGCAATTGCTGATGCCTATAAGGCCGGACACCTTGGCAATGGAATTGAATTAACCCTGCATATTGGTGCAGGTGCTTATATCTGCGGAGAAGAGACAGCCCTCCTTGATTCACTCGAAGGATTCCGCGGACAACCACGTCTTCGCCCGCCATTTCCTGCAATTGCTGGGTTGTACGCGCGCCCAACGGTGGTCAATAATGTTGAATCAATCTCCTCAGTTCCAGCAATTATTAATAATGGCGCAGAGTGGTACCAATCAATGGGTACAGAGAAATCAAAGGGCGCAACGCTTTACTCACTCTCTGGACATGTAAATAATCCAGGACAATTTGAAGCCCCGCTCGGCATCACTCTTCGTGAAATTCTTGAGATTGCAGGCGGAATACGTAACGGCCACAAACTTAAATTCTGGACTCCAGGTGGATCATCTACTCCGCTCTTTACAGATGAGCACCTAGATATCCCATTAGATTACGAAGGTGTAGCTGCCGCGGGTTCCATGCTTGGCACAAAAGCGCTTCAAATTTTTGATGAGACAACCTGCGTCGTAAGAGCAGTGCTGCGTTGGACAGAGTTCTATAAGCACGAATCGTGCGGCAAGTGCACGCCATGTCGCGAAGGCACATGGTGGCTTGTTCAAATCCTGCGTGATCTAGAAAACGGAACAGGCACAGAGGCAGACCTTGAAAAGTTGCTCGATCTTTGCGACAACATCATGGGGCGTTCTTTCTGTGCGCTAGGCGATGGCGCAACAAGCCCCATAACTTCATCAATAAAATATTTCCGTGATGAATACATCGCGCACTTAACAAACGGTGCATGCCCATTTGATCCAGTCAAGTCCACTCTCTTTGTAGGAGCGGTGAACTAATGACAACTACTCAAGAGTCAGCAGTTGCAGTTGAGCTCATCACTGTTGTAATCGATGGATTCGAAGTCTCTGTTCCGAAAGGCACTTTAGTTATTCGTGCAGCAGAAAAACTTGGAATTCAAATTCCGCGTTTCTGCGATCATCCGCTCCTTGAACCTGTTGGTGCATGCCGCCAATGTCTTGTCGATATTGAAATAAACGGCCGCGCATTTCCAAAGCCACAAGCATCGTGCACAATTCCTGTCGAACCAAATATGATTGTAAAGACACAACTTACTTCGCCAGTAGCTGATAAAGCTCAAAAAGGCGTGATGGAGCTGTTGTTGGGTAACCATCCATTAGATTGCCCAGTCTGCGATAAAGGTGGCGAATGCCCATTACAGAATCAGGCTATGAGCAATGGGCGTGCAGATGCACGTCTAGATGGCTATAAGCGCACATTTGAGAAGCCGATCAGTATTTCAACCTCGGTACTTCTCGATCGCGAACGCTGTGTTCTTTGTGCGCGATGTACTCGCTTTTCTGAACAGATTGCATCCGATCCATTCATTACTCTTAACGAACGTGGCGCGCTTCAACAAGTAGGCATTTACGAAAACGATCCATTTAAATCATACTTCTCAGGAAACACAGTTCAGATCTGCCCCGTTGGGGCCCTGACTGGTGCCTCTTACCGTTTCCGTGCTCGACCGTTTGATTTAGTTTCAACTCCATCGGCTTGTGAACACTGCGCATCTGGTTG
>DJBN01000031.1:9342-12276 GCA_002430075.1 Actinobacteria bacterium UBA5975 | reverse complement strand
TACTCGATATTTACTTGGTGAACAATTCCGGTTCCAGGCGGTACAACTTTAAATTCATCGAATGCGCCCTGCCCCCAACGCAGGAATCTGTAGCGCTCGTGATTACGTTCGTATTCAATATCTGTATTTTTCTCAAAAGAATCTTTACTTCCAAAGACATCAGCGATCACAGAGTGATCAATTACTAACTCAGCTGGGGCCAGTGGATTAACCTTTGAAGGATCTCCCCCAAGCTCCACAATTGCCTCGCGCATAGTTGCAAGGTCGACGATGCATGGAACTCCTGTGAAGTCCTGCATTACTACTCGCGCTGGAGTGAATTGAATTTCAGTATCTGGCTCAATCGCCGGATCCCACTGAGCAAGGGCTGCAATATGTTCAGTTGTAATATTGGCGCCATCTTCGGTGCGCAGAAGATTTTCAAGGAGCACTTTGAGTGAGAAGGGAAGGTCAGAGGCGCCCTTGACCTGCGAGATATCGAAGATCTCATAGGAACTGCCTGCAACTGTCAGGGTCTTCTTGCTTCCAAGGGAGTTCAGGCTCATTGCAGCACTTCTTTCATGGGAGATATCTTGACATCAAGATACCTTACTGGCCACAAATTGTGCAACCGATTCGATGTGGTGAGTCATAGGAAAGAGGTCAAAGGCACGCATCGCCTTTAAGCTGTAACCGGATTCGGCTAGGTAGGCCGCATCACGCGCAAGAGCTGCTGGATCACACGCCACATAAACAATGACGCGAGCTCCAAGCTGTGTGCACTTTTCAAGCACCTGTTTTCCGGCGCCTTCACGAGGTGGGTCCAAGACGATGACATCGGCTCGCTCAAAGCGAGTAATGACACGGGCAACATCGCCTGTATGAATCTTCACATTTTTAGCGCTTGCGAAATTTCGCTCCGCATCTGCTGTGGCGCTTTTGCTTCCTTCAACAATATCGACCGTGCCTGTTGGTCCAATTAATTCAAGAAAGCTGGCGGCAAAGAGCCCTACTCCCCCATAAAGATCGAGAACAGAGTCATCGCTTTGTAACTGCGCATATTGCAAGACTGCTTCAGTCAAAATTCGAGGCGCATCCTTATGGCTCTGCCAAAATGATTTTTGACTCACTTCAAATGAGCTATCCCCAACTCTGTAATGAGAAATATCGGGTCCATCACTTATACGAAGTGGTGATTCACCACCCGAATGCGCTGTTGCGATTGTGCGTTCGCCAGTGTTTGATATTGAGATTTCAATTCTTTGATCCGGCTTTGAACCGCGTTGGGCAAGTTCGGCATATTTCATCTCAGGAACCAAGATGCGGCAATCGTCGACTGGGACAACTTTATGGCTTCTAGCTTGGTAAAAACCCAGTGCGCCAGATTTCGTTGTCACGGCGCTGCAACGCGTACGCCAGCCAAGAGGGGCTGCAACCTCTTCAACATCGACGCTGATATCCATCTTTGCAATTCGCGAAAACTGTTCTGTAATGACATCGCTTTTAAGATCTCTTTGACGCGCCACTGAAATATGCTGAAAGTCGCATCCGCCGCATCCTGAACGATGAGCAAAGCGACACGGTGCGCTGACCCGATCTGAGGATGGTTCTATGACTTCACAGACATCTCCACGATTAAAGGATGCTCCGACGCTAGTAATTTCTACCTCGCAGAGTTCCCCAGGAATTCCATGGCGCACGAAGATAACAGCGCCTTCATAACGAGCGATGAAATGGCCGCCATGGGCGATTTTTTCGATAGTCACCCTAATTTTCTCTCCCACTTGCAGGGTCGTTCTCTTAGAAGATGACATAAGGGCAAGCCTAGTGGAGAGAAAATGTTAAGAGGGTAGTAAGTTATCCCCGTGCACGTAGTGATAATGGGTTGCGGTCGAGTGGGTTCTTCCCTGGCAATTGAACTTGAAGCAGCCGGACATTCAGTGGCAATCATCGACCAAACTAAAGAAGCCTTCCGCCGCTTGGGCCCTAATTTCAAAGGACGCACTGTTCTCGGTGTTGGGTTTGACCGCGACACACTTCTTGAGGCCGGTATCGAAGGAGCTCAAGCATTTGCAGCAGTGAGCAATGGTGATAACTCAAATATTCTTGCGGCTCGAGTAGCTCGTGAAAATTATGGCGTCACTAATGTTGTCGCACGTATTTATGATCCAGGACGCGCTGAAATTTATCAGCGCTTAGGAATTCCGACGGTGGCAACCGTTATTTGGGCAACAGATCAAATTCTTCGTCGTATTGCTCCGGCAGGTGCACGCTCTGAATGGCGTGATGCCACAGGTACGGTGCAATTACTTGAAGTACACCCACATGTCGATTGGTACGGGCGCTCGATTTCCGAACTCGAAAGTGCAACGCAGGCTCGAGTCGCCTTCCTTACTCGATTAGGGGAAGGACTTATTCCTGATCCCCACACCGTGCTCCAAGATGGAGACCTCGTTCATATGACAATTCGAGATGATGCAATGCTGACTGCAGATGCAGCTCTTGAGGAAGGTCCCGGTGAATAGAAGATGAGAATTGCAATTGCAGGTGCTGGGAATGTGGGTCGCGCCATTGCGCGCGAACTTCTAGACAATGGGCATCAAGTGCTTCTCATTGACCGTGATCCGAAAGCGCTGAAAATCGATTCTGTCCCTGATGCAGAGTGGCTCATGGCAGATGCTTGCGAAATTGCATCGCTCGATAGTGCCCAACTCAATACCTGCCAGGTACTTGTTGCTGCAACTGGTGATGACAAAGTTAATCTTGTCGCATCACTACTTGGCAAGACTGAATACGGTGTTCCTCGCGTTGTTGCTCGCATTAATCATCCGAAGAATGAATGGCTCTTCGACCAATCATGGGGCGTAGATGTTGCAGTATCAACTCCACGAATCATCTCTGCGCTCGTTGAAGAAGCCGTAAGCGTTGGAGATGTCGTGCGTCTATTTTCGTTTA
>DJBN01000031.1:4985-9308 GCA_002430075.1 Actinobacteria bacterium UBA5975 | reverse complement strand
CAAGCAAATCTCGTCGAGATTACACTTCCAGATACATCCACATGTATTGGCAAGACAGTTGAAGAAGTTACCCTGCCAGAAGATGCATCCCTTGCCGCAATTGTGCGAGACGGCCGCGTCATTACCCCTGCTCCAAGTGATCTCTTTATTGCAGGGGATGAACTTCTATTTGTCGCATCTCCCGTAGCTGAAGATCTTATTAAAGACTGCTTTATTGCTCGGTAATTTTTGGTGTGCTCTTTAGAATGAGCCACGATCCATATGCGGTTGCGATAAAGAGTGGATATCCCATCGCTAAATTGACCGTCCCTAGTAAATTTACATTTCCGCTTCTATAAATCGGATACTGCACAGCAATACGTGTAAAGAACATCAAGATCCATAGCCAGCTCGCTCGAATGTAGGCTCGTTTACGTTCTGGATGATTTCGCCACTTGAGGTTTTCACCTAAGATCGGGCCAAGTATTAAGCCAAGAACGGGCCATCCGACCAGGTTTGCAATCAAATAGAGTGATCCATATCCTAAATTGGTAAGGAGCTTTGGAATATAGAGATCGCTTGCATTTCCTGTTCGATTAGCAAACCAAGCACAGATAAGAATGCCTATAAAGCCACTCACTGCGTGTTGCACGGTATCTCGCCGCGCTAGCCGTGTAATCGTCAAAATTGCAGAAATTCCAATCGATGCATAGAGCGCAGTTTGCAGGGCGCCACTGATATTAAAGGTAGCGAGAAAAATTACTAATGGAATCCCAGAATCGATAAGCCCCTTCTTGCCTCCAAAGGCTTGCAGAATTTTTTCGCGATCACCCTGTGTCGTCATTGAAGTCCGGTCGACCCAAAGCCATCTGCGGCTCGCCCTGAGCCCGGAAGTTCATCCACTTCTACAAATTCGGCGCTCTCTACTTTCTGGAAAACTAATTGCGCAATACGATCGCCGCGTTTAAAGCTTACGCTCTCGGTGGGATCGTGGTTGATCATGATGCATTGCAATTCTCCTCGAAAGCCCGCATCTACAGTCCCGGGCGCATTGACCAACGTGACTCCATGTTTGATCGCTAAACCTGAGCGAGGATGTACTAGCGCGACATAACCATCAGGTAGCGCGATTGAAATTCCGGTAGGCACCAAGGCGCGTTCACCAGGTGCAATCGTGACATCTATACGAGAGACGATATCGGCTCCTGCGTCACCGCCTTTGGAGTACTTCGGTAGCGGCAGATTGGGATCAAGCCTGGTGATAAGAACTCGAAGCTTGTTCATGGATTGATATCGAATTCTGGATCTACAAAACTCAAGAGCTCAGGGGTTTTGCGCATGGCGGCCATATATTCAGGGGGCGCATTCTCTAGAAAATGTTTCATCGGCACAATGACAAAGAGCGCCGCTGCGCGAACTGCAATTTGACCGTCTGGCCCACCGAGTCGACCTTCAGCCTCTGAATAAACTTTGCGTCTGAGTTGACCGGTAATTCTGGCTGTAATGTAAATCTTCGTTCCGATTGGTACTGGCTTAAGAAAATCTGTCTCAAGACGCGCAGTTACTGCTGGGGCTCGAAGTAACCACATTAGTTTCCCAAGGGCCTCATCAAATGCAAGTGATAAAAGACCGCCATGGGCTAGCCCAGGGGCGCCTTGGTGATCTTCAGTCACAATAAATTCTGCAGTGATATCAACGCCTTCGCCGACGCGAGCCAGAAGATGCAGACCTGTCGGATGTAATTCACCACATCCAAAACAGTGTTTAAAGTGGGAAGGAATCTGACTACCGGTTGCAGGAGAAAGTTCGTGTCGCTCAGGAATCATTGATCCTTGAGGGGGTGATGTACTAGCAACGCGACTCATGTACCTAGGTTACTTCATCTAGTGCGTTACTAGGTATCTTGTGCGTTACTGTGATTTGCAGGATAACCTAAGCCACATGGCCTTCAGGGAAGTGATTCATCCTCCTCTGTGGCTTTTGGCTTTCATCTATTTGATGTTTCTCTCCCTCGTGATTGCAGTATGGGCAGCCTTTGATAATCGAAGCGCCTTTATTGCCTGGCTTGTGGCAACAGGGATTCTTCTCATAGTTGCAATTCGAGCTCGCTCTGAGATTCGCATTGCAGATGGCGAGTTGAGAATCGGTAGGGCTCATATAGAAATTAAATACCTGGGGAACGTTGAACTGTTGACCGCTGCGCAAATGCGCAGTCTGCGTACTCGTGATGCCGACCCTGCAGCATTCTTAGCAATAACATTTTGGATTTCAACAGGTGTGAAGATCACGCTCAAGGATGCACGCGACTCCACGCCTTATTGGTTGGTAAGTTCAAAAAAATCTCAAGAACTTACGAGCACTCTTTACAAACTGCTTTAGCGCCTTCACCCTTAGCAAGCTGGGTAATGTGATGAATTAAGAAACACCGCGAACATGAGAATTCATCTAACTGTGCGGGCACAACTCGAACCGATAATTGCTCACCAGAAAGGTCTGCACCTGGAAGCACAAGATTCTCTGCAGCTTCTGCTTCATCTACATCGATCTGGCCTGACTGTGCATCAACACGCTTTGCTTTGAGTTCTTCTAACGATTCCTCGTGAAGCTCCTCGTCGGTCTTTCTTGGTGTGTCGTAATCTGTTGCCACTGCTCTCACCTCGCTTCCAAATATCTAGCATGAGCGGGTGAACCTACCCGACATGCGCGAATAGTTGCGCATTCCCTACTATCCAGACGATATAACAGACGGCGTGTCGCTTTTATTCCTGCTTGGCGGTAGCAATCTCTACTGCCCGAGCAAGCCCGCCATCCACATAGGCATGAATGGCTGTGCCTTCGGCGAGATGTTCCTCACTCAGGATTTCACCTTGCTCATGGATCGCGCTCACTAAATCGCCTCGGCTATAAGGAATTACAGTTGTTATCTCCACGCTTGGATGAGGAAGTGATTTCTCAATTGCGTGCACTAATCCATCTACACCAAAACCTGAGCGGACTGAGAAAGCATAACTGTTAGGTTCTTTACGCAATATTTCCATCACTATATCTGGATTAGCAATATCAACCTTATTGATTGCGATAATTTCAGGTATCTCGCCTCCCCCGATTTCAGTGATGACTTGTCGTACAGCACGAATCTGTTCAAATGGATCCGCATGCGAGCCATCGACAACGTGGACAATTAGGTCTGCTCCCGACACTTCCTCGAGCGTTGATTTAAATGCATCAACAAGCTGATGTGGCAGGTGTCTCACAAATCCGACAGTATCTGAGAGAGTATAGATGCGACCCTCCTTTGTTTCGCATTTGCGCACCGTGGGATCCAAGGTTGCAAAGAGAGCATTTTCAACTAATACTCCTGCTCCCGTAAGTGAATTGAGTAAGGAAGATTTACCTGCATTGGTATATCCAGCTATCGCAACGGATGGAATATTAAATCGTTTGCGTTCTTGCCGCTTGGTATCACGAGAAGTTTTCATCTCGGAAATTTCTCGACGTAACTTTGCCATCTTGTCACGAATACGTCGACGATCTGTCTCTATCTTTGTCTCACCGGGACCTCGTCCGCCGATACCAGCACCGCCGGCTGCGCGACCACCGACTTGGCGCGAAAGTGAATCTCCCCAACCGCGAAGCCTGGGAAGTAAATATGCAATCTGCGCCAACTCAACTTGTGCCTTACCTTCTTTGCTCTTCGCATGTTGGGCAAAGATGTCAAGGATCAGAGCAACGCGATCGACAACTTTGACCTTTAACTTATCTTCCAGAGTACGTAGCTGCGCAGGCGATAATTCACCATCACAGACAACGGTGTCGGCGCCCGTAGCGATAACAATCTGGCGCAGCTCAATCACTTTTCCAGATCCAATATATGTCGCAGGATCTGGTCTATCGCGACGTTGAATCAATGCATCCATCACTTCAGAACCCGCAGTTTCAGCTAAGGCCTTCAATTCCGCCATGGAATTTTCGGCCATCTCCGCACTTCCTTCAGTCCAAACACCAACTAATACGACGCGTTCTAGTTGAAGTTGGCGGTATTCAGCCTCGGAGATATCTTGAAGTTCCGTGGAAAATCCCTTGATACGGCGAAGCGCATTTCTATCAGAAAGTTCTTGCTGATCATTTTCTTGGAAGTCGCTTTCATCGGCGTCAAAATCTGCCGCCGCCCTCGCGCTCTCAAGAAGTAATTCATTGAAGAGCTTGTCGTAACCATCCTCTGGATTAGTCATTGCGTTAAATATTTTGTAATGTCATGCTCGCTCACAATCACGGCAGGTCCAATCAGGGTTGCATTCGAGTGTCCATCAATATCAACAATGAGACGACCGCCAGGTGGATAGA
>DJBN01000031.1:0-4733 GCA_002430075.1 Actinobacteria bacterium UBA5975 | reverse complement strand
CCGGAAGCGAGCCGTTACTTTTAAGTATGGCAGCAAGTGCCACAGCGCAGGTGCCAGTTCCACATGAGCGAGTCTCGCCACTGCCGCGTTCATGCACGCGCATTTTTGCTTCGCCGCTCTTGAGGATTTCAACAAATTCAACGTTGACGCCCTCTGGATAAGAAGATGTGGGTGTAACCAATGGAGCGTTTTCCAACGAACCAACATCATCTAGTGAATCTACGAAGACCACGGCATGTGGGTTGCCAACGCTGATGTTGTATCCAGACCAGGTACGCGAATTATTGGTCGTCTCAATCTCTTCCATCTCATCAGTCACCTTGCCCATATTCACTGAGATATCGCCTTCCAGCGGAACGCGCAGATGCTTCATTCCATCTCGAGTGTCAATGGCAAAAATTCCCTCAGGCTGATGGCCATGAGTGATCAAGTACTTTGCCATCACGCGAATTCCGTTACCGCACATCTCGGCAATCGTGCCATCGGCATTGTGGTAATCCATAAACCATCTATCTTCACGGCGTGCAATTCGAATAAATCCATCTGCACCAATTCCAGAACTGCGGCTGCACATTGCTGCTACCTGGTGAGGCAAAATCTCAATTGACTCATCCGGATTAAAGAGAATCAGAAAGTCATTCTCAGTTCCGTGGCCATAGGAGGCAATAATGGGAGCGCTCATGAGGTTAGGAGTTTATCTTCTCAAGAATGGTTTCTAATCGGGGTTGGCGTTGGGCTACCCACTGAATTCGTGAATCTCGCGAAAACCAGGTTTCTTGCCTGCGGGCATATTGGCGACTTGCTCTCTTTGTATCTTCCTTCGCATCCAATTCGCTCATCTGACCGCTGCGCATTGAAATGATTTGGGCATATCCAAGCGCCTTCTGCGCCGTCACTCCTTCAGAGATTCCTTCAGCGATCAAGGAATCAACTTCAGCTACAAAGCCTGCCTCCCACATACGATCGACTCGTTGATCAATTCGGTCTCGCAGATGCTCGCGATCCATCACTAAACCAAATTGCATCGCATCGGGATAACGTGAGCTATCTTCTCGTGGAAGATTCGCCGTAAATGGCTTTCCAGTAATTTCAATCACCTCTAACGCTCTGATAATTCGGCGAGTATTCGCCTGGTCAATGGCGATGGCAGCAGCTGGATCCAGCTCAGTCAAACGCGAGAAGAGAGATGCTGCACCGAACTCTGCAGCTTCTGCCTCGAGTTTGGCACGAATTTCTGGACTTGTATCGGGAAAATTCAAATCATCAAGAATCGCTTTTATATATAAACCTGTGCCTCCAACTATTACTGCATCTTTGCCGCGCGCATGTATATCCTCAATTGTTGTACGAGCTAGATCTTGATACCACGCAACCGTTGAATCTTCTTTTACATGAAGAACACCAAGCAGATGGTGGACTACTCCCCCACGTTCATTCACGCTCAATTTAGCTGTACCGATATCCATGCCTTTATAGAGTTGCATCGAGTCAGCATTAATAATTTCAGCACCCAACTCTTGTGCAACTGCTATTGCAATATCACTTTTCCCTGTAGCGGTAGCTCCACAAATAACAATAACTCTGCTCATGCACGCACTTTCGGCATACCTAACGCAGTTGTTGCCGGTGCCGTACGAGCCTGATGCGCATCTCCTCCACGAGTGCGAATTACTGATTTGGAATCACCAATGAGGTAATGGGCAGATGTCTGGCCAATTTCTACATCAACGAAATCGCC
The DNA here is from genome assembly GCA_002430075.1 of Actinobacteria bacterium UBA5975. Taxonomy (GTDB): domain Bacteria; phylum Actinomycetota; class Actinomycetes; order Nanopelagicales; family Nanopelagicaceae; genus Planktophila. The sequence continues at coordinate 2,995 of DJBN01000031.1, read as the reverse complement.
AGGACGTGCATCGGTTGCGCTACTAAAGTGCACCAATCGGAAGTCCTCTGAACGCCCTGTCATCCGAGACTGTGCCTCATCTCGTCGTCCCTCAATCTCTGAAACCATCACTCTATGGGTTCTGCCAATTGATTCTTGATTAACAGATAAAGATATTTTCTGTTGATGTTCATGCAAGCGCGTGTAGCGTTCGCCGACAATTGATTCAGGAACTTGATTCGGCATTATCCCCGCTGGAGTACCCGGGCGGATGGAATACTTATATGTATAAGCGGCGGCAAATCGCGCAGCTGTAGCGATATCAAGTGTGTCTTGGAAGTCTTTCTCTTCTTCGCCAGGAAATCCGACGATGATATCTGTGGTGATCATTGCTTTTGGAAGTGATGCGCGAACGCGTTCTAGAATTCCAAGATATTTATCGGTCCGATATGAACGGCGCATCGTTTGCAGAATTGCATCTGATCCCGATTGCAGGGGCATATGTAAATGCGGCATAACAGTGGGAGTCTGCGCCATCGCCTCGATTACATCATCTGTGAAATCGCGTGGATGAGGCGACATAAACCTAATTCGCTCTAGCCCTTCAATCTTTCCCGCCTCGCGAAGTAACTTGGCAAATGCTCCGCGATCACCAAATTCAACACCATATGCATTAACGTTCTGTCCAAGCAATGTAATTTCTATTACGCCTTGGTCGGCCAATGTGCGCATCTCAGTCAGAATGTCGGCGGTAGGGCGATCCTTCTCGACTCCGCGAAGAGTTGGCACAATGCAGAAAGTGCAGGTGTTATTACACCCCACGGAGATTGAAACCCATGATGTAAATGCTGAGAATCTACGAGCGGGAAGCGTTGAAGGAAAATGTTCTAACGATTCTAGAATTTCTATCTGAGATTCTTCTTCAATTCTGGCGCGCTCAAGAAGCACGGGTAGTGAGCCCACATTATGTGTACCGAAGACCACGTCAACGTAAGGCGCTTTCTTCAAGATAATTGCTTGATCTTTCTGCGCAAGACAGCCTCCAACAGCTATCTGCATTGCAGGATTCTTCTTTTTGATGGGAGCTAAGAAACTTAAGTTTCCATAGAGTTTATTGTCAGCATTTTCACGAACTGCGCAGGTATTAAAAACAACAATATCCGCTTGCACGCCTTCAGCAACAGGGATATATCCAGCCTCATCAAGTAACCCTGCGATACGTTCAGAATCGTGAACATTCATCTGGCACCCATAAGTCTCAACCAGATATGTGCGCGTCATGGCACCCATCTTATTTCAGAGTTAGTTGGTGATGCGAATTGGTGCAATGCCTCGAGCAATTTGACGCTCGAAGTGGACTTCACGCTTATCGTTAAATGTAGCTGCTGCCTTATAGGTGGTATCCATAAAAGTCTTTAGCTCTTCAAGGGCAACTAGCCCATCACCAGAAAGGTCGGTCCGTTCAAAAACGTTCCATGCGCGCAGAACGGGGGCTACAACATCATCTAAATGTTGCTGTAAGTCATAGATTCCAGCCAAAGCAATTTGGATTGCCTTACGTCCAAAGCCTGGCATATTCGCCCCAGGCATATCAAAGTTGGTAACGACATCTGCTATGGCGCGCATTGCAGCATTTGGTTCCATATCCAGGGCTGCGCTTAGCGTATTGCGATAAAAGAGCATGTGCAGGTTCTCATCCAGAGCAACTCTCTGCATCATTGCTTCAGCAATCGGATCATTAGAAATCCTGCCTGTATTGCGATGAGAAATTCGAGTAGCGAGCTCTTGGAATGACACATAGGCGATTGTGTGCAACATATCGTTTTCGTATGGCGTCTGGTATCCCAAAGACATATGCGCCATACGCAAATCTTCAAGTTCATATGGATCTACGCCACGGGTTGCCATTAAGTAGTCGCGGATCATGATTGCATGGCGCGCCTCTTCTGCAGTCCATCGTTCAATCCAATTACCCCAAGCACCGTCGCGACCCATAGAGATAGCAATTTCAGTGTGATAGCTCGGCAAGTTATCTTCAGTGAGAAGGTTTAAGACAAGTGAGTCTTGCGCAACCGGTGTCAGACGTGAATCTTGCGCCTGCCATGCATCTCCATTAAGAGGACCTGCATAATCGCGCCCCTCAGACCAAGGGACGTACTCATGGGGATACCAATTCTTTTGGACTGTTAAATGTCGATCGAGCTCAACGGCAACGACTGGCTCTAAATCACGAATGAGGCGTGACTGAATATTTGCCGATTCTTCATTCATGGGCCGAACTCTACGGTAGGAACCCTGTTACTGCCGAGTTAGCGATTATTTTCAGCACGCAGTTGCGCCTGTTGCATACGCCACTTTGCGATTTCGGCATGATTGCCACTTAAGAGAACCTCGGGAACGCTAATTCCGCGCCATTCTTGCGGTTTAGTGAAATTAGGATATTCAAGATAACCCTGGGTGTTATGTGACTCTTCTGCAAGTGATTCTGGATTACCTAGAACTCCAGGAATCAAACGGGTGATTGCTTCAATCATCACCATAGATGCAACTTCCCCGCCGCCAAGAACATAATCACCAATCGAGACTTCATGGACGCCAATATTGCGGGAAGCAAATTCAGGCTTTGAGTAATACTGGCGAAGACGATCATCAATGCCTTCATACCTGCCGCATGCAAAAATCAATTGCGTCGCAGATGAGAATTCTTCAGCCATCTCTTGGTTAAAACGCTTACCCGCTGGCGTAAGAATGATCAGGTCCGAGCCTTCGGAGATTATGGGATCAATTGTCTTTGCCCAAATTTCAGGCAACATCACCATTCCGGCCCCTCCACCGTATGGAGTGTCATCCACTGTGTTGTGATTATCGGTAGCTTGAGCACGCAGATCATGAACCTGGATATCTACAAGTCCTGCGCTTTGCGCTTTACCGAGCAATGAGAGTTTAAGTGGAGTTAAATACTCAGGAAAGATTGAGATGACATCGATCTTCATGAGAGAACTCCATCTACTTCTGG
>DJBN01000079.1 GCA_002430075.1 Actinobacteria bacterium UBA5975 | reverse complement strand
CTGGAGGTAATTACTTCTAGAATGTTCAAATCGGTTGGGGAGTAAATAAATGATTAATAAGAAAATTGCAGCTGTTGTTTTAGCGACAGTACTTTCAATTGGGACTGTTTCAACTGCTTCTATATCTGCAGCAGACCCAGGGCGTAAAGGTGGCGGAGCTGCAGGAATTTCTGCAGTTCTTTCGGGATTAGTTTCGAGTGGAACGATTACTCAGGCACAGGCTGATGCAATTGCTGCGGCGATGGTTTCTGCGGCTCCAAAGATGAAGCCGATGAAGGATCCATTCAGGAATGGGTTTGGAAAGAATTCTGTGGCACGTGAACTTGTAATAACTTCGACTCTCGGAATCACATCAGAAGATCTCAAGGCAGCTCGCCTTGCTGGCACTTCACTTGCAATACTTGCTGGCGATAAGAAGGCAGAGCTGATTACTGCCCTTGTTGACTTCGAAACAACCGAGATTGATGCCGCTGTCACCAATGGCAAGCTAACTGCTGATCAAGCTACTGCAAAAAAGGCTGGTCTAAACGATCGCGTTACATCAAAGGTTGAATCTGCTCCAGGCAAGAAGCTTGGTGGAATGGATAAGGAAAAGAATGACAAGAAGCGCCTAAAGTCAGCTATCAAGTAGTACATCTATAGCAATTCTCTCTCTTCTTAAACGGCTCTTGCTAGAAATAGCAGGGGCCGTTTGAGTTTTCTGCCATTATTGTGAGATGAGAATTCATATCGGAAGCGACCATGCTGGCCTTGAGTTCAAGGGCGTCATTATCAAGCACTTGCAGACAAGCGGTCATGAAGTAATAGACCACGGACCAATCGAATATGACGCTCTTGATGATTATCCCGTCTTCTGTATTCCTGCGGCACAAGGAGTTGCAGCTGATCCAGGTTCCCTTGGCATCGTGCTGGGCGGTTCAGGAAATGGCGAGCAAATTGCTGCAAATAAAGTTAAGGGAATTCGCGCCGCACTTGTCTGGTCGCTAGAAACTGCTGTACTTGCGCGGGAGCACAATAATGCAAATGTGATCTCAATTGGTGGCCGGATGCACTCTGAAGAGTTCTGTTTAGAGCTCGTTGATAAATTTATAGCAACGCCATTTCCTGGCGATGAACGTCATGTGCGCAGAATTAATTTGATGGCAAAGTTTGATGAGACTGGCAAGATTTAAACTTTAAAGTATTTTAAATCTGTAACTAGATGTCCCTTGCCTAAACCTTTATCTTCAAATCTTGTGAGTGGCCGAAACTCTGGCTTTGGAATTACTCCCCCAGAAAATCTCAAGTCTGTTTCAAATTTGCTAGCACTCCACTCTGCATAAGCAACCCAATCTGTTGCAATATGAATATATCCACCGGATTTTAATTTGCGGTAGATGAGATCTAGAAAATCACTCTGTATTATGCGCCGCTTCCAATGCTTCTTCTTATGCCAAGGATCTGGAAAATATAAATGAATCGCATCAAGGCTTTCATCTGGCATCTTCTGATCTAGAATTATTCGAGCATCTTCATTAATTAAGCGAATATTCTTTAGACTAAATTCATTTATCCGAGCGAGCAACGAACCAATTCCAGGGCGATGTACCTCAAGTGCCAGAAATCCAGTTTCAGGAAAGGTGCGTGCAATTTCGGCTGTTGCCTCGCCCATTCCGGTTCCAATTTCCATTATGACCGCAGTGCTTGTTGGGAAGATCTCTTTTGGATTTATGTCTTGATTGGGTGAAATTCCGAATTCATCCCAGAAAAGCTGAGTGGCGCGATCTTGAGCCTCGGTTATTCGAGTTCCGCGAAGGCGAAATGACCTATTACTTAGGTTGTAGAGACTGCTCTTCTCTTCGCTCATATGGGTATCTTAGATAAGGAAAGATAGAGTGCGCGCATGCCTGGTTTAAATATCTCAAGAACCGAAGCCCGCGAACGTAGCGCGCACCTTTCAGTCACATCATACGAAGTCAGTATCGACGTCTGTCAGGGCGCCGAGAACTTCATCGCTAGATCGGTGGTCAAATTCTCTTGCAACAAGCCTGGGTATGAGACTTTTATCGATGCCGTCGGAAAGCGTGTTATCTCCGCAAAGCTAAATGGCAAGGATGTAGCTGTATCAAATTACGATGGCGAGAGTATCTTCATCAAAGATCTAGCTGCCCTAAATGAATTAGTGATTGAGATTGAGGGCGAATACTCAAAGACTGGTGAAGGTCTGCAATATTCAGTAGATCCAGCAGATAACGAGGTCTATCTCTATTCGCAGGGCGAGACTGCATATATCCGAAAGATGTATCCATGCTTTGATCAACCAGATTTAAAGGCTACTTTTCAGCTTACTGTCACAGCGCCAAAGCATTGGGAGGTTATCTCAAACTCTCCTGTTAAAAGTAAGAGTGAGATTGCTGGAGATAAGAACATTTGGAATTTTCTTCCAACACCGAGAATTTCAACTTACATAACTGCCCTGATTGCTGGTCCTTACTATCACGTACATGATGAGTATGTTGGGCAGAAGAGCGTTCCACTTGGAATCTACTGCCGTAAATCATTGGCCGAGTCGCTAGATCCTGAGGATATTTTCTTAGTTACCAAGCAAGGCTTTGCCTACTTTGAAAAAGTTTTCGGATTGGCATATCCATTTGAAAAGTATGATCAAATTGCTGTTGTCGATTTTAACTGGGGCGCGATGGAGAACTCTGGCGCAGTTACCTTCTTAGAGAGTCTGTTGGTATTTCGAAGCAAGGTAACAGAGCGCATGTATGACGCCCGCGCAAATACCATCTTGCACGAGATGGCACATATGTGGTTTGGCAATATGGTCACAATGCAATGGTGGGATGACTTATGGCTAAATGAATCATTCGCTGAATGGTCTTCACATCTGGCCTCTGCTGAGGGAACTCGCTTTGTTAACGCATGGACTGGCTTTAATTCAGAGCGAAAGAACTGGGCATATCGCCAAGATCAACTCTCTTCTACCCACCCAATCGTTACAGATATGGTCGATATTGAAACTGTAAATGCCAACTTTGATGGCATCACATATGCAAAGGGCGCCTCAGTTCTGCAACAACTAGTTGCCCACGTTGGGCGCGATAACTTTATTGCTGGACTACAGAAGTATTTCGCAAAGCATGCCTTTGCCAATACAACTCTCGATGATTTATTGGTTGAACTAACTGCTACAAGTGGACGTGATTTAAAGCCTTGGGTCTCGACTTGGCTGCAGACTGCTGGTGTAAATACCTTGCGACCAATTCTTGAAATTTCAAATGATAAATATTCGAAGATTGAAATCCTTCAGGAAGCTCCTATTATTCCTGCTGGCTCTAAAGAGCTTCGTCCTCATCGCCTTGCAGTTGGTTTATATGATGTAAAGGGTGAGAGCGTTCTGCTCCGCAAATCTGTCGAATTAGATGTTGCAGGTGAGAGAACTGAGGTCTTAGAACTTGCAGGTGAGAGCGTTGCCGATCTACTTCTAATTAATGACCGTGATCTCTCATATGCCAAGGTGCGTTTAGATGATCGTTCGATTGCGACGCTAAAAGCCCATCTTGGAAATATCTCTGATGGCCTAACCCGTGCGATGTGCTGGGCAATCTCTTGGGATATGTTGCGAGATGGTGAGATAAGTACGACTGACTTTATTGATATTGCAATCGCTGGCCTGCCTGGCGAGAGTGACATAACTGTTGTAACGGTAATTGGTAACCAATTAACAACCGCAGTAGAGCTCTATGCAAACCCAGCAAAGCGCGATGAACTTCGGATAAGAGTTGCTGATGCACTTGCTGGAATGCTGGCATCGGCAAAGGCCGAGAGTGATCACCAACTTCAATTTGCCAGAATTTTTTCTGGCCTTGCAACCACAAAGGGCCATTTGACTCAGCTTCGAGCGCTTCTAGATGGGAAATTGGCTGGCCTTAAAGTTGATGCTGATCTTCGTTGGACATTTGTCTTAGCTCTCTGTGAGCGCAACTTATTTACTCGAGCCGAATTAGATGGTGAGCTTGAAAGGGATAACACAATTAATGGTCAACTCGGCCATGCAACTTGTGTTGCCGCCTTCTCAACAGCTGAGGCAAAAACTGCTGCTTGGAATTCAATTACCAAAGAAGAGATGACTAGTTCGATCCGCGCCGCAATTCATAGAGGTTTCATGCGCTCTGGCCAACGAGATTTACTGGCTGCCTATGTAGATCCTTATTTTGAGTCACTAATTACTATGTGGGATAACGCTTCGTTTGATATCGGTAGCTCATTTGTTGAACTCTGCTATCCAACATATATAACCGATAAGCAGACGTTAGAAAAGACCATTAATTGGCTTGAAACAACTGGCAAAGATTCACCAGCCGGTCTTCGCAGATTAGTTTCAGAGAGTCGAGATGCACTTGCAAGAGCACTTAAGGCTCAAGCTAAAGATGCTTAAAGATTATTCAATACGAGAAAGTGTCGAGCTCTTCTTTCTGCGATCAACAGTAGAAAGTAAGACCACCGCTGAAATAACTGCAAACATCAACGCAGGAACGCCGACGAAGTAAAGAATTCCTTTAAAGGTTCCGAGCGGATCGCCAGGCATCGAACCATCTTCTTGAGTGATTCGGTTTATCAGTCCGGCGCTTACTTGGTTAAAAGTATTTAATGACATGCAGGTATCTTAGGCAACGCCGTGTTCTGCGCCAAATGGCCGCAGGTATGAGATCCATCTCGTATCTGGCTTACCTGTTCCAAGAATTCTCCATGCCGCACCGGCTGGTTCGCGGGGTAGCTTCTTTAACTTCCAGCCAATCTCTTTAAGGGTGCGATCAGCTTTCTGATGATTGCATTTGTGGCAAGCCGAAACAACATTCTCCCAATTATGTCCACCACCACGACTTCGTGGAATTACATGGTCGATAGATGTTGCAGGCGCGGCGCAGTAAACACAACGTCCCCCATCGCGAGCAAAGAGTGCGCGCCTGGAAAGTGGCACCGCATGGCGATATGGAATTCGAACAAATTTAACTAGTTTGATAACTGCCGGCAGGATTATTTCACCGCCCGAATAATGTAAAACGGTATCTGACTCTTCAACGGTTGTGGCACGCTGATTTAAGACGAGTATCAACGCTCGTCGCTCTGAGACGACACCTAGTGGCTCGTAGGTGGCGTTCAGTACCAATGTCTGTGGCACTAACTTGCTCCCTTGTTTCAATGCGTGGCTCGCACTGTTGGCTGGGTAAATAGTGCCGTAAGTCGCGCAAAAAATCGCGCATTTTAGGTGTTTATTAAGTTAAATCTGGCTGGTTCTTCATTGAATGGGCCGCATATTGGAAATAAGTCCATAGCTCTTCTTTGAGATCCTCAGCAATCGCCAAGTCGATCACGGCAGCATGCATACATTCGAGCCAGGCATCGTGCTCAGGGGTTGCGATATGAAATGGTGCATGTCGCATCCGAAGCCTGGGATGGCCTCTCTGTTCTGAATAGGTCGCTGGCCCGCCCCAATATTGTGCCAAGAATAATTCAAGACGTTCCTGTGCCCCAGCCAAATCCTCATCTGGATACATTGGCTTCAGTATTGGATTTACTGCAACTTTTTCATAGAAGCGCGCCGTTAGCTCTTTAAAAGTCGCAGCTCCACCGGCTCGTTCATAGAAGGTTGCCTCGCTCATCAAACTTC
>DJBN01000102.1:2965-8470 GCA_002430075.1 Actinobacteria bacterium UBA5975 | reverse complement strand
ATCGGTGGACTTCGCGCTGGCGGAATCCTGACAACATTTACTGAGGAGACTGAAACCGATTTATTTGGCGAGCAATCAGTTCTCTGCGGTGGCGCATCCCAGCTCGTGATGTACGGCTTTGAGACTCTCGTTGAAGCTGGCTACCAACCAGAAGTTGCTTACTTTGAATGTTTACACGAACTCAAGTTGATTGTTGACTTGATGTACGAGGGTGGAATCGCAAAGCAGCGCTGGTCAGTCTCTGATACAGCTGAATTCGGTGACTATGTATCAGGCCCACGCGTCATTGACCCACACGTAAAAGAGAATATGAAGGCAGTTCTTGCCGATATTCAATCAGGTGCTTTTGCTAAGCGCTTTGTCGATGATCTTGAAAGCGGAGCTAAAGAATTTACAGCTCTTCGCGCCAAAGGTGAGGCACACCCAATCGAAACTGTTGGACGTGAACTTCGTAAGATGTTTAGTTGGATGAAGAACACCAACAAAGACGATTACAAAGAGGGAAGTGCCGCGCGTGGCTAAACCCATCGTTCTGATTGCTGAAGAGCTCAGCGCAGCAACACTGGATGCCTTAGGTCCTGACTTTGAAGTTCGTAATTGCGATGGTGCAAACCGCGCAGAACTTCTTGCAGCCCTTGGCTTAGGTGTTGATGCAGTGCTCATTCGTTCTGCAACCAAGATGGATGCTGAAGCGATTGGTGCCGCAAAGGGCCTAAAGGTCATTGCTCGCGCAGGCGTAGGTCTTGATAACGTTGATATTCCGGCTGCTACTGCATCCGGCGTGATGGTTGTTAACGCACCAACATCAAATATAGTTTCCGCAGCAGAGCTTGCAATCTCATTACTTCTTGCTTCAGCACGTTTCATTTCTCCGGCGCATGCAGCGCTCAAAAATGGAAAGTGGGCGCGCTCTAAGTACACAGGCGCTGAACTCTTCGAGAAGACCCTTGGAGTAGTTGGCTTTGGTCGCATTGGTCAGCTTGTGGCTCATCGCATGCAAGCATTCGGAATGAACGTCATTGCATATGACCCGTACCTACAGCCAGCAAAGGCTGCCCAGCTTGGCGTAGAACTTGTTGAACTCGATGACCTTCTCAAGCGAAGTGATTTCATCACTATCCACTTGCCTAAGACAAAAGAGACCGCAAACCTGATTGGGGTTGAGGCGCTCAAGAAGGTGAAGAAAGAGGTGCGCATTATTAATGCAGCACGTGGAGGCGTCCTCGATGAGAGCGCACTTTATGATGCAATTGTCGAAGGTCGTGTAGCCGGTGCTGGACTCGATGTTTATGTCACCGAGCCATGTACTGATTCACCGTTATTCCAGCTTGATCAGGTTATTGCAACGCCACACCTTGGCGCTTCAACGGATGAGGCGCAAGAACGCGCAGGAATTGCAGTAGCAGTCTCAGTTCGCAAGGCACTTGCTGGCGAATTGGTACCTGATGCAGTAAACGTTAAAGGTGGAGCAATCCACGATGAAATTCGCCCTTCACTTCCACTTGTTGAGAAGATGGCGCAGATTGCCACCGCTCTGGCTGGTGAAACTCCTGTATCTATCGAAATCACCGTCATGGGAGATATCTCAGGCCATGACTCTTCAGTCTTGGCAATCAGCGCACTCAAAGGCGCTCTTGCTTCCTCTGGAATTGAAGCTGTCAGCTATGTCAATGCACCAGGACTTGCAGCCGATCGGGGCATGACTTCAACTGTAACGACAACTCCTGATAGCCCTGAATATCGCAGCATGATTTCTTTGCATGCATCCCTGGCAAGCGGAAAATCAATTAAGGTCGATGGAACCTTGATGGGAATTCGCAAAGTAGAGAAAATCATCGCAGTTGATGCTTTTGATCTTGATCTTCCGCCAACAGATAACTTGCTCTTCCTTCGCTATGCAGATAAGCCAGGCGTTGTTGGCGCAGTCGGTAACGCACTCGGTGCAGCCAAGATCAATATTGCAGGTATGCAGGTTGCTCGCGAATCAGCAGGTGGCAAAGCTCTAATGGCGCTCACTGTTGATTCTGCAGTAAGCGATGCGGTTGCAGAGGCTGTTAAGAAAGAGACCGGAGCAGATCTCGTTCGTTCAGTGACTCTGGTGAGCTAATGGCACGCACAATCAACCTTGCAGTAATCCCCGGAGACGGAATCGGCACTGAAGTAGTAGGTGAAGGTCTTAAAGTTCTTGATGTCATTGCCGCTAAATACGGAGTGACATTTAACAAGACCCACTACGACTTAGGGGCTGGATATTGGCATCGCACAGGTGAAGTACTTCCTGACTCGGTTCTGGCAGAGCTCGCACAATCTGATGTCATCTTGCTCGGCGCCGTGGGGGACCCAACTGTTCCAAGCGGTGTCCTGGAGCGCGGGTTACTTCTTAAATTGCGCTTCGCCTTTGATCATTACATCAATCTTCGCCCGGCAAAATTAATGCCAGGTGTTACGGGCCCTCTTGCTACAAAGGCGCCTATCGATTTCATCGTGGTGCGCGAAGGTACAGAAGGACCGTATGTGGGTGCAGGTGGAGTTCTTGCTGAAGGCACTGATGCAGAGATTGCAACGGAAGAATCCCTTAATACTCGACGAGGAGCAGAACGACTAATTCGCGATGCATTTGCTCGCGCTGCAGCACGTGATCGCAAAAAGCTCACACTGGTACATAAGAACAATGTCCTGACTCGTGCAGGCAGCCTCTGGACTCGCACCTTTAACGAGGTTGCTAAAGAATTCCCAACGGTGACAACAGATTATCTGCATGTTGATGCAGCGTCGATGTTCTTTGTAACAAACCCAGAACGCTTCGATGTTGTCGTCACCGATAACCTCTTTGGAGATATCTTGACCGATATCGCAGCTGCAATCTGCGGCGGCATTGGACTTGCTGCCTCTGGCAATATCAACCCAACAGGTGCATTTCCATCGATGTTCGAACCAGTACATGGTTCAGCACCTGACATCGCGGGTAAGAATCTTGCTGACCCGACTGCGACAATCATGTCTGTTGCAATGATGTTAGATCACTTAGGTCTCACTGATGCAGCTCGCGATGTCGAGCAAGCCGTTGCGGCAGACCTACTTTCACGTGGTGATACAAAACGTGGCACCACCGAAATCGGTTCAGCGCTAGCAGAATTGGTGAAGTAAATGAAGATCACTCTCAATTCCAACGCAGTTCCAACTGCCGAACGCGAAGAAAAAGTCGCCAACTGTGGTTTTGGAAAGTATTACACCGACCATATGGTCGTCTGCGAATGGACTGAAAGTGGCGGCTGGCAAGAACCTGAGCTCAAACCTTATGGCCCAATCTCTTTGGATCCTGCAACAGCAGTTTTTCATTACGGACAAGAAATCTTTGAAGGCATGAAGGCATATCGCCAACCAGATGGCGGTATTGCACTCTTTCGCCCAGAAGCAAACGCTCGCCGCTTTGCACGATCTGCCCAGCGCCTGGCACTTCCTGAAATGCCTGAAGAGTTATTTCTCGAAACAATTCACGCCCTTGTTAGCCACGATGCCGGATGGACACCAGGAAAAGTTGGCGAAGCGCTCTATATCCGCCCATTCATGATCGCCACCGAAGTTGGCTTAGGTGTTCGCCCAACTAATAAAGCGACCTACCTTCTTATTGCAACCCCAGCTGGCGCATACTTTGATCCTTCAAAGGCTGTCTCTGTCTGGATCTCAACTGAATATGTTCGAGCAGCCCTTGGCGGCACAGGAGAGGCAAAGTGTGGCGGAAACTACGCAGCATCCCTTGTTGCACAAAAGGCTGCAGCTAGCGAAGGCTGCGATCAAGTTGTATGGATTGATGCAATAGAGCGTAAGTGGGTTGAAGAGATGGGTGGCATGAACCTTTACTTCGTTAAGGGAATCGGCGCCGATGCAACGGTGATTACACCTAAGCTGACCGGAACCCTGCTTCCTGGTATCACGCGCGATTCAATCTTGTCTGTGGCAAAAGATCTTGGATATAAGACAGAAGAGGTAATGCTTTCAGTCGATGATTGGCGAGACGGTGTCTCATCCGGAGAAATCACAGAAATCTTCGCCTGCGGAACCGCAGCTGTTGTATCCCCTGTCGGTCAAGCAAAATCTGCAATGGGTACATGGGTTACAGGAGATGGCCAACCTGGCGCTATCACCATGCAGATTCGTAACCACCTACTTGCAATTCAACACGGCACAATCGCGGATACTCATAATTGGATGAAGAAGGTCGCGCTGTGATCACTAGTAATTCGCCTTTTGATAAAGAAGCTCTGCACATCTATGACACAACTCTTCGTGATGGTGCGCAGCAAGAAGGCTTAAATCTCTCGGTCCATGACAAATTAACAATTGCCCGCCACCTCGATGATTTAGGCGTTGGCTTTATTGAAGGTGGATGGCCAGGTGCAAACCCTAAAGACACCGAATTCTTCGCTCTCGCCAAGAAAGAACTACAGTTAAAGAACGCCACCTTTGTAGCCTTTGGTGCAACCCGCAGACCGAACGTTAAAGCCGCCGATGATGTACTTCTTGGAGCCCTTCGTGATTCAGGAGCGCCTGCTGTAACTCTGGTTGCAAAAGCCTATGACCGCCACGTCGATTTGGCTCTTAAGACAAATTTAGATGAGAACCTGGCAATGATCCGTGACTCTGTCACCCACCTTCGCGAAGAGGGCCAGCGAGTATTTCTTGATGCAGAACACTTCTTTGATGGCTACCGCGCTAATCGCGCATATGCACTCGAAGTTATCCGCGTTGCCGCAGAGGCCGGAGCAGATGTCATCGCGCTCTGCGATACCAACGGTGGCATGTTGCCCGATGAAATCGCAGATGTCGTTCACGATATTTTGGGCGCCTCATCGGCTCGCCTTGGAATCCATTGCCACAATGACACAGGATGCGCTGTTGCAAATTCAATGGCAGCAGTTGCAGCAGGTGCTACCCATGTTCAAGGAACTCTCAATGGATATGGCGAACGCACAGGTAACGCTGACCTTGTCACCATCATCGCCAACCTAGAACTTAAGAAGAAGAAGGATGTTTTGCCTGCGAACGCGCTGCGCGAAGCTTTCCGCATATCTCATGCCGTTGCTGAAGTAACCAATATTTCTTCTTCACCTCGTCAGCCGTATACAGGAGTCTCAGCCTTTGCACATAAGGCAGGACTTCACGCATCGGCAATCAAGGTAGATCCAACGCTGTACCAACATGAAGATCCAGAATCAGTCGGAAACGATATGCGCATGCTTGTTTCAGATATGGCAGGGCGTGCATCTATTGAACTTAAATCAATGGAACTCGGCGTTGACTTAAACGGTGATCGCGAACTCATTGGTCGCGTCGTGGACCGCGTCAAAGAGATGGAATCTCGCGGCTACACCTTTGAAGCAGCTGATGCTTCATTTGAACTCTTATTACGAGAAGAGGCCACCGGAAAGCGTCCATCGTTCTTTACTATTGATCACTGGTTAACCACCACAGAGCGCGGCACAAAGAATGACATTGTTACCAAGG
>DJBN01000102.1:1601-2949 GCA_002430075.1 Actinobacteria bacterium UBA5975 | reverse complement strand
AGGAAAGCGCCCATCTTTCTTTACGATTGATCATTGGTTAACTACCACTGAGCGCGGCACTAAGAATGACATTGTCACAAAGGCCGATGTAACTGTGACAGCGCAAGGTAAAGAGATCACCTGCACCGGAGCCGGAAACGGACCAGTTAACGCATTCGATAACGCACTTCGAGATGGCCTTCATCAGCTTTATCCTGAACTTTCTAGCCTTGAATTAACAGATTACAAGGTGCGAATCCTTGAAGGCCGCCTTGGAACAGGGGCTATCACTCGCGTTCTTGTTGAAACATCAGATGGAAAAGGCGAGTGGAACACAATCGGAGTTCACGAAAACGTGATTGCAGCATCTGCGATGGCACTTGAAGATGCACTGACCTTTGGTCTTCTACGTCAGGGTCGTAAACCCGAATAATTTTTCAGCAAGCGCCACATTGCCATTTGCCATATCTTCATCTCCGTGGCAACCAAGATATCGGGTAGACGTTTTACTCATGAAGAATCTGTGCAATGGATTGCTGATCGGATGCTCAAGCTAGGCATTGCAAATTACGAAGAGCTGGCAGAGCTTGTGGGAATTGATCGAGGTTCGCTCTCTCGCTATTTTCGACAAAACCGACGTCCATCTATCGATGTAATTGCACCGCTCTGCACAGTTCTGCAGGTTGCACCTGAGACTTTATTGATTGCGCTGGGAGCTGTAGATCGTTAAGTAAGGTCTGAGCGAATATCGATATAGAAGTCGCTGCTGCCTTCAACGGGGGTAAAGGTCCGCTCTGCTTCATCGTCGGCCCAGAGCGCATAGGCGATATCGCGTTCACCTAATTGGAACTGCTCACCGATAAAGCTCTCGATATCTTCAAAAGAGAGCTCGGTATTGATGTGCAGAACGGCAATCCCGTCTGCCTCGCGCGAAAGCGAAGGCATCAAGACGGTTTCTGAGACTCGAATGCGCACAAAGAGACCGTATCAACTTTGATGCGCATTCGCATCAATCTTTTGGGGGATTTCACCTGAGAGTGGTTATATTCTTCAGATATGGCCGACCTCGAGAAAGTGCGAGTGGAATACCTCTGGCATCTTGAGAAAGAGCGAAACCTTTCCGCTCATACGGTGCGTGCTTATGTAGGTGATCTTGAAAGCTTCATTAGCCACCTCAAGAGGCAGAAAGTAGATGATATTTCTACCATCACCATTGCACATATTCGCTCGTGGCTTGCTAACCAGCAAGTCAAAGGAGGGGCACGCACCTCACTTTCTCGGCGAGCGGTATCGATTCGCCTCTTTACGAAGTGGGCTGCAAAGAGGGGGTATCTAACAAAAGATGTAGGGGCAACCCTCGCTACACCGA
>DJBN01000102.1:0-1520 GCA_002430075.1 Actinobacteria bacterium UBA5975 | reverse complement strand
TGCTCTTCCGATCTCCTTGCTACACCGCGCGGACATAGAACTCTGCCTGATGTGCTCTCTGTCGTGGATGCAACAACTGCAATGGATTCTCTTGCAACGCGAGTGGCCGAAGAAGAGAGCCCCTTATCAATCAGAGATTGTGCAATCGTTGAAGTCTTATATGCAACTGGCGCTCGAGTATCTGAACTCTGTGGCCTTGATCTTGATGATGTTGATTACGGGCGAAACACAATGCGAGTTTTAGGAAAAGGAAATAAAGAACGTACCATTCCAATAGGTACACCTGCGATGAAAGCGCTGGGGGATTGGATCAACAATGCGCGCCCATCGCTAGCTGGTGATAAGGCAGGGCGTGCAGTTTTTCTTGGAGCTCGCGGTTCGAGAATCGATCAACGAACAGTTCGCACAGTTGTCTATGAAGCGTTATCAGCTCTCGATGGCGTTGAGCGAATGGGTCCTCATGGACTTCGCCACTCTGCTGCCACTCATTTATTAGAAGGTGGGGCAGACCTTCGCACAGTGCAAGAAATCTTGGGACATGCATCCCTTGCCACAACGCAGATTTATACCCATGTATCGACCGAAAGGTTGCAGAAAGCCTTTAAGCAGGCTCATCCAAGGGCTTAGGAGTGGATTTAGCACCCGTTGCGGGCAGGTAAGATTTGACCTGCACGTTGAACTTTTGGCGACAAAAAATCGGCGTGACATCTCAGCACTTATGTATGACTCGCGCATTCGCTTCGGTTGCAATACCAAGGCTTTGCAAAAGATGATTACAAGCCACTTCGGTCCGCTCTGAATTTATTCAATGGCTCTGCCATGTGAATCATTTAAATTGCGGTCGGCGTTGTAGGTGCGACGGTCTTAGCAAATAGTTAAGACATTAACCGAGCAGGTTTTTAGTGCTGTGCACAAAAACCTAAAAAGGAGCGTGCCGTCATGGCAGTTGTAACAATGCGCGAACTCCTCGACAGCGGAGTCCACTTCGGACACCAGACTCGTCGTTGGAATCCAAAGATGAAACGTTTTATCTTCACAGAACGCAATGGCATCTACATCATCGACATCCAGCAATCACTTGCACTTATCGACTCAGCTTACGCTTTCGTTAAGGACACTGTTGCTAAGGGTGGCCACGTACTATTCGTTGGAACTAAGAAGCAGGCTCACAAGCCAATCATCGACCAAGCAGCTCGCGTTGGAATGCCAACGGTTACAGAGCGCTGGTTAGGTGGAATGCTTACAAACTTCCCAACTGTTTACAAGCGTATTCAGCGCCTTAAGGAGCTTGAGGCTCTAGAGAATGCGAATGACCTTTTGCTTACAAAGAAGGAACTTCTTGTTCTTCGCCGCGAACGCGAAAAACTCTTTAAGAACCTCGATGGTATTCGCGACATGACTAAGTTGCCTTCAGCAATTTGGGTAGTTGACACAAAGAAGGAGCACCTTGCAGTTGCTGAAGCTAAGAAGCTTGGTATCCCTGTCATTGCAATCCTTGATACCAACTGCGATCCAGATGA
>DJBN01000037.1:11015-11227 GCA_002430075.1 Actinobacteria bacterium UBA5975 | reverse complement strand
TTCTAGTTTTTCTCACTTAAATATCTTTCTACATCACTTAGCGAGAGCCAGCTGTTATTGGGAAGAGCTTTAGATACTTGTGGAGCAAAGGCAGGGGAGGCCTTAAGAACTTCTCTACTGCTCCCATCTGCAATTACCTCACCATCTGCAAGAAAGATCACGCGATCGGCCACTTCAGCCACTAGCTCGACATCATGGGTTGATATCAAGAC
>DJBN01000037.1:9563-10732 GCA_002430075.1 Actinobacteria bacterium UBA5975 | reverse complement strand
GTTGGTTCATCGAGTATGACTAGCGCTGGCTGAGCCGAGAGGATGATGCTGAGAGCAAGGCCAAGTCTCTGACCCTCAGAGATATCTCTTGGGTGTGAATTGAGGCTGGGAATCTTCATTAACTCTTTATAGATTGCCAGGGTAGTTCCAGGTTCAACTCCATTATCAAGATCTGCTAATTCGCACTCTTGCTTTATTGATTGCCCATAGAGAAGATCTCCAGCATCTTGAGGGATATATCCAACAAATCTGATTAATTCCTTATCTGTAAAACTCTTGGGATCTCTCTTCTTTACTCTGACCTCTCCTCTAATTAGTGGAGCCTGACCAACTGCGCATTTAAGTAGAGTGGTCTTTCCTGCGCCATTTCTTCCCATAAGCGCAACAATCTCGCCGCCATTTATTTGAATATTTACATCACTAAGAGCGTTTTTTCTCTGATCTTGATCATATGAGGCGCTAACAGAGTTGATAGTTAATAAAGCTTCACCGTTGATCTTTGCAATATCTTGCACCGGAGCCTGAGTTATCTCTGGAGCCATCTTGCGAAATTCACGGATTGAGAGTGGAATTTCGCCGAGTTCTAGCTTCTTTGCTAACTCAACTAAGGGAGGGGCAATAGGAGAGTTACCTAATATCTGCCTTGCAGGTCCTAGATCAACTGAGCCATCGCCATGAATGAGAATAATTCGATCAACGAATCCAATTACTCTCTCAAGTCTATGTTCTGCCAAAATTACAGTAAGTCCAAGATCATGAACTAAGCGATGGAGAATTGAGAGTACCTCCTCTGCTGCAATTGGATCAAGGGCGCTTGTTGGTTCATCGAGAAGTAGAACCTTTGGATTTGTAACAAGCGCTGCAGCTATTGCCACTCTCTGTTGTTCACCGCCGCTTAGCTCTGAGACATTTCTTCTTCTTAAAGGAGCAAGTGCAAGAAGATCTAGAACTTCCTCAACGCGCTTTCGCATAATCTCTGGAGCAATTCCAAGGCTCTCAAGGCCGAATGCAATCTCATCCTCAACTATGTCTGAGACAAAACCATTGATGGGATTTTGGCCAACAATTCCTACGACATCTGCCAACTCTCCAGGTTTTAACGCTCTGGTGCTCCGGCCATCAACGCTGATTTCACCGGTGAGAATTCCTCCAGTGTGATGGGGGATAAG
>DJBN01000037.1:2870-9289 GCA_002430075.1 Actinobacteria bacterium UBA5975 | reverse complement strand
AGAAGGAGTAGCTCTCCTTCATTCACTGTAAAAGAAATATCTTCCACAATTGTTCGTTGCGCGTTGGGATAGATCAGGGAGACTCCAGAGAAGGTAATCATGAGATAAATCCTGGAGCTATTACTGCGATCAAGAGAAGCCCTGCAAATAGAGCGCTAGATATTGATGGTAGAAGTAGAAGAGAGATAAAGGCATAGATTGGAGATGAAAGAGCTACTGTCTCTCGAAGGCGCCAGCTGTGAGGGCGATATCTACTTGGATTTGGAAAATATCCATAGCCTCTAGATTCCAAGGAGGCGGCAAGATCTATTGACCTCTCCAAAGACTCTTCTAGCACTGGGATTCCAACTTTTCTAAATGAAGCAATGCCAGTTGAACTCTCACCTCTTAATCGCCTTGCTGCTCTAACTCTCTCAATACTTCTAGCGCTCTGTGGCGCAACCGAGCTAGCAATTACCGTTGCAAGCCCTATCCCATAGTATTTTCGAGGCAGTACTCGTAGCAGTTCATGAGGATTACTTAGAGCGCTCGCTGCAGCAAAAATTAGAATTAGCGCAACAAGCAAGATAGCTTCATCAAATGCAGTAGAGAGACGCTGTGAGGTGACATCACCGCCGAGCCTTACTCCAACAAATAAATCTGGCAGCGTGATGCTTGGGATAGTGAAAAGTACTTGCCCAGGCATTGGAACTCCAATAATTACTCCAATAGCCATTCGAAGTGTGAAGGCTAGAGCTGCAAGGCGTAGCGACCATCTAAATGATTGATACCAATAGGTATTACTATGTTTTAAAAGCACTAGAGCAACTGCTCCGATAGATATTGAAATTGAGATTAGAGTGGTGTCAGAAACAAGAAGAATTACAAGAAGAGTAAGCGCCCAGAGCCACCAGAAGAGAGGATGAAAACTCTCTTTGCTAGCTCTGAGCGTATTTGTCATCTAATTAATTCTCTGAATTATCTAGTGCGCCGGCGATTGAGAAAGAAGGCGCTAAGTAAAAAGAGCGCGAGGACTGCAAGAAGAATCGGAGCGCTCTGGCTAGAGCTATTTTCTTGCTCTTCAGTTCTTTCTATCGCCACTACTTGCTCAGCTGCTGGTTCATCGATTTCAGCGCCGCACTCACTTGCTGGATATCCAGCAATCCCGCAGATAAGGCCAGAATCTCCAGCTCTTACATCAAGTGCTGCCTCTAGTACATCAAGGCCAAGTGAGCCTTTATCAACTACAACGCAATCTGAGAAGAACTCGTTAGGAATTTCGCCATCTGGAGCAATATTGCCAGCTCCAAAATCAACAACTAGACCAACTCTAATCTTTCCTGATGTCTCTGGAGTTTCACCGCAGAGAGTTGCAAAATCAGGATCCATCATTGGAGTAACTGCTGGAATATCATTTGAGCTAAAAACAAAGATCCATCCTTCAACATCTCCATCTTTAACTTCAACAGATGGTCCAGTCATTGCAGCGGTCCACGTTTTATCTCCAGGAGCTGCTTGAAAGTATCCCCAGTAACGCCAACCTTTTGATGCTGCTGACGCGGAGGGGATCGCGAATATTTGAGTGGAGATAAGAATGAGTGTGATTGCTATTTTCTTCTGAAACATTGTGTGGCACTCCTAGCTAGGAGAGTCTCACAGGGGTAGCTCTTTAGATTATCGGGCAGATTGCCGATCGATAATCTTTGGACTACGCCCCGCAAACCTCGGCGGGTGTTGGTCAATTGCTTATAGCGATGTAGGTAATCCGACTTGTACTCATCTGAGTTGATTAGCAATCAATAGTGAATGAGTCTTACGGTTGCGGGTCAGCGTCGGAATTGCACCGAACTTCCCCTACAGGGCTATCTATGAAGTTGTGTGCGTACGAAACCACAGTGACCTCTACTTGGCAACTCACCACGCAGACCCTACAGTGGCAACATGGAATATAGACGCCTCGGAAGTTCAGGAATGTACGTATCAGAAATCGCATACGGGAATTGGATTACCCATGGATCTCAGGTTGAGACTGAAGCGGCAATAAAATGTGTTCGCGAAGCTCTCAATCAAGGAATTACGACCTTTGATACTGCAGATGTATATGCGGGAACTAAGGCTGAGGTAGTCCTTGCAAAGGCTCTCAAGGGTGTCCGCCGCGAATCCTATGAACTCTTTACAAAGGTTTACTTCCCAACAGGAGCTGGAAAAAATGATCGTGGACTCTCGCGTAAGCATATTATGGAGTCCTGCGATGCTTCACTTAAGCGTTTAAAGACAGATCATATTGATCTCTATCAGGCGCACCGATTTGATTTCGAAACACCCCTTGAAGAAACTCTGAGCGCATTTGATGACTTAATTCGTCAAGGCAAGGTCACCTACATCGGTTTCTCTGAATGGGATGCAAAGCAGATCGCTAGCGCGCTTAAAATTCAAGATGCACATGGCTATAACCGTTTCATCTCTAGCCAGCCACAGTATTCAGCCTTGTGGCGCGTGATTGAATCTGAAGTTGTTCCGCTCTCTGAGCGAGAAGGAATCGGACAGATTGTCTGGTCACCTATGGCGCAAGGAATTTTGACAGGAAAATATCTACCAGGAAAGAAACCACCTGCAGGTTCACGTGCGACGGATAAAAAGAGCGGTGCAAACTTTATTTCGCGGTGGATGACCGATGAGGTGCTTACCGCAGTCCAGAAGTTAAAGCCCATTGCCAAAGATTTGGATCTATCGATGTCACAACTTTCACTGGCGTGGGTGCTGCAGAATGAGAATATTTCTAGCGCCATCATGGGCGCTACAAAACCAGGTCAAGTTAAAGAGAATGTGAAGGCCGCAGGGGTAAAACTTTCAGCAGATGTGATGAAGGCTATCGATGCAGCCCTCGGGCAATTGCCGGAACGCGATGCTAAGAAGAACGAGAGCCCTAACCCTCGCGCTTAGTTATCCTCTAAAGACGGTTAGCTTTAAAAAGAGTCGCCCGCTTTAATTTGTGGTTTTGGCGTACGCATTCGGCGCATTTGAGTCGAGCGCAGCCATCCGTACATGCCAACTCCTTTAAGGCTTTGTCCCGGGAACTTCTGGGTTACGACTGCCTTGAGCTTGCGACTTAAGAAATATCCATCAATGACTGAGACCAACAAGACCCCGTACATTATTGCGATGCTGCCGAGTTGAAATATTGGTGATGGAATCAAAGTGAGGAAGAGAACAAAGAAGATGACGGGAAGAAAGTATTCACCGACGGAACGACGTGCATCTACATAGTTACGAACAAATCTCTTGACCGGACCTTTATCGCGAAGCGGAAGGGCGCTCTCATCTCCTCGCATGTAGGCAGCGCGTTGCGCAACGCGAGCTGCGCGAGATGCATCCTTTGCGCGCTTGCGTCCATCTTTTGTCGTAGCTGGAGCAAGAGATGAAACCTTGCGAGCTGCCTCTGCATCTTTGCGTTTAGGTGTCGGGCGACCCTTTTTATCTGGATTTGTTTCAGTCATGGATCAACTATAGAGCCAGCATCTGTTCAAGAGCTAACTTCGACAATCGCGCTACACGCTCTTCGACGCGGATTTGGTTAACAATATGGCCAGCCAGGACTGACTCCATAGCCCAGACAAGGTGAGGCAGATCGATTCGATTCATGGTTGAGCAGTAGCAGACGGTCTTATCGAGAAAGACAATTTCTTTATCGGGGTTGTTCTGCGCAAGACGAGAGACCAGATTGAGTTCGGTGCCGATGGCCCATTTACTGCCAGGGGCTGAATTGGTAACTGTTTGAATAATTTTTTCTGTGCTACCGACTACATCTGCGGCCATTACTACTTCATGCTGGCATTCTGGATGAACTATTACCTGAACACCTGGAACGCGTTCGCGAACCTCGTTGACAGAATCTCGTGTAAAGCGTCCATGCACTGAACAATGTCCTCGCCATAAAATCATCTTTGCGCCGCGAATTTCATCCTCAGTTAATCCACCCATTGGCTTCCAAGGATTCCAGAGAACGCAATCTTCAAGAGATAACCCAAGTGAAAGTACTGCGGTGTTGCGGCCTAGATGTTGATCTGGCAAGAACAGCACTTTCTCTGCTTTTGCAAATGCCCACTCAAGAGTTTTCTGCGCATTCGATGAGGTACAGATAGTTCCACCATGTTCTCCAGTAAAACTTTTAATGGCGGCCGATGAATTCATATAGGTAACAGGAACCGTCGTTGACGCAACGCCGATATTTTCTAAATCTTTCCAGCATTGATTAACTTGATTTGCAGTGGCCATATCTGCCATCGAACAACCTGCAGCTAAATCGGGGAGGATAACTTTCTGATGCGCTGAAGTGAGAATATCTGCACTCTCTGCCATGAAGTGAACACCGCAGAAGAAGATGAATTCCGCACGTGTCGTATCTGCTGCGGCCTGAGCCAATTTAAATGAGTCGCCTGTGATATCGGCGAAGGCAATGACTTCATCTCGCTGATAGTGATGACCAAGAATCAGAGCTCTCTCTCCGAGAGCTGCTCGAGCAATGCGGGCACGCTCGACCAGATGTGGATCACTAGCCCGTGGAAGCTCACCCGAGCATGAGACCCCACGTTCAGAAGCAAGGTCTGTGCCTTGGCCAAGAACAAGTAACTCACTCAGGTTGATGCTCATGTGCCTATTCTCATGTGTTTCGGTTAGCCACGGCAACCTCAACCCGGGTATTCTTTCGCACATGACTACTGAAACAACATCAACTCCAGTCGAAATTACCTCTGGCATCACTCTGACCGATGTGGCCAGTGCAAAGGTCTCAGCCCTTCTTGCACAAGAAGGTCGCGACGATCTCTATCTTCGCGTTGCAGTGCAACCTGGTGGATGTTCAGGTCTTCGCTACCAACTCTATTTCGATGATCGCGATCAAGATGGCGATGTCACCCGTGAGTTCGGTACAGTTAAAGTTGTTGTGGACAAGATGAGCGATCCATATCTCATGGGCGCGTCAATTGATTTCGTAGATACTATTGAAAAGCAAGGCTTCACGATTGACAATCCAAACGCCGGAGGCTCATGCGCCTGTGGCGACTCGTTCAACTAATTCATCGAATTTAGTATCTGCGCTAGCTAGGCTCCACCTTATGAAAATTGGTGTGGCAGGATCTGTTGGCTTAGATCATTTAATGACATTTCCTGGCAAGTTCACTGATTCACTTGTGGCTGGTTCGTTAGAAAGAGTATCGCTCTCATTTCTTGTTGACGGTCTTCAAGTTCGACGTGGTGGATGCGCAGCCAACATCGCCTTCGGACTTGGTGTTTTAGGTCTTAATCCAGTTCTGATCGCAGCAGTCGGTAAAGATTTTGCAGATTACGATGCTTGGCTTTCCAGGCATGGAGTTGACACTTCACATGCACTCGTTTCAAAGGAACAGCACACCGCACACTTCACCGTAACAACAGATACAGAGCTCAATCAGATTGCATCTTTTTTCCCAGGTGCAATGTCTGAAGCCCGCAACATAGAACTCAAGCCCATTATGGACAAGGTCGGAAAGTTAGATATTTTGATTGTTTCACCAGATGACCCAGAGGCGATGTTGCGCCATACTGAAGTTGCACTCTCTATGGGAGTCGCGGTAGCTGCTGATCCATCTCAGCAGATGGCTCGAATGAGCGGTGAAGAAATCAAGAAGTTGATTTCAGGAGCCACCTATCTTTTCATGAATGAATATGAGCTTGCGCTAGCAATTCAAAAGACTGGGTGGAGCGATAACGAAATTCTTAAGCAAGTGTTATACCGCATTGTGACCTCAGGATCTGAAGGCGCACGCGTTGAAAGCGTAGATGGCACATTTATCAAAGTTGGTTGTGCAAAGGAGAAGGCAAAGGTAGACCCCACCGGCGTAGGAGATTCATTCCGTTCAGGCTTTGTTGCTGGTTTAGCATGGGGGCTACCGCTCGAGCGATGTGCGCAGCTAGGGTCGATGATCGCAACGTATGTAATTGAAACAACAGGAACTCAGGAGTACCGATTTACATCTGATGAATTTATCGCTCGCTTTAGCCAAGCTTATGGAGCCGCGGCTGCAGCAGAAATTGCAACTCATCTACCTGCGTAAATTGCTTGCGACAGCCTCTATCGTCGAAACTAAGTGATCGATATTTGTTCGACTTGTTTCTTTGTGCAGAGTAATGCGCAGATGTCCTTGGGTGGAATATCCCATGGCAGCTAATACATGACTCGGTTGTAAATCTTCAGGCGTACATGCAGACCCTGAATCGACATCAACACCTCGCAGAGCCATTTCGCGCACTAAATATTCTCCGGAGACGCCCGAGACCACGACAGAGAGTAGGTGCGGCAGTGCCACAACTTCTTGAGCAACAACTTTGCAGGATGTCACTGCAGAGATTTGTGAGATGGCGTATTGGCGCAGCGCTGCATCTTCAATCTGAAAATTCTCAAG
>DJBN01000037.1:383-2783 GCA_002430075.1 Actinobacteria bacterium UBA5975 | reverse complement strand
CTTCAATCTGAAAATTCTCAAGAGCAATCGATGACGCGATGAGCAAGGGAAGAGAGTAGCTACCTGGCGATTTGATAGGTGCGATTCTCGGCAGAGGGTAGGAATATTCGCTAGGGCTGTTAATTGCCAGGATTGCAAGACCGCTAGGTCCTGACCATGAGAGCGAATCAAAGAGAGCTGTTGTCCAGTGCTCAGGCAGTGTAAGTCTTGGCCCCGATGTTGTGGCATCAAGGGCCACCATTGAAAATTTGCTAGCCAAACTTTGATAATCCTGAAGAACCCCAGTCTCAGCATTGGCCAATTGCAGCGATAGGACTGCGCCTTCCTCGATTGTGTCTTGTAGCAAAAGAGCACCAAAGCTATCGACAGGTATCTCAAGAGTTGCTCCAGTGTGCGCTCGTGCCACAGCCCTAATCTTTCCCTTATCGATTGATGCGTATGCAAGAAGTTTGCTGGGATCTAGAATCCCAGCAATCGCGAGATAAGGGCCAAGGCTGGGTTCACCCAATACCTCGATGGCATCAGGGCGCAGACCCAATCGGGTAGCGATATTTTCAATGGCTTGATTTCTTAAGATTCCAGCCCGCGCAGAACTTTGAGAGAGCTTTTTAGGGTCTGCCCAACCCTGATCGAAGGCTGCTAATAAGGCTTCTCGAGCAGCAGGATGTAAGGGGGCTTCGGAGGTAAAATTTTCTGTGACAGGAACCACCAGACCAACGCTACTCGCTCCGGCTGGCACACGCACACCGCGCCACTATCCTTACCTCATGTCTTCTCATGCACCGCGCGCAGGGCGCCTTGTCCGAGCTGCGGCCTTAGTAGCACCAGCGCTTGTACTTCTCTCTGGATGTTCTCTTAAATCCGAGGATATCTCTGGAATGGGTTTTCCAAAGGGCGTCTCTAGCGTTAACGATATTTCGATTTCGCTCTGGCAAGGTGCATGGATTACTGCCGCGGTCGTAGGAGTCTTTACTTTCATATTGATTATGTGGCCAGTCTTTTTCCATCGCGCAAAAGCGGGCAAGGGAGAATTTCCCAAGCAGACTCAGTACAACGTTCCGGTCGAAATTCTTTACACGGTAATTCCTTTAGCCATCGTTGCAATCATGTTCTACTTCACTGTGGTTAAAGAGAATAAAATCATCGATAAGACTTCGCCTGTTCAACATGAGATCACAGTTGAAGGAATCCAATGGTCATGGCAGTTTGGTTATCCGGAAGCAGGATCGAAAGCCGTCGTTACCGGAACTCCGGCTAATCCTCCAACGCTCTATCTTCCGCGCGGAGAAAGCGTCCGATTTACCTTAACTTCTAACGATGTAGTTCATGGATTCTGGATTCCGGCTTTCATGATTCAAATACAGAATTTGCCGGGAGATGTAAACCACCTTCAATTTACTGCCAATAAATTGGGTGAATTTCCTGGGAGATGCAACATCCTCTGTGGACGCAATCACTCTCAAATGATTTTTAAGGTGAAAGTTGTAACACCTGAGAAGTACCAGCAATATCTTGACTCACTGAAGGCGAGCATCGCATGACAACATTTGCAGAGCGTCCAAAAATCGCAGTTCCTCGTCAAGGGGTTGAAAAAACTAGTTTAGGTAGCCAGTTCGTCAAGACAATTACCTCTACTGACCATAAGCGCATCGGCTACCTCTATCTGGCAACCTCATTCTTCTGGTTCCTCTTTGCCGGCGTACTTGCTCTATTACTTCGCGCAGAACTTGCTCGACCTGGCCTGCAATTTTTGAGCAACGAGCAGTACAACCAGATTTTTACGATGCACGGAACAATTATGCTTTTGATGTTTGCAACTCCACTATTCGTAGGTTTCGCCAATGTCATCATGCCTCTGCAAATTGGGGCAGCCGACGTGGCATTCCCACGACTTAATATGCTTTCATACTGGTTATTCCTCTTCGGTTCGATTCAAGCTGTAGCAGGATTTCTTACTCCGGGTGGAGCAGCGTCATTTGGGTGGACTGCGTACGCACCCCTTGCTAACTCAACATATTCCCCAGGTATTGGTGGAGATCTATGGGTAATGGGCCTTGCAATTTCAGGCCTTGGAACAATTCTTGGCGGCGTTAACTTCATTACAACGATCTTCACTATGCGTGCTCCAGGAATGACAATGTTCCGCATGTCGATCTTTTCATGGAACGTACTGCTTACTTCAATTTTGGTTCTCCTTGCATTCCCACCACTTGCTGCAGCGCTTCTTGGTCTTGAATCAGACAGGCTCTTCGGTACGCATATCTTTGATCCGGCAAACGGGGGAGCGATGCTTTGGCAGCACCTCTTCTGGTTCTTTGGACACCCTGAGGTCTATATCTTGGCGCTGCCCTTCTTTGGTATCGCCTCTGAAATCTTGCCAGTCTTTAGTCGCAAACCAAT
>DJBN01000037.1:0-174 GCA_002430075.1 Actinobacteria bacterium UBA5975 | reverse complement strand
CCAGTCTTTAGTCGCAAACCAATATTTGGTTATAAAGGCTTAATTGCAGCAACGATTGCAATTTCTGCACTCTCTGTGGCTGTCTGGGCTCACCACCTCTTTGCAACAGGCAAAGTCCTTCTTCCCTTCTTCTCCTTTATGACATTTTTGATTGGCGTTCCTACTGGAGTTAAA
>DJBN01000048.1 GCA_002430075.1 Actinobacteria bacterium UBA5975 | reverse complement strand
TCTTCGCGTTTCATCGATAGAAACATCTTGGATAGGGCGTGAACTTTTTCAGCTGGGATACGCGCCAGATGTATTGCGTAACGGTCATATGCAGGAAGGTCCAGAGCGGCAGCGGCCACAGTTGTAGCAGTTCCTGCAACTGCAATAACGGTCTTGGATTGCGTGATGGGAACTATCTTTCCTGCTTGTTTAATAGCTTCATCGATATCTTCAATCGCGGCTGCAATTTGACCGGGATCCGGATCTCCATTGGTGAAGTGGCGCTCTGACATACGAACGCAACCAATGTTCATACTCTTTGCAAATTCGACTTTGTCGGTTCCGAAGACGAATTCGGTTGAACCTCCACCGATATCTATGACAAGGAAGGGGCCTTCGCTCTTATTGAAATCTTTGGTGGCGCCTTGGAAAGAGAGTGCAGCCTCTACTTCACCAGGGATTACTTCAGGTTCAATACCAAGGCGCTCTTTTACTCCATTGATGAAGAGATCGCGGTTGGTTGCATCTCGCGTTGCACTGGTGGCGCAGAATCGAATCTTCTCAGCTCCGCGTTTAGTAATTTCTACTGCGTATTTATCGACTGCGGCCAAGGTTCGAGCAATTGCATCTGGATGAAATTGTCCTGTCTTATCAACGCCTTGACCTAAACGAACGATCTCCATATCGCGGCTGACTTCGCGAAAGTTTGTGCCATCAACATCTGCAATGAGCAGGCGAATTGAATTAGTTCCGCAATCGATAGCTGCTACTCGCATGGCACGCTCTTCCACCATTCAGGAAGGGCTGCGAGCGCTTCATCACCGAGCGGATTTACATCTGGGCCCGCAGATAGAGAGTGAGCAATAAGTGAATGCAGGCATTTAACGCGATCTGGCATTCCCCCGGCCGATACATTTTCAACTTCTGGAACATCCATCTGTAGGGCAGAACGGGCTGCGATGTAATCATCATGGGCTGCTGCATAGGCGCCGGCAAGTTCGGCATCGCTTTCAAGGCGTGCATTCATCTGCCCCATCATCCCTGTTGTTTCAAGGGTAGAGATGGCAGCCGTTAGACGTGGACAGGTTGCGTAGTAAAAAGTGGGAAATGGTTCGCCATGTGAAAGGCGGGGTGGAGTTTCAACAACTGCAGGCTTTCCACATGGGCAGCGATATGCAATTGCATGGACATCACGCGGGGTTCTTCCTAGTTGAGTTTCGATAACTCGTAAATCATCTTCTGTTGCCTTGCGGCTTTGACTGCTCACGCCTTACCTGCTTCGGTGATGGATGCAATCATGCGTGTGTACCAGGGTTGTCCCTCTGGAAGGTTGGTGACAACGTCTGTCTGTGTTGCTTCATCCGTTGTTGATCCATCGGTTCCGGTAACGATGTATTGACGTTCTCCTGGCATGACGAAGTGAAGACGTTCGCGCGCTTGAGACTTTACGTATTCGGGATCTTGCCACAAGGTGAGCTCTTTGCGAGCGGCATCCAGGGCTGAGTAATCGCTATTGAGCTGCGATTGCAGTGCGCTGATTTGTGCTCGTTGTACAAAGTAATTCTTTACAGGGGGTGCAAGAAAGAGCGCCAACATAAAGAGGATTGCGGCAAGAGCCAAAGTGCGCCCAGATCCTTGGTTGCGATTGAAATTTAGATTCCGCGAACGGTAACCTTTTTTTCGCTTGCTGACCGAGGATCTGCGCGCCATGTGGAAAGTCTTAGCTACCCGTTAAAGCGTGGGAATGCTTGGCGACCTGCATAGACAGCGCCATCTGAGAGCTCTTCTTCAATGCGAAGAAGTTGATTGTATTTAGCGACGCGCTCCGTGCGAGATGGTGCGCCAGTTTTAATCTGACCACAGTTGGTAGCAACTGCAAGGTCGGCAATAGTGGTGTCTTCAGTTTCACCTGAACGGTGCGACATCATGCTGCGGTAATTAGCGCGATGGGCAAGGTCTACAGCGTCCAAAGTCTCCGTCAGAGTTCCGATCTGATTAACCTTCACAAGTAGCGCATTTGCAGTGTCAGTTTCAATGCCCTTTGCAAGGCGTACTGGGTTGGTAACAAATAGATCATCGCCCACAATTTGAATCTTTGAGCCAAGGGATGAAGTCATTGACTTCCAGCCTGCCCAATCTTCTTCATTGAGTGGATCTTCGATTGAAACGATTGGATAGGCGCTTACGAGCTCGGCATAATAGGCAATCATTTCTTCCGATGTGCGAAGTGAGCCTTCAAATTTGTACTTGCCGTTCTCGTGGAATTCAGTTGCTGCAACATCCATTGCAAGTGCGATTTCACTGCCCGGCTTAAAGCCTGCTGCGGTAATTGCCTCGAGAATTAAATCAAGAGCTGCACGGTTGCTATCAAGGTTTGGCGCAAAGCCACCTTCATCGCCGACAGATGTTGCAAGTCCGCGCTTTTTTAGTACTGCTTTGAGTGCGTGGTAGATCTCAGCTCCCCAGCGAATTGATTCGCTGAAAGTTTCTGCACCGATTGGCGCAATCATAAATTCCTGAATATCAACGTTGGTGTCAGCATGTGCTCCACCGTTAAGAATATTCATCATCGGAACGGGAAGAACATGCGCATTAGGTCCGCCTAGATAGCGGAACAAGGAAAGATCAGATGATTGAGCTGAAGCCTTAGCAACGGCCAGTGAAACGCCAAGAATTGAGTTGGCTCCAAGACGTGATTTATTAGGAGTTCCATCAAGTGCGATCATCTCTGAATCAATCAGGCGCTGATCTTGTGAGTCATAACCTTCAATAGCTGGTGCAATTTCGTCGTTAACAAATGCAACTGCGTTAAGAACACCCTTACCTAAGTAGCGCTTCTTATCGCCATCACGGAGTTCGGCTGCTTCGAAGGCACCTGTTGATGCACCACTTGGTACTGCAGCGCGTGCCTGTGTTCCATCTTCGAGCTGGACTTCAACTTCAACAGTTGGATTTCCGCGCGAATCAAGAATTTCGCGGGCGTAGATTGCATCGATAATTGCCATGAGGGGTCTCCCTGAAATCTATGAATTCTTCTTATCAGCGCTCCACGCTGAACGGCAGGAGGCAATCCTATCGCGACCTCGAGATGCCTCTTTCTAGCCCTGCTTCTCTGCGCTCTGAATCTCTCTGATCATCTCGCGCGCCTTGGCGCGTAAAGCGTTTTCCGGGTCAATTCCATTGGTATGCGCCCACGCAATCACCGATGCGAGAGCTTCACCGACACTGGCTTCAGTTGCTTGATCTTGCGAGAATGGCGCAAGATTTACATCGACCTTGTACTTCTCGGCACGATAGAGAATTTTGGCAACCAAAGGGAGTGCTGGTTGAGCCATTGCTATCCCATCAATTGCTGATGTTCGCCCCTTTTCGCGAGCCTTCAGGGCTTCCCAATTTTCAATAATCTCTTGGGTTCCACTAACTTCAAGGTTTTCAAATACATGGGGGTGACGGCTGATTAATTTATCTGCAATCCCCCGAGCAACATCCTCAATTGAAAATGCATCTGTCGGATGATCTTGAGCCATGCGTGCATGAAAATATACCTGCAGTAGAACATCGCCTAGTTCTTCGCGCATACCGGCGCGGTCATCGCTTTCAATTGCATCGATAAATTCGTATGACTCTTCAAGTAGATACTTGATCAGTGATTCGTGAGTCTGTTCTGCATCCCACGGGCATCCTCCCGGAGAACGCAACCGATCCATGACTTCAACGAGCCGCTGAAGTTCGGATTGAGCCATGCGAGTAAAGGCTTTACTTACCAGATGGGACTACAGCAGATCCTGCAGAATCAGTTGCGATGATGTCACCGGATGCTTGATCCCAGGTTCCGTAGCGAGGATTCACTTCAACTTTGAGCTCCGCAGCCTTTGCATTCACTAGCTGTGTTAGGCGCCCTGAAACTTCAGCATCTGGAATTCCCGAGGCAGCAAGCGCCTGTTGAATTTTATTAGAGGTAATGATCGCACGGATATAGCGATCAAAGTTAGAAGGTGCGATTTCAGCTGAAACCAGATTCTGGGCAAGAGCTTCCTCTCCGCCACTTTGTGCAAGGAGGTCAGTCTTTGTCGTGTCCATCTCTGTCGATGAAACAGTTAGCTTGAGCTCTTTAGCGATTTCATCAAAGATAGTTGTAATAATTGTGAAGCGAAGTTGGCTGCGATTGAGATCTCCACCTGTTTGAAGTTGCATCTCTGATGTATCGACCTTGGCGCGTTCGGCCAAAATTTCATCAATAGTTGCCTGCGCAGATTTCTGCGAGATAGTGATTGAGCCAAACGTTGCAGCGTTATCAACTTTTCCACATCCTGTAAGTGTCAGTAATGAGATAACACTTAAGAGCGCAAGGGTCTTCTTCACGTAGTGCCCGCTTTCGTTAATTGATCGAGGGACTTCGCTGCCCACTCCAGGAGAGAAGTATCTCCTATGACAGCCGACCCTTGTGCACTCGGACTCCACGCTGCAGCACGAGGAATGGCAATCATCACGATATTTGTCGCTGATTTATAGAGAGATCCTGGAAAAAGTCGGTCGAGGCGAAGCTGCTTTGACTCAGCCAATACCAGCGGAGAAATTCTCAAGAATTTACCAGCGGCTACAACTTCTCTGATGCCTAGCGCCTTCGCATCTGCTCGAAGCAGAGCGACCTGAAGGAGTGATTGCGCTTCGGGTGGTAGTTCTCCAAATCTATCTATTAGCTCTTCGCGAATAGATTCAACATCACTTCCTGCGCGTACATCAGCCAAACGGCGATAGAGATCAAGACGTAAGCGCTCTCCAGGAACATAAACTTCGGATAAATGCGCATTGACAGGTAGCTCTACTTTGCATTCGTGGTTCTTCTCTTCGGTTTCAATGATTCCGGTCTTGTAATCATTTACTGCTTCACCCACCATGCGCATGTATAAATCAAACCCCACATCTGCAATATGTCCTGATTGTTCGCCGCCTAATAAATTACCTGCTCCGCGAATCTCTAAATCTTTTAAGGCAACGCGCATACCTGAACCCAAATCAGTATTGGTTGCAATTGTCTTTAATCTATCGAGTGCAATTTCTGTCAGTGGTTGATCTTGCGGATATAAGAAGTAGGCATAGGCTCTTTCGCGCCCACGACCAACGCGCCCACGTAGTTGGTGAAGCTGTGACAGGCCAAAGTTATCTGCGCGTTCGACAATGAGAGTATTTGCATTGGCGATATCAAGGCCGCTTTCAACAATTGTTGTGCAGACTAAAACATCGAAGTCGCGATTCCAGAAAGCTAAGATGACATCTTCAAGGGCGCCTTCACTCATCTGGCCATGTGCAATTCGGATACGAGCCTCTGGAACTAACTCTTGAATCTTTAATGCAGCGCGATCGATAGATTCAACGCGGTTATGGATATAGAAAATCTGTCCATCACGTAATAATTCACGGTGAATTGCAGCCTTGATCTGCGCATCTTCAGCGGGCCCCACATAGGTCAAGATGGGGTGGCGCTCTTCTGGCGGGGTAGTAATCGTGGACATCTCACGAATTCCGGTTACAGCCATCTCAAGTGTGCGTGGAATAGGCGTAGCTGACATCGCGAGGACATCGACTGTGGTGCGCATCTTCTTTAGCGATTCTTTCTGTTCAACGCCAAAACGTTGCTCTTCATCAACTATGACAAGGCCGAGATCTTTAAATTGAACATCCTGAGAGAGAATGCGGTGTGTGCCTATAACAACATCAGCAGCCCCTGATGCAAGCTCTTGAAGTATCTCTTTACTCTCTTTGGCGGAATTAAAGCGAGAGAGCCCTGCGACTTTGATGGGAAATCCTGCATAACGTTCCGCAAAAGTCTTTGTATGCTGCTGAACAAGAAGGGTTGTTGGAACAAGGACAGCAACCTGTTTTCCATCTTGCACCGCTTTAAATGCCGCGCGTATAGCGATTTCAGTCTTTCCATAACCCACATCGCCGCAGATGATGCGATCCATTGGATAAGGGCGCTCCATATCCCGCTTTACATCTTCAATCGTTGAAAGCTGGTCTGGTGTTTCAATGTATGAAAATGCATCTTCAAGTTCGCGCTGCCATGGAGTATCAGGTGAAAATGCAAAGCCAGGTGCGCTGGTGCGCGCTGCATAGAGACGTATCAGCTCTCCTGCAATTTGCCTGACAGCTTTGCGCGCACGACCCTTTGCCTTCTGCCATTCACCGCTTCCAATTCGGTGCACCGTTGGGGTTTCACCTCCAACATACTTGCTTACCTGTTCCAAAGTATCGGTTGGAACAAAGATTCGATCGCTAGGTTGTCCGCGCCTTGCAGGCGCATATTCGATAACTAAATATTCGCGAGTTACCCCGCTAACGGTACGTTGGATGAGCTCTACATATCTTCCAATTCCATGTTGTTCATGAACAACAAAGTCACCGGTTTTAAGTTCTAACGGATCAATGGCTTGTTTTCTCTTTGATGGCAGACGCGCACCATCTTTGGTACCGGTCTTACTTCCCGAAAGATCCCGCTCTGTAATAAAGAGAATCTCGGCATGATCGCTTTTAAAGCCATAGCCAAGAGTTGATTGAGTGATGTGGATAGAACCCTTTGTAGGTTGGGCTCTGAGATTTTCAACCATCTGAACTGGCAAATCTGCATCTCTGAATATTCCCGCATAGCGCTCTGCCATTCCGTGGCCAATGGTTGAGAAGATCACGCTGTAATGAGATTCGAGCCCAGTGCGTAGCAATTCGCAGAGCGCTTGGACATCACCTCGCATCGGATCAATTGCTGAGATATCAAGAAAGCGGGCGCCTTCATCTAAGTCGCTGCCAAATGCATTAAGGGCCCGAACTTCAAGTGATAACCGAGCTATCTCTTGATGCACTTGCTTCCAGTCAAAGTAGGTGATTTGTTCTACGGGAAGTGGCGCTGAGCCTCCGATAGCTGCGTTGGACCATGATGCTGCAAGGAATTCTTCATTGGTCTCAATTAAATCTGCAGTGCGCGAACGGATTCTTTCGTCGTCGATAAAAATTACCTCGGTGCCCTGTGGCATGCGATCAAGAATTGTTTCGAAGTTATCTGAAAGAAGCGGAATAAGAGATTCCATTCCATCGACTGCAATACCCTGTGAAATCTTCTCGAGTATTTCCAAGGCGCTTGGATACTGCTCCTTAATCTCTTCTGCACGATTTCGAACCTGCTCCGTTAAGAGAAATTCACGACAAGGCAGGATTGCTAATTTTCCAATCACTGCTTCCGTAGTGCGCTGGTCTGCAACTTCGAAGTAGCGCATCTCCTCAATTTCATCACCAAAGAAATCAATACGGACCGGGTGCATCGCAAGAGGTAGGAAAATGTCAACGATGCCACCGCGAACAGCAAATTCTCCCCGTTTTTCAACAAGGTCGGTGCGTGTAAATGCCAACTCAGTTAAGTGTGTTATTAAATCTGTAAGACCAATTTCTTGGCCAAGTTCAAGAGTCCACAAAGGGTGCCTTGCAAGATCTGCAATAAAGCGGTGAATGGTTGCGCGAATGGGGGCAACAACAATGGGATTAATATTCTCTTCATTAAGTGAATAAAGGGTAGAAATTCTCTTAGCAACAGTGTCACTGCGTGGGCTTAAACGTTCATGCGGAAGCGTTTCCCATGCGGGAAATTCATAGACCGATGGGTGCAGACTCTTGAGATATTCAGTTAAATCTTCAGCGCCACGACTTGAGCTGGTCACGACCAGGAGAGGCTTTTCATGCGCGGCAAGTGCAATCAAAAATGGGTAGCTCGATGATGGCGCGATGATCTTTGAGGATTCATTGAGCGCAGATATCACTTCAGTATCACTATGTAATACTGAGAGAAGACCTCTCATCATCTACTCCTTATTCTCGTGAGCATTGCGCAAACACCATTGGCCCCGCTTCAGAAGAAGGGGGCTAACAATTGCAGTCTATCGGGGGCTTTCCATCTGAGATAATTCTCAGATGACTGAGAGCCAGCAGACGAAAAATCTCGTTGAAACAGACGATGCCACCCTTCGCAGCGATGTACGCCGATTAGGCGATCTGCTTGGCCAATCCCTGGTTCGTCAAGAAGGTTCCGAGCTTTTAGATCTCGTTGAAAATGTTCGCAAGAGCGTTCGCGACGATGGCGGAGTCCAACTGCTTGAAAAACTCTCTGTCGAAGAATCCGTGCAACTGGTGCGTGCTTTTAGTACTTATTTTCATTTAGCAAATGTTGCCGAGCAAGTTCATAGATCACGAGTTCTTGCAGATGTGCGCGCACAAGGTGGTTCTTGGATAACTCGTGCAATCGACAAAATTGAAGATGCAATGATGAATCCTGTGGCAGGACATGAAATAGATAAGGAAGCCTTAACGAAGTGGATCAGCGAACTTAATATTCGTCCAGTATTTACAGCCCATCCAACCGAAGCTGCTCGTCGATCTATCTTAAGTAAGCTGGGTGAAATTGCTTCCCTTTTGGATTCTCCAGTTTCTGTAACTCAAGAAGAACGTCTTGCCGAAACCGTTGATCTCTTGTGGCAGACCGATGAACTTCGACTAGACCGGCCTGAACCACTGGATGAAGCAATGAACGCGCTTTACTACCTTGATGATTTAGCTACCAACACAGTCCCTGAAGTACTCAATGATTTTGCACGCGAGCTCAAGCGCCTTGGAATTGATTTACCTGTAACTGCACGCCCACTTACCTTCGGTACGTGGATAGGTGGAGACCGTGACGGTAATCCAAATATCACGCCCGAAATCACAGAGGATGCCGTCGTACTCCAAGTAGGACATGCGATTCGCACAACAATCGGGGCAATGAACCGGTTACGCCAGATGCTCTCTGTATCTACTCGTATCGCCGGTGCGACTCCCGAACTCAGCGCTTCGGTTGAAAAAGATATTGCAAATATTCCTGAATTTGAATCTCGATTTCTCCGCCTGAATGTGCAAGAGCCTTATCGACTTAAGGCAACTGCAATCGTGCATCGCCTTGCCTTTACACGCGAACGCCATGCACAGCACGGGCCACATATTCCTGGCCGTGATTATAAAAATACCGCTGAACTCCTTGCAGATCTGACTTTGATGCGCGATTCACTCTTTGCCCACCGCGGAGAGCTGCTAGCCACAGGCCTTCTCGAACGCACAATTCGCACCGTTGCAGCCTTTGGATTAACCCATGCCACTTTGGATATTCGCGAGCACTCAGATGCCCATCACAACGCGCTCGATCAAATGATTGCTGGTGGCTACATCGCCCTTTCGCATGAAGAAAAATTCCCAATACTTAGCGCAGAACTTGGGTCTAGTAAGAAACTCGATGCATCAAAATTGGATGCGGCAGGGCTAAAGACTCTCAATACATTTATTGCAATCGAAGATTTGATTGAACGTTTTGGGCCAGAAGTCATCGAGACATATATCGTTTCGATGACAAAAGGTGCAGATGATTTAATCGCAGCAACAGTTCTTGGAAAGCAGGCTGGCCTTGTTGATCTCAACGCCAAGATTGCAAAGATAGGTTTTGCTCCTCTTCTTGAAACAGTTGCAGAGCTACGTGCAGCCGGTGAAATTCTAGAAAAATTACTTGCAGATCCAACCTATCGAAAGCTCGTTGAACTCCGTGGAAATACCCAGGAAGTCATGCTCGGATATTCAGATTCAAATAAAGATGCTGGTATCGCCACTTCGCAATGGGAAATCCACTGTGCACAGCGAAAGTTGCGCGATGTTGCTAAGAAATATGGCGTCAAGCTTCGACTCTTTCATGGTCGCGGTGGTTCAGTCGGCCGCGGTGGCGGTCCCACCTATGAAGCCCTCGTTGCCCTTCCTTGGGGTTCAGTCGATGGTCAGATTAAGATGACTGAACAAGGCGAAGTCATCTCAGATAAATACTCTTTGCCCGCACTTGCTCGCGAAAATGTCGAACTCACGCTGGCCGCATCCCTTGAGGCGACAGTTCTTAATCGTGGCCCACGTCAGAGCGCCGATGATTTGATTAAGTGGAATGAATGTATGACTGTGGTCAGCGATAGTTCATTTGCCCAATATCGCGCACTCATAGATCATCCAGATCTGCCTGCATATTTCTATGCATCAACTCCAGTAGAACAGCTAGGAAAGCTCTTCTTAGGATCTCGCCCTTCACGTCGGCCTGATGCTGCAGGTGGCCTTGACTCACTTCGTGCAATTCCATGGGTATTTGGCTGGACTCAATCACGACAAATTGTTCCAGGTTGGTTTGGTGTCGGAACAGGGCTCAAGGCTGCACGCGAGGCAGGTAAGTCAGATGTCTTAAAGCAGATGCTCGCTGAATGGCACTTCTTCTCAACATTTATTAGCAATGTCGAGATGACTCTTGCTAAGACTGATTTAGTTACTGCTCAACGTTATGTAGAAACTCTGGTTCCCAAAGAGCTGCACCATTTCTTAGGAAGAATCAAAGCTGAATTCGAACTTACCGTTGCGGAAATATTAACCCTTACTGAGAAGACTTCACTTCTGGGTGATCAAGCAGTTCTTGCTCGCACACTTGAAGTACGAGATACCTATCTTGCTCCATTGCAATTGCTACAAGTAACACTGCTCCATCGCGTACGCGAAGAAGGTGAGAAGGCTGATCCAATGCTAATCCGCGCGCTACTTCTTACAATTAACGGAGTGGCTGCCGGCCTTCGCAATACTGGCTAATTAAGAGTTAAATTTAGATTGGGTTAAATCAAGACCTTTTTCAATAAGGAATTCGACGCAATCTGCAGCGCGATCGATAAATTCCCCTAGAGTCCTCTTCTCTTCTTTGCTAAATTGCTTGAGAACAAAATCCGCTGGATCTTGTTCTCCCATGGGGCGACCGATACCAAGGCGTACACGGAAGTAATCAGGTGTATCGAAAGATGACGTCAGTGATTTCAGACCATTATGCCCATTATCGCCGCCAGCAACTTTGGCACGTATTGCGGAAAATGGAATATCAAGTTCATCGTGAAGAATAATTATTTTCTCCGGGGCGACAGAGTAGAAGTTAGCGAGCGCCTTGATCGGTCCGCCTGTTTCATTCATGTAACTCTTTGATTTAGCGAGAATTATTGAATGCGCATCGATG
Source organism: Actinobacteria bacterium UBA5975 (assembly GCA_002430075.1). GTDB lineage: Bacteria > Actinomycetota > Actinomycetes > Nanopelagicales > Nanopelagicaceae > Planktophila. The sequence continues at coordinate 21,916 of DJBN01000048.1, read as the reverse complement.
CCAACACCTAACTTATAGGCTGCAATTTCGGTACGAGATTTGTGCGAAGAAAGTTTTACGCTGTGGCGTTTAGCGAGATGGTCAATAACCATCTGACCCACATTGTGACGGGTGGCAGCATATTGATCCCCGGGATTGCCGAGACCCACTACCAACCACGTCATAATGGTTAAAGTCTAAAGGTTAAGCGTCATTCTTCTCTGCATCAGCGTCTTCAGCAGCAGGTGCATCTGCAGCAGGGTCCACAACAGCAACTTCTTCAACTGCAGTTGAACGCTCAGAGAGGTGAACGATGATTGTGTTCTCTGGGCTAACAAGAGTTGTGCCAGCTGGAAGAACGACATCTGAGGCGTACTTAGAAGTTCCCGCAACCATGCCTTCGATATCAAGAACTAGGAACTTAGGAATAGACGTTGCCTCGGCTTCGACATCGATTGTGTTGTTCTGGTGCTCAAGAATTCCATCTGGATCGTGCTTTCCTTCTGTATGAACAGGAACTGCAACAGTTACCTTCTCGCCGCGACGAACAAGTACGAGGTCGATGTGCTCGAGGATCTGCTTCAGTGGATGGCGAACAATAGACTTTGGAAGTGTAAGTTCAGTCTTTCCATCGATATCAATGTTAAGAAGTACGTTTGACTCTTTTAGGGCTACGCCGAGTTCGCGTGCTGGAAGAGTGATATGAACCGGCTTTTCACCGTGGCCATAGATAACAGCTGGAACAAGGCCTGCAACGCGCGCGCGACGTGAAGCACCCTTACCGAATTCGGTACGTGTTGTTCCTTTGATTGATACTTCTGCCATTTTAAAACTCCCTGTTATCGGTTACTTCACTTGTGTTGCGCGAAGTTCCAGCAGGAGTTGATACCTACGCCGTCGATCACGGATAAATTTCACCCTCGCCGGAACGAGGTGAAGGTTAGCGTGACTTAGCTGTGCCCGTCAAAAAGGCTAGTTACAGAGCCATCTTCGAAGACCTCGCGGATGGCGCGGCCTAGAAGTGGGGCGATTGTGAGCACAGTCAGCTTGTCAAAGCGCTTATCGTCTTCGATTGGTAATGAGTTGGTGACCACGATTTCGACGGCTCGACAGGCCTTGAGACGCTCAACTGCAGGGCCTGAGAAGACTGCGTGGGTTGCGGCGATGATGACATCTTTTGCTCCACCTTCGAAGAGCGCATCTACTGCCTTGGTAATTGTTCCCGCAGTATCGATCATGTCATCGATTACAACGCATGTACGACCTGCCACATCACCGACGACGCGCCCTGTCACTGATTCATTAGGAACCAGTGGGTCGCGAGTCTTATGGATAAATGCGATGGGGCATCCACCTAGAAGTTCTGACCAACGTTCTGCAACGCGAACACGACCGGAGTCAGGTGAAACAATGGTGAGCATTGAACGATCAACTTTGCTGCCAACGTAATTTGCAAGCATGGGTAGTGCGAACAAGTGATCAACTGGACCATCGAAGAAACCTTGAATTTGAGATGTATGAAGATCGACAACCATCAATCGGTCAGCGCCCGCAGCCTTATAGAGATCTGCCATTAAGCGAGCCGAGATAGGTTCGCGACCACGATGCTTCTTATCTTGACGGGCATAGCCATAGAACGGTGCAACGACAGTAATACGCTTTGCTGATGCACGCTTGAGCGCATCGACCATAATCAGTTGCTCCATGATCTGCTTATTGACAGGAGTTGCGTGTGACTGCAGGACAAATGCATCGCATCCGCGAACTGATTCTTCAAAGCGGACAAAAATTTCACCATTTGCGAAGTCATAGGCAGATGTGGGAGTAATCGAGACACCGAGTTCGATGGCGACTTCTTCTGCTAACTCTGGGAATCCGCGGCCTGAAAAGAGACGCAATCTTTTTTCTGAGGATAAACGGATCTCGCTCAAGGAAGTTAGCCTTTCTGCTCGTCGCTACTGTGGCGCGAAGCCGCCTCAGCAGATTTAGTACCGGAACGCTTACGCAGAACCCAACCTATTACATTTCGCTGCTTTGCTCTACCAACACCAATCGCGCCGGGAGGAACATCTTCTGTAATCACAGATCCGGCCGCCGTATAAGCGCCATCTCCGATTGTCACAGGTGCTACCAACATTGAATCGCTTCCGATTCGAACATGGTCGCCAACGACTGTGTAATGTTTTTCAACTCCATCGTAATTAACAAAGATTGTTGCAGCTCCAATATTGCTGCCTTCGCCGATAACTGCATCTCCGACGTATGAAAGATGTGGGACTTTTGAACCTTCACCCAGTGTCGCATTCTTCATCTCAACGTAAGCGCCAACTTTGGTATTGCTGAGCAATTTAGTTCCGGGACGAAGATAGGTATATGGCCCGACCTGTGCGCCATCTCCAATAATTGATTCTGCGCAGCGAGATTCAATAACGCGAGCGCCAGCGCCTACAGTGCAATCGACCAACGTTGTACGCGGTCCGATAATGGCCCCTGATGCAATTGTCGTTGAACCGCTAATAGCAGTGCCTGGCATCAGCGTTACATCGCTAGCCACAGTGGCAGTTGAATCTACCCAGGTATTAAGTGGGTCGATGATTGATACACCTTCGCGCATTAAATCTTCATTGATGCGATCGCGTAAAAGGGCTGCTGATTCTGCTAACTGCACGCGGTCATTGACTCCAAGAATTTCGATGAAATCGTCAATCATCACAGCAGCGATTGTTCCGCCTTCGTTACGAAGAATTTCGATAACATCAGTCAGATAAAGCTCGCCTTGCGAGTTATTAGATTTGAGCTTTCCAATAGCCGCAGCCAACTTTGCAGCGTCAAATGCATAGACCCCTGAATTAACTTCGTAAATATCTCTTTCCGTATCATCGGCATCGCGCTCTTCAACAATACGCAGAAGTGAATCGTCATCGGCACGAATGATGCGGCCATACCCTGTGGGATCTGGATGTTCGGCAGTCAGAACTGATGCGGTAAAGCCACCTTCATGGTGGTGTTTAAGAAGTTGTGAAAGCGCTTCACTGGTAAGCATTGGTGTATCCCCTGCAAGAACTAAGAGCGTGCCTGTTGGTTTCAAGCCATCAAGTGCCAGCTGGGTTGCATGACCTGTTCCGCCGCGCTTTTCTTGAAAGACAGTAACGGCAGTTGGTGCGATCTCAGATATATGAGCTTCAACTTCTTCGCGACCTGCTCCGACAATAACTCGTACCTGCTTGGGTGATAAAGAGCTGACTGCATGTAATACATGGCCGACAAGTGAGCGACCTGAAATTGTATGGAGAACCTTGGGTGTTGCCGACTTCATACGAGTACCTTCACCAGCAGCGAGAATCACTACGGTTTCAAGGCTCATAGGTGGAGTCTACTTCCTCAACCTGAGATTGAATCAGTGGCTGCGCCACTTCAATTGGCTGAGCAATACCTTGCTCCGCCACCAGGTATCGATCCTGGACCCTGGGCTTCAAAGGCCCATGTGCTAGCCACTACACAATGGCGGAACCTGTATTCTCCCTTATATTCGGTAGTGCTCGCGACCACTAAACTCATCTCTTATGGATGCCAATTCAGCTTCACACGCGCGGGATGAAGTAGACCGCCTTATCGCTGCGTGGAAGCGTGAAAGGCCCGATCTAGACCTCTCACCCTTCTCGGTCTTGAGCCGGATTACTCGGATTGCACGCCATCTTGATATCGCAAGGCGCGATGCCTTCGGAGAACTTGAAAATTGGGGCTTCGATGTTTTGGCAGCCCTTCGCCGCGCAGGTGCACCCCATCAACTTTCTCCTGGGCTATTAATGCAAGAGACGATGGTGACGAGCGGAACAATGACAAACCGACTTGATCGACTTGAAGAGCTACAACTGATTACTCGCGAGCAAGATCCAGCCGATGGTCGTGGGTCTCTCGTCACACTGACAAAATCTGGAATGCGCGCAGTTGATGCAGCTCTTGAGAGTCTTCTTGAGAATGAGCGTGAACTATTACGAACTCTTTCAGTAAAAGACCGTGACGTTGTTGCCGAATTACTCAGCAAACTCGTTACAGAACTTGATGGCGATTAAATAATCTTTGCGCCAGCAACTGGGCCATGAGCTCGTGCGACACTTCCAACAACTCCGCTAGCCGTTAAGGCAACAGCTAAATCAAGGCCTGCATCTTCATCGGCAACCAAGAAGGCAACCGTTGGGCCAGAGCCAGAAACAATTGCGCCCAGAGCACCATAATCGTGACCAACTTCTAACACTAAACTTAAAGCTGGGCGAAGAGAACATGCTGCGTTCTGTAAATCATTAGTGAGAGCTCGGCCCACTGATTCGGCATCCGCTGCAAGAAGTGATTGCATCAATAAATCTGAGACGTTCGGTGGTGCAATATCGAGTTCTGCGCGCATGCGATCACACTCTGTGTAAACGGCTGGAGTTGATAAACCTACGCTCGAAAGCGCTAATACCCAGTGATAGGTGCCGCGCGATAGCGCAGGAGTCAGTTGATCACCGTGTCCTTGGCCAATTGCAGTTCCCCCTGAAATAATAAACGGTACATCGCTTCCTAGCTCTGAACCCAATAAATGTAGCTCTTCACGAGACATCTCAAGTTTATAGAGAGCATCCATTGCCACAAGTGTTCCTGCCGCATCAGCGCTACCGCCAGCCATTCCGCCTGCTACAGGGATAGATTTCTTAATCTCAATATGTACATCTGCATCGAAATCATATTTGCTCCCCATCAGTTGAGCCGCGCGGACCGCGAGATTTGAGTGATCCTCAGGCACTCCATGGGTATGTTCGCCTGTTACTGAAATCGTCACACCGCTACCAGGATTAGATTTAGTTACGGTGACATCATCGAAAATCGAAATGGCTTGAAAGACTGAAACTAAATTGTGGTAGCCGTCTGATTCACGCGGTCCGACTGAGAGTTGCAGATTTACCTTTGCAGGTACTCGTACCGTTACTGAATTATGAGCCACGTTAAAACCCTACCCTTCTTTAGCAATTGCGCAGAAGGAGGCGATATCCAGAGCTTCCCCACGAAGGGTTGGATCAATTCCGGCAGCGTTTAAATGTGCTTGCGCTGCTGCAGAACTTCCATAGAGTGATGACAAAGCTGAACGGAGCATCTTGCGACGTTGAGCAAATGCTAAATCAATGATTGTAAATACTTTTTTACGTAACTCTTCATCTCCCGGTGTTGCACGTCGCGTAAAAGCAACTAATTTAGAATCAACATTAGGTTGTGGCCAGAAGATATTGCGAGAAACAGAGCCGGCTCCTGTGACATCAGCCCACCATGCAGCTTTCACGGTTGGAATTCCATACTCCTTTGTATTGGGCTTTGCAGCAAGCCTGTCTGCGACCTCTGCTTGCACCATCACGATTCCACTTCGAAGGGAGGGAAGAATTTCAAGCAGGTGAAGAAAGACTGGTACTGAGACGTTATAGGGAAGATTTGCTACCAGAACTGTTGGGGCTACCGGAAGTGATTGCAAGGTGAGTGCATCCTGGTTAAGCACCGTCAAAAGCTCTGCCCGTTCTGAATGGGTTGCAACAGTTATAGGTAATTGGGTTGCTAAGCGTCTATCTATTTCCACAGCGATAACTGATTGTGCCTGTTCAAGCATTGCTAACGTCAGTGAACCAAGACCCGGTCCAATTTCAAGTGCAATATCATTTGAGGTAACTCCAGCAGTTCGAACTATTTTTCGACAGACATTAGCATCGTGGACAAAGTTCTGTCCTAAAGATTTTGAAGGTTTGAGATCAAGTGCTGCAGCTAACTCGCGAATCTCGGCCGCGCCAAGAAGGCTCATACAAAAGATCCAAAGATTCGCTCTGCATTGACAGATAGCGCTGTTGCAAGCTCGGCTATATCTTCATCGCGCTCGATTGCCATCGCGCGGACAATATTTGCAATCTGTGCCGGTGTATTAAGTGCGCCCCTATGTGGCGCAGGGGCTAAGAATGGAGAATCCGTTTCGACTAATAATTGATCATGCGGAACGAGTTTGACCGCATCGCGCAGCGCAGGTGCATTCTTAAATGTCATGGTGCCTGCAAATGACAAGATATATCCGCGTTCAATACAGGTTTTAGCCATTTCTACATCCCCTGAGAAGCAGTGAAAGACAGTCTTTTCGGGAGCTCCAACTTCAAGGAGGATTGATAGGACATCGTCATGAGAATCGCGATCATGAATGACGAGCGCTTTCTTGGTTCGTTTGGCCAAATCAATATGCCACTTAAATGATTCTTGCTGACGTTTTTGTAGCTCAGGTGGCGTTCTAAAATAATCAAGACCTGTTTCTCCAATTGCGCGAACACGTGGCTCTTGCGCAAGTCGTTCGATAGTTGCCAAATCAGCGCCTAAATCTCTAACGGTAGGAGCCTCGTTGGGATGCAGCGCTACAGCTGCAAGCACCCTACCTGGAAATGCGTTAGCCATATCCACACACCACTGTGACTGTTCTGCTGAATATCCAACCTGCACGATTCGATCGACATTGACCGACTTTGCATCATCTAGAACTTGTCGAACTGCATCTGAATCAGGTGAATCATTGGTAACAATTTCAATGTGTGCATGCGCATCTACCGTTGGAACGGGAAGCGGTTCAGGTAGTGGTGCTAATTCGCGATCAATATCGCGATTGTGGCGATCGGCCATAGAAAATTACTCTTTAACTTCTAACCGTGGAAATAAGACTGGCGTCTTTGTCACGGTGGCACCTTGTGGCAATTGACCCCACGTTGCAACCTTTGAAATCTTTTGCGCACCGATAGCGCCAAGGGTGACGTTGGCTCCCAGTGATTCCCATAAAATTTCAGTTGTGGCTGGCATTACTGGATGCAATAAAACTGCTAGCGCCCGTAAAGATTCTGCAGTGTTATATAAAATTTCTTCAAGAGCTGCTTGATTGGCAGGATCTTTAGCCAAAATCCATGGCTCTTTCTCGGTTACATAGCCATTGACTTTCTTGCAGTAATCCATCGCAGCGTTGATGCCACCTTGAAAGTCCAGTGCGACCATTGCTGAGTCACACTTTTCAACTGTCACCTTCAGCGCCTCTGATAACCCTGCATCGTGAGCAACTGCTGGAACCTTGCCGCCACAGTACTTTTCAATCATCGCAGCAAGCCTGGATGCTAGGTTTCCAAAGTCATTTGCAAGCTCTGATGTATATCGCGCGCTCATATCTTCCCAAGAGAACGAGCCATCGCTTCCAAATGGAATAGCGCGTAAGAAGTAATATCTAAAGGCATCTACTCCAAAGTGGTCAGTGATATCTGATGGCGCAATTCCGGTCAGCTTAGACTTACTCATCTTCTCGCCACCAACAAGTAACCATCCATGCGCAAATACTTTCTTAGGGATTTCGATGCCAGCTGCCATTAACATTGCTGGCCAAATAACAGCATGGAAGCGCAAAATATCTTTTCCAACGAGATGAACATCTGCAGGCCATGTTGCCGCAAACTTCTTTCCGCCTTCTGAATCTGCTGCATCTGTAAGTCCTACAGCAGTTGCATAATTAAGAAGTGCGTCAAACCAGACGTAGACAACTTGGTCGGTATCCCACGGAACCGGAATACCCCAATCAAATGTAGATCGTGAAATTGATAAATCTGAAACTCCACCCTCCAGGAATGAGATGACTTCGTTGCGAGCGCTTTCAGGCTGGCATGCCTCTGGATTCTTCTTGTAATGATCAAGTAGTGGTTGCGTAAATTCAGAGAGCTTAAAGAACCAGTTATTTTCATTGACAAGTTCAATGGGCTTGCTGTGAATCGGACAGAGTTTTTCTCCATCTGCATCAATTAAATCGCCAGGTAATTTAAATTCTTCGCACCCAACGCAATATGGACCTTCATATTTTCCAGCGTAAATATGGCCTGAGTCTTTGAGTGATTGCAGAAACTTCTGTACGCGCTCTGTATGGCGCGGCTCCGTTGTGCGAATAAAGTCATCGTTAGCGATATTGAGAGCTTTCCAATTGGGTTTCCACGCTTCTTGTACTAACTTATCGACCCACGCTTGCGGTGCAACGCCATTTTGTTCGGCAGTACGCATTACCTTCTGGCCATGCTCGTCGGTGCCAGTTAGGAACCAGACCGATTCTCCTCGTTGGCGGTGCCAGCGAGTCAGAACATCGCCAGCAACTGTTGTATATGCATGGCCGATATGGGGCGCATCATTTACATAGTAGATAGGCGTAGTCAAGTAGAAAGACTTCATCTGCTCATCTTATTCGCATCGACTACCGCTGCATAAACAATCTTCTTTGGTAGCTCGAACTCCTCTGCCACTGTGGCGATCGCGCCTTTTCGGTCCATTCCGGCTGCTTCATACTCGCGTACCCGCGCAACCGCATCCTCTGCAGTCTTGCTCTGTGATCCGGCTTCAACGCCTGCAATCACCAATGTAATTTCACCCAACACTTCATGGTTATTGGCCCAATCAATAAGTTCTGCCAATGTGCCTCGAATTGTCTCTTCATATGTCTTGGTCATTTCGCGGCAGATTGCTGCTTTTCTATTCATGCCAAGAATTACTGAAGCATCTGTGAGTGATTCCAGTAGTCGATGCGGGGCTTCAAAAACCACCATCGTGCGTTCTTCAAAGCGCAGAGTCTCGTAGAAAGTATTGCGAGCGCCTTGCGCACGTGGAGCAAACCCTTCAAAGGTAAAGCGATCAGTCGGAAGGCCTGATAACGCAATTGCCATAGTGGGCGCGCTAGGCCCTGGAATCACAACTGTAGGAAGGTTTTCTGCTATTGCATCTCGCATTAAGCGAAATCCTGGATCGCTAATTGTTGGCATTCCAGCATCAGTAACTACTAAGACCTGACGGCCTTCGCGCAATAAGGACAATATCTCTTGAGTACGGTCGGTCTCATTACCTTCGAAGAAGGAGATGATCCGCCCTGTAAATGTGACTCCAAGATCAGAGGCTAACCGGTGAAATCTGCGCGAATCTTCTGCTGCAATAATGTCAGCTGAGGCGATTGCATCCTTGAGTCGCTGGCTTGCATCAAGCGGATTTCCAAGTGGAGTCGCTGCAAGAACTAGGGCCATATGCGAATACTCCCATATTCTGTACTCATGACAGCAGGTATCGCTCCGATACTCATCGCCCTCTTATCTCTCATCCTTCGAGTCATCAATCTCGGCTCAATCAAGGAATTTATCTTCGATGAGGTCTACTACGTTGACGGTGCTCGCGATCTCTTGAAATATGGCGTTGAGGTAGCTGGATCAAAGCCAGAATTTATCGTGCATCCTCCCGTTGGTAAGTGGCTTATTGGAGCCGGCATCCAACTCTTTGGTGACACTAGCTTTGGGTGGCGCATCTCAACTGCCTTTATTGGCTCCCTAATGATTCTTCTAATCGCACTCATTGCTCATAAGCTATTTAGAAGTACTGCGCTTACAGCACTTGCTAGCGCTTTGATGGCAATAGATGGCTTAGCGCTTGTGCATTCACGTACCGCTCTCCTTGATAACTTTCTCGTCTTCTTTATTTTGATTGCTACATACTTTTTTATCACCAAACGTTATTGGTGGACGGGTATCGCACTTGGCTTTGCGATGGGTACAAAATGGAGTGCGCTCTATTTTCTGATTGCCTTTGGTTTAATCGGCCTCTATCGCGCATTTACTCATCACAGCGGTCGAGATTTAATTAAGCCAACTCTTACTCGTATTGCTCAATTCGGTATAACACCGGTCTTGCTTTATCTCTCGACATGGACGGGCTGGTTGACAAGTAACCGCGGATGGGATCGCAATTACTCATCCAATATTTTTACTTCATTCATCTACTATCACCAGCAAATCTTGGATTTTCATACAGGGTTAACCGCCCAACATAGCTACCAAGCAAACCCATGGAGCTGGTTAGCCATGGGGCGTCCAACCTCGTTCTATTACCAAACACCTAAGGGTTGCGGTGCTTCAAGTTGTTCACAAGAGATACTTGCGCTCGGTACTCCACTTCTCTGGTGGCTCGGCACAGTTGCGATTGCTGTTGTCATCGGATTGTGGATTCGCAGCCTGGTATTACGACGCTTAGATCCTGCTTTGACCATCATTGTTACTGGAATCGCTGCAGGCTACCTACCGTGGTTCTTCTTCCAACAGCGCACAGTCTTTACTTTTTATGCAATCGCCTTTGAGCCATTTTTGATACTTGCTCTTGTTTACTCTGCGCGTTCAATTATGAATACCTATGCGGGGGCTGGCCAGATTGCCGTTGCAACGATTTTCATCGTGCTATTTCTTAACTTTTTATACTTCTTGCCAATCTTTCTTGGCGATGTGATTACCTACCAGGCATGGCACGCCCGAATGTGGTTTCCGAGCTGGATTTAATAGAAGTACTTTCTTCTCTATTCGTTAGCCGCGCGAACTTCCCGTAGGCGCTCGACTGCTTCATCAGCCAACTGTTGGTCAAATATCTGGTCGCGAGATGGAGCGGCGGCGGCGAGTGCCTCGCGCTCGAGACGTTCTTGCTCTTCACTCCACCTACCTGGTTCAGTCAGATCGATAACGCGTCGACCTTGAACAGCTTTAGGCGCTGTGACATACGTGGGTGCTGGGATCTGATTTGGCTGCCACTCTGAACGAGATTGCGCAGTTCCTTTTGGAAGGAGTGTGACTCCTCTTAATTCGCGCTCTGAAAGTGGAACCCAATGATCTTGAGTAACTTTAACTTCATGAGTAGTTTTTGTTGTAAGAACATCTGAAAGATTTGTGTGTGACACACCTTCAGTAGTTTTATGAAGTTGATCTACACGGCGACGTTGAATGCGTTCGCTATTTTCTTGGCGGCGCACATACGCGATGTAGATGATGAGTCCAGTGACTGGAATCGCGATTGCTAGATATGAAAGCGTTTGCATAATTGCACCTACCATCGTAAGTATTAGGGTTGTTGTTATTAATGTGAAGATAATTCTGCGTCGCATCAGTTGTTGTGCAACTCTTCCTGCGCGATCGACATCTGTGTAGATAACTCCGCTGCCAATTTGTGCACCCGGTGTTGTGCTTGCAACTACTCGAAGTGCGCTTTTATATCGTTCGATGCTCTTTCCGGAGAATTCATTCTTGTTATGAACCCAGCGAGGCAGAAAATAGGCAACCCACATGCCAATAATCGCTAGATAGATAATTCCAGAAGCCATGGTAGGTAAAGGTTAGAGGGGTGACGCTATTTCTCTGTGGATTTCAAGGGGGGTTTACTGGACTAATTCATTGTTCTTAACAAAGCAGAGATGGTCTCTCCATGCCCCGTCGATATGTAGAAAAGCCTTTCTTTCACTTTCTAGAATAAAGCCAGCTTTCTGCGCAACCTTGCATGATGCTTCATTCTCTGGTCTGACATTTATCTCAATCCGATGTAACCCGAGTTGTGAAAAACCAAAGCCAGATACCAATCTGACGGCTTGAGTCGTATACCCACGGTTGGCAAAATTACGGTCGATCCAATAGCCAATATGTGCACCCCGCAGCGCTCCGTAGATAACTCCACCCATAGTTATTTGCCCAACAAGATTTACACCGCTCCAAATAAGAAAAGAATACGACCGCCCCGCTCGCGCCTCGCGATTAAGGGCGCGAACCATTTCAAAGAAGGATGGGGGCTGAGTCAGGTACTCGCTCGCGGGAGAACCTTCAGGAGTTCGAGGAAGAGTGGCCTCCCATGGTGATAGCCACTCCTTGTTCTCGGCACGAACCTGATTCCACTTGGCTCGATCGCGCATGCGTGCCGGCTGCAAGGTGATCTCATCACCATGTAAGTCAACTGGCCAGGCAGATGCAGACATGGCCGCTAGATATATCGACGCTCGAGAACTACAACAGTGACAACTGCGCCAGCCGAAAGACTGGTCTCGCCTTCAGGGACGGCAATGAATGAATTGCCATCTGAGAGAGAGGCTTGTTCATCTTGGGAAGCAAGAGGTGCAACCGTTTTTCCATCTTCGCTAAGAACTGCGCGAACGTAGGAGCGATATCCGCCTGATGATTTGAGCGGCTTCTCAAGCTTTGCCTTTACAGATGGGCGGTGAATTGTCGCTGTGCCAAGCATGGTGCGAATCATCGGACGGACAAGAAGTTCAAAGGAGATGTATGCGGCGATGGGATCTCCTGGAAGTGTGACAACCGGGGTCTTATCAGGGCCGATGGTCCCATAATTATGTCGACCGCTGGATTCGATGGCGATTTCAACAGTATCGATTTCACCCATCTTTGAAAGCGTTCGTGTAATCAAATCAAATGAATCATCATGACGTTCTCCGCTAATAATGATCAGATCTGCTCGCACAAGCTGATCTTCGATAACGCTCTGCAATTGTGATTCATCATCCGGAATCGAGTGCACGCGATATGCAACCGCTCCGACTTCACGAACTGCAGTAGTCAGTAGCCATGAATTAGTTTCATACTCTCGATCACCTGTAAGAGCGTTGCCCGGTTCGACAAGCCCTGGGCCAGCAGAAATGACAACAACTCGCGGATGTGGCCGAGTTGGCAGATGATCAAGGCCAATGGATGCTGCAAGACCAATCTGAGTTGAACGAATTCTACTTCCGGCTTTCATGACGAGTCGTTCACCAACATAGATATCTTCAGCAAGGGTTGCATCATGTGCATCAAGAAGAGGCATATCAAATGGTTCTAGGGGACGACATAGATCAAGAAGAGAGGTAAGCACTTCATCTACACGTGAACGTTCTGACATAATCACTAACCTTACTTGGATAAGACTTAGTACTAGGGGATTTAGATGGGTATCAGAGACGAAAAGTCATCACTTCGTACTCGCTATCGCCATGAACGCCATGAACGTTTTATCGACCATAGCTTTGAATTCCTTGCAAGCTCCCCGGAAATTTCAGAAGCTTCTGTTGTTGCAAGTTATATGTCATATGAAGATGAACCAAGGACCACAGAACTCAGCGCCGCTCTTTTGGCTGCAGGAAAAAAACTTCTACTCCCGAGAATAAGTGGGCTATCTCTCGAATGGGTCGAGTGGAACGGTGCCCAAGAAAATCTCAAGATATCCAAAAGGATTCTCGAACCTATTGGGCCTGCAATTACAGATCTTGCTGGCATAGAAATTGTGATTGTTCCAGCGCTACGTATTGATCGCCGTGGCTATCGACTTGGCCAAGGCGGGGGATTTTACGATCGTGCACTCCCCCAACTTCAAGCATGGAGTATCGGGCTTATTCACCCCGATGAAATTTCTAGTGAAGATCTACCCACAGAAGAGTGGGATCAGCCGCTCGATGCTGCAGCAACTCCTGACTTAATTCTTCGATTTAATAAAAGCTAAGGAAGATTGCGAGCGATAACAATTCGCTGAATCTGATTTGTGCCCTCGTAGATTTGTGTGAGCTTTGCATCTCGCATCATGCGCTCGACTGGATAATCAGAGACATATCCATATCCACCAAGAATTTGAACGGCATCTGTTGTTACCTTCATTGCAACATCTGATGCATAAGTCTTGCTGGCTGCGGAGAAGAATTTAAGATCCTTGTCTCCTCGTTCACTCTTTGCAGCAGCTGCATAAGTAATCTGACGCGCAGTTTCAACCGCTATGGCCATATCTGCCAACATAAATTGCACACCTTGGAAATCAAAGATTTCCTTGCCAAATTGTTTACGCTCATGGGCGTACCTCTTAGCTATATCGAGCGCGCCTTGTGCGATCCCTAAAGCTTGTGCGGCGATCGTAATGCGTGTGTGATCGAGAGTATCCATTGCAAGAGCAAAGCCTTTTCCGATTTCGCTGATGCGGCGATCATCGCCAACTGTGACGTTATCAAAATAAACTTCGCGGGTTGGTGAACCTCGAAAGCCCATCTTTTTTTCAGGAGATCCAAAAGATATTCCGGGATCTGACTTTTCCAGAACAAATGCTGTAATTCCTTTTGAGCCAAGGGATGCATCTGTCTGAGCAATGACTGTATAGAATTCAGATTCGCCGGCGTTAGAAATCCATTTTTTGCTTCCGTTAATTACCCAGTTATCACCTTTGCGCCCTGCTTTAGTTTTAAGCGCTGATGCATCTGAGCCAGCCTCTGATTCAGAGAGGCAGTACGAGAATCCTTTGCCCTTCGCTAATGGACGCAACCAGCGCTCTTTCTGTTCGGGAGTCCCACTAAGAATTAAGGGTAGCGAGCCCAATTTATTAACAGCAGGTATTAGTGATGAAGAGCCACATACTCGCGCAACTTCTTCGATGATGATGCAGGTGGCAAGCGCATCGGCGCCATCGCCGCCAAATTCAGTTGGCACATGCGCTGCAAAAAGACCGGCTCTAACTAAAGCGTTATGGGCTTCTTGCGGATATCGATGATCTTCATCAACGGCGTGAGCAAAGGGTGCAATCTCTTTCTCTGATAACGCCCGCAAGCTATCTTGCAGATCTTTATACTCACCGGGAAGCGTAAATACATTCTCCAAGCTCATTTATTTCCTTCTCTTTCATCGCGACTCTTTAATTGGTTTAAATATTGGTTGTATTGCGCTAATTCATCGGGTTTTCCCATGGCGGCTAGGCGAGCTTCATTACGATCAATTCTTTTATTCTCGCGCGAATCATCTCGCATCCATTGAATAAATGTTGCTATGAGGGCTAAGACGATTGGAGCCTCGCCCATTCCCCAAGCAATAGCTCCGGCTGCATGTTGATCGGTTAAGAGATCACCGAGCCACGGAGTGTTGAGAGATCCGTAATATCCCTTATCTATCAACGTTGTTGTTGCCATCAGCGCAACGGCAAAGAATGCGTGGATGCTCATTGCCGCAAAGAGGATGACGATTCGAATTAAATGTGGGATTTTTCGTGGATTTGGATCAATGCCAATAATTACGTTGAAGAAGAGGAATCCGGCCAGCATGAAGTGGATATTCATAAAGAGATGGCCCGCGTGTGACTGCATCAGATTTCCGAATAGATCAGTGAAATAGAGAACAAAGAGTGAGCCATCAAAGATTGCAAGTGCAGTTAATGGGTTTGTCAGAATAATTGCATAGCGTGAGTGCAGTAGCGCAATCAGGGTTCCTCTAACGCCTCTCTCATCTGCATTACGACCTTGCGGAAGTGTGCGCAAAGCAAGTGTGATTGGCGCACCTAATACCAATCCGATTGGCGCCAACATCCCAAGAACCATGTGAGCAATCATGTGATATTCAAAGGAAAAGAGCGCATAGACACCTAGCCCGCCACTGGTTGCAAAATCAACTACGGCAATTCCTAAAGCAAAAGCAATCGTTCTTCCAATCGGCCATGAATCGCCGCGGCGCTTCAGTATTGAAACGCCTTTGATGTAGAGCGCAACAAGAGTGATGAGCATTCCGATAATGAGCGCATCAGGATCATACAAAGTAAGTAGGCGCGTGAAATTTGGAGCTTCAGGAGTTGCAATACCTACAATTGAAAGCGCTGCGTTAAAGGGTGCTTCTTCACCAGATGGTGGCTGCGTTCCAGATAGCCAACTTCCTAGTACAACGACAAGACCCATAATTGCGGCTTCGACAAAAATTACTCTAGATAGAAGGCTCCATCCAGTCTTATCTCCTGTTTGCAACGATTTACGGTTGCGGTATCCAATTGCAAGTAAGACTAAAGTTAAAATAATTTTTGCAATAACAATTCGGGCATAAGAAGATGACCACGCAGAGGCAAAATTCAAACGAGCCCACGCGTTAGCTGCTCCGCTAACGACTACAGCGATTGCAGACCATAGAGCAAGCTGGCTAAAGCGAGGAAGTGCAATTCGGCGATCAGAATCGTCAAGTGCCACAATGGCAAAGAGCCCGCCAACCCAGAGGGATAGCGCGACAACGTGAATTACAAGGGAACCAATTGCCAGTGAGTGTGAACCACCTGATGCCGTATGGCTCTGAAAGACAGGTGTTATGAGCGCCAATAAGGAGATGACAAGAAGGGTAAGGCTAGTTATAACTGTCCGAACGAAGTTGATTGAAATCAGAACTATGCCAGCTAGTAGAGTCTGGAAGGCAAGATATTTACCAAGATCTATCTGAGTGATGAATGAGGAAAGTGTCGTCGAATCAAAGGCAGAACCAAGGGAAGTTCCCAAAATATTGGCAACAGTTAAAACAATCTGAAACGCACTCGTGACAAACCAGATGCCTGCCAGAATTAGCCCACCTTGGCGAAGGCGAAGTGCGTTATCTTGAAGTTTGCCCTCTTTTTCAATAAGTAGAAAAGAGAGCGCGAGAAGTATCCCGACCAGGGTAAAGGCTGCAAAGAGCGATAGGGACTTGGTGAGCGTTCCGAGCGCACTCACTAGTGGATCTGCTGCACCTAAAGTTCCTGCCCTAAGACTCATCGTTCGCGGTAAAGCTTTCGAGCATAAAGCGAAAGCGCCACGGTGACGATGAGAGCTGCTGCCAATAGACCGAGAACAAAAACAGTTGTTCCGAGATTATCTCCTGATGGAGTTGGGGTCGGAGTTGGTTTTGGTACAACTGTTGCAACAACAGTTGGTTCAGCAAAATTAAATGTGAACTTTCCGATTAGAGGAAGATCATTTTCTGCGAAGAGAGAATAGTTAACAGAATATATTCCAGTCTTAACCAATTGCCTAAGCCCGATGACGGCATTGATGCCATCGATGGTCAGCGCACCATCATCAACGCGTGCTCCTTTTGGATCTGTCACTGTCACTTCATTACCAATATCCATTAGTGGGATTTCAGTGGTGATGGTGACCGCACTTGGAGCGCTTTGTAGCGTGGCTCCTGCGATTGGGGATGTAGCGACCAGTGAATTTGCGAAAGCGGTATGAGATGTGAAGAAGAAAATGCCTAGAACCATTGCAGCTGCGGTGATTCGCTTCATTCAGAGATACTCCTTTGCGCTCAGAATCTATGTGGATTCGCGCCTATCGTCTCACTTCTTTAGACTTAGGGGTAGATAAACTCTAAGAGAAAGGTCTCACATTGCCCACATATCAATACGCATGCACAGCGTGCGACCACGCTTTTGAGGCTTTTCAGAGTTTTTCGGAATCTCCATTGACGCAATGTCCTCTATGCAAGAGCGAAGTTCGTAAGGTCTATTCAACTGTTGGAGTTGTCTTTAAAGGACCTGGTTTTTACAAGACCGATTCAGTTGCAAAACCTGCAACCGCTGCTGAGTAAAACTACTCGTGGTGGGGTGGTTTATCACCCTTAATCTCTTCCTCGCGACGGCTATCTTCCTTCGCATCTTCCTGTGGATCACGTTCATCATCGGTTATTGCGGGAAACACACTACTCATAGCAATTCTTCCCCTTTTCGATTTAACTCTTGATAACCCAATCCTACATAATTATGCCTATGTTTGAACGTTTGGGCCATGTATTAGTCCGCTATCGAAAGAGTGCAGTCGCTCTTTTTATCATCGGAATTCTTCTTTCAGGCGTAATCGGCTCACTTATTTTTAGCAGACTTGATTCTGGTGGTTATTCCAACCCCAATAGTGATTCATACAAGGTTTATGAATATCTCAAAGATGATCTTAAAGTTGAAGATCCTGCAGTAGTAGTAGTTGTTGATTCTGGAAGCCTTGCTGTCACCGATCCTGGTGTTAGAGAGAAAGCTCGCGTACTTGAAGCGACAATGGCGACAGAAGCTGGCGTGACTAGGGTTCTTTCCTATTGGAGTTCAGGTGGTGAACCAACTCTTAAGTCAACTGATGGGAAAGCTGCATACATACTTATCTACGGTAAAGGTGAAGCATTCACTCCTGAAAGCCAGAAGCTGGGCTCACTCTTTCAAAAGAAGTACGACGGCCCGGTTAATGGCCTGACCCTCTATGCAGGTGGTGTTGGAGTTGTAGGAAACGCGATCACTGAGAAGATTGCGCAAGATCTCAAGATTTCAGAACTGGTTTCAATACCTTTAACCTTTATCCTCTTGGCTTTTGTCTTTGGAGCCCTAGCCGCCTCTGCTATGCCGCTCATCGTTGGTGTCGCCGCAATTTTAGGTGCCTTCTTTATTCTCTTTCTTATCTCACTAATGACCGAGGTCAGCGTCTACGCACTTAATCTGACAACTGGTATGGGTTTAGGTCTTGGCATTGATTATGCGTTGTTGATGGTCAACCGCTTCCGTGAAGAGCTCCATCACGGACGTAGCGTTGAAGAATCGGTCGTCACCACGATGGCCACTGCAGGAAAAACTGTTTTTTATTCAGGGTTAACTGTCTTAGTAACTATGGTTTCGCTGACTTTCTTCCCGCTTCCATTCCTCAAATCATTTGGTTACGCAGGCGTTTCAGTTGTGGCGCTAGCTGTGGTCGGTGCAATCTTTGGTCTGCCACCTATCCTGGCGCTCGTTGGAACGCGTATCGATAAAGGTGTTGTGAGAAAATCAGCAATTACACCGAAAGAAGATGGACGTTGGGCACAGACTGCGCGCATGGTGATGAAGCGCCCAACTGCAGTAGTTATTCTCGCACTTATTATTTTAGGAATCCTTGCCGCCCCTGTGCAAAATATTAAATTTGCCCAAGGTGATTCTCGTATGTTGCCAGCAAGCAATAAGGCAGCCATTTCAACGGCTCTTCAAGCAGAGCGATTCCCTG
This sequence comes from Actinobacteria bacterium UBA5975, assembly GCA_002430075.1. GTDB lineage: Bacteria > Actinomycetota > Actinomycetes > Nanopelagicales > Nanopelagicaceae > Planktophila. The sequence goes on along the minus strand of DJBN01000048.1, from coordinate 3,318 downwards.
GGCAAACAGGCACACCTATTGAAATTATTATCTTTGATGGCTCTAATCGTTTAGACGAAATCAATACCTATGCGACCAAAGTTGCGACAACTCCTGGAATCGTGGGAACTGTACCTCCTCAAGTTATCGGTACCGATGTCCGACTTGTTGCCTATCAAGCAATGTTGCCTCGTACTCCAGAATCACAGAAGTTGATTCATGACATCCGCGACATCAAAGCTCCGCAAGGCACTTTAGTTGGCGGCGTTGCTGCTGATTACACCGATTCACAAGATGGTATTTCTCAAACTCTTCCTTGGGCACTTGGCTGGATCACAATCAGCGTCCTCATACTGATCTTCATATTCACCGGTTCCATCATTCTTCCGATCAAGGCAGTGTTGCTCAACGTGCTATCGCTTGCAGCAACAATGGGCGTCTTAACCTGGGTATTTATCGATGGCCATTTGCAATGGTTGGTTGGTTCTTTCACGGTGACCGGAACCCTCGATACATCTATCGTTATCTTAATTGCCGTCGTTGTCTTCGGTTTATCTATGGACTACGAACTCTTCTTACTCTCACGTATTCGCGAAGAGCATTTGGCTGGTAAATCCAATATTGAAGCAGTTGCAACCGGACTTCAACGCTCTGCTCGAATCATTACTGCTGCCGCAGTCTTACTTGCGGTGGTTTTCGGCGCATTTATTACCAGCGGTGTTACATCAATTAAATCAATGGGTTTTGGCGTAGCCCTTGCCGTGATTCTTGATGCAACCATTGTTCGCGCACTTCTGGTTCCCGCATTGATGCGACTATTTGGAGAACGCAACTGGTGGGCGCCCCAATGGATGCAGCGCTTTACACTTAAGCACTAATTACCCTTACCTCCCACTTTCCCTTAACCTTGGGGAATGGATCTCATCGCTTCCCTGCAATGCACCGATCAACCAGGCATCGTTCATGCGATGACCACCGCTGTTCTGGGCTGTGGCGGAAATATCATCGAGAATCAACAGTTCACCGATCACACAACAAATATCTTTGTAATGCGCACACGTTTTGAGACATCACAAGGCTTAGAGGCGGCGCGCTCAAGCTTGAGCGATGGACTAGGTAAATTCTCCCCCCAGCTTCATATCCGTCCAACCGCTGAAAAACCACGCGCACTTATCTTGGTAACCAAAGAGAGCCACTGTCTTCGTGATCTGATGTATTTACTTGAACTCGCCGAGCTACCTATCGAAATTCCACTTGTGATTTCAAACCGCGAAGATCTTAAGTCCCTCGTTGAATCTCATGGAATCCCATTTATGTACCTTCCTGTTACTGCGGCTAATAAAGCTGAGCAAGAGGCTGTCATTCTTGAAAAAATTGCCGAACTTGAAATTGATTTCGTAGTTTTAGCTCGCTATATGCAGATTCTCTCAACGCAATTCTGCAAGGCAATGCCAGGAAAAATTATCAATATCCACCATTCATTCCTTCCGGGATTTAAAGGTGCTAAGCCTTACCACCAGGCCCACGATCGCGGCGTCAAAGTAATCGGAGCAACAGCCCACTTTGTTACGGCAGATTTAGATGAAGGTCCGATCATCGAACAAGATGTTGCACATGTAACTCATGCAGCAACCCCCGAAGAGATGATTGCCCTTGGCCGCGATATCGAGCGAAGAGTCTTAGCTCGCGCAGTAAAGCTTTATGCAGAAGATCGCATTTTTATCGTTGGCCAGAGAACTGTAATTTTCTCTTAAATAATAAAGAAGCGCTGCTGTGTAATAGTGTCCCCGGCGGGAGTTGAACCTGCGACCTACCGCTTAGGAGGCGGTTGCTCTATCCACTGAGCTACGGGGACCTGCGAAACTTCAACAACTTGGCAAAGGTTATCCCTATAGATAACCTTGGGCTAACGCGATTAATTCAGGTCGCGTCAATGAAAGAATGAAAGGCCCCCATGAAAGCGCTCGTTATCGGCGCAGGCGGAGTTGGCAGTGCAATTGCAAATATCGCATCACGTAGACCATTTATTACCTCGATGGTCCTTGCAGATCGCAGCCTCTCTCGAGCCCAGTCAGCTGTAACCAAAGTAAATGACCCACGATTCTCCGCGGAGGAGGTGGATGCCTCTGATGTGAACGATATTCGCGCTCTCATTCGTAAAGCAGCTCCCGATATTGTGGTGAACGCGGTAGATCCGCGTTTTGTGATGCCAATCTTTCTTGCCTGTGAAGAAGAAAAAGTTAATTACATGGATATGGCGATGTCGCTTTCTAAGCCGCATCCAGATGATCCGATGAATAAGCCTGGAGTAAAACTAGGTGATGAACAATTTGCTCGCGAAGCGAACTGGATTCAGAACGGCAATTACGCAGTTGTCGGAATGGGTATCGAACCAGGGATGAGCAATGTTTTTGCTCGTTACGCCGAAGATGAACTCTTCTCTCGCATCGATTACTTAGCGGTAATGGATGGTTCCAATCTAACCGTTGATGGCTACGACTTTGCTCCATCATTTTCTATCTGGACGACGATTGAAGAGTGTCTTAATCCGCCTCTGATCTTCGAAGAAGGTCGTGGTTGGTATACAACCGAGCCATTTAGTGAACTCGAGACATACGACTTCCCTGATGGAATTGGACCAGTTGAATGTGTCAACGTTGAGCATGAAGAGGTTGTCTTAATTCCTATGAAGGTGAAAGCTAAGGAAGTTCGATTTAAGTATGGACTTGGTGCACAATTTATTGAAACTCTCAAAACTATTCATTCCCTTGGTTTGGATAAGAAGGAGAAGGTTTCAGTGCAGGGCGTAGAGGTTTCACCTCGAGAACTTCTGGCTGCTCTCTTGCCAGATCCTGCAACAATCGGTGATGTGATGCACGGTAAAACATGTGCTGGCACACTTGTTAAAGGTCTGGACAAGCAAGGAAAGCCCAAGGCTGTCTATATCTACAACGTCGTAGATAACGAATGGTCGATGAAGAACTACGGTAACCAAGCAGTCGTCTGGCAGACAGCGATCAACCCACTGATTGCAATGGAGCTCATTGCAAATGGAAGCTGGAAACCAGCTGGAATTGCCGGTCCTGAATGGTTCCCAGCACAACCTTTCCTTGATTTAATTGCGGAATACGGATCTTCTTGGCATATCCGCGAAGAGAGCGCTGAGGGGATCGTTATTTAAATGCAACACGAGTTCGATGTCGTCGTAATCGGATCAGGTTTTGGTGGTTCGGTTGCGGCGCTTCGGCTCCGTGAAAAAGGTTATTCAGTTGCAGTACTTGAAGCAGGTCGCCGCTTTGAAGATAAAGATTTCCCTAAGACTTCCTGGAGATTACGTAA
>DJBN01000057.1:601-6188 GCA_002430075.1 Actinobacteria bacterium UBA5975 | reverse complement strand
TTCAAGAGGCAAGTCCGCCGCTGTAAGAATTACTCCAACGCCAACCAGAGTGAGCGGTTTACCTATTGCGCCCTCCACCACGCCAATGCCGCATCGCGTCAGGCCGGGATCGACTCCCAGAACGCGGCGTTGTTGATGGCTCATAACTTCCAAGCCTAGGACGTTCAGAGCGCTCTTTAAGAAAGGCTCGCCATGACTTCATCGGATACATCAAAGTTTGAGTAGACATTCTGCACATCATCTAACTCTTCAATAGCATCAATAAGTTCGAAAACTTTCTGTGCCCCATCGGCATCCAGCGGAATCTGCATTGATGGCAAGAAGGACGAATCTGCTGATTCATAATCAATGCCTGCAGTTTGCAGCGCTGTGCGCGCTGCGACTAGATCACTTGCTTCACAGACTACTTCAAATGATTCACCTAGATCGTTGACTTCTTCGACACCAGCATCGAGGGCCGCTTCCAAAATGGAATCTTCTGTCGCACCAATCGCCTTATTGACGATGATTACGCCCTTGCGGTTGAAGAGGTAGGAAACAGAACCAGGATCAGCCATCGATCCACCATTGCGCGTTACGGCAACACGTACTTCAGAGGCTGCGCGATTGCGATTATCAGATAAACATTCAATCATGATGGCGACGCCGCTCGGGCCATAACCTTCATACATGATTGTCTGCCAATCAGAACCACCAGATTCAAGACCCGCTCCACGCTTTACGGCTCGCTCGATATTGTCAGCGGGCATCGAATTCTTCTTAGCTTTTGCGATTGCATCAAAGAGCGTTGGATTTCCCTCGACATCAGGGCCGCCATTACGTGATGCCACTTCAATGGCCTTAATCAACTTTGCAAAATTCTTTGCACGACGGCCGTCGATGACAGCCTTCTTATGCTTAGTCGTTGCCCATTTGGAATGGCCTGACATTGCTACACCTCAATCGCGTATGTGAACTCTTTTAAACTTTTCTCGCCTTACTTTCTACTGCCCTACTTTATATCTACTCTTATGAGTCTTTGCACATTTGGTCAAAGAAGTATCGATGGACCACCAAGTCATGCGTTAATTCGGGGTGGAAGCTGGTGGCCAGAAGAGAACCTTGTCGTACCGCCACCGGATGGGCGGCTGCAGTCGACAGGACTTCAACGCTGGGGCCAACATCTTCAACCCACGGCGCTCGAATGAAGATTGCATGTAAAGGAGAATCTGCGAAGGTGATGTCAGATTCAAATGAATCGACCTGGCGCCCAAAGGCATTTCGCCTCACAGTGATATCAAGGCCTCCAAATGTCTTCTGGTCGGCGATGCCATCGATAATGCGATCGGCCAAGAGAATCATTCCGGCGCACGATCCATAGACGGGCAGACCAGATGCAATAATTTCTTTGATTGGCATATAAAGATTAAATGTTTGAGCAAGTTGAACAATCGTCGTTGATTCACCACCCGGGAGAATGAGTGCGTCAATTGATGTAAGCTCAGAAGCGCGACGAATTTCAGTAGCGCTATGACCACAATCTTCTGTAGCTTTTATATGCTCCCGAAAATCACCTTGCAGAGCAAGTACGCCGACTTTCATAGGTAGAGCAGCTAACTACCAGCCGCGTTCTGCCAAACGATGAGGCGCCGGAATATCTGCAACATTGATTCCAACCATCGCCTCGCCTAAGCCGCGGGAAACTTCTGCCAAAATTTTTGCATCTTGATAGAAGGTTGTTGCCTTCACGCACGCTGCAGCTCTTTGGGCAGGATTTCCTGATTTGAAAATTCCGGAACCGATGAATACGCCATCTGCGCCCATCTGCATCATGAGCGCTGCATCCGCTGGAGTTGCAATGCCGCCTGCTGTAAATAGTACGACTGGAAGCTTTCCTGTTTCAGCAACTTCTTTTACGAGAGCATAAGGAGCTTGTAGCTCTTTTGCTGCAACATAGAGTTCATCGTCGCGAAGCGTTGTCAGACGTCGTATCTCTGCGCCAATTGTGCGCATATGTGTCATTGCATTTGAAACATCGCCAGTTCCTGCTTCGCCTTTAGAGCGGATCATTGCAGCGCCCTCATTGATACGGCGGAGCGCTTCTCCAAGATTTGTTGCGCCACAGACGAAGGGAATCTTAAAGTTCCACTTATCAATATGGTTGGTGTAATCAGTTGGGGTCAAGACTTCAGACTCATCGATGTAATCCACATTCAAGCTCTCAATGATCTGAGCTTCGACGAAATGACCGATACGAACTTTGGCCATTACTGGAATTGATACCGCCGCTTGAATCTTCTCAATCATGTCAGGATCTGACATACGTGCGACTCCACCTTGGGCACGAATATCTGCCGGCACTCGTTCCAGCGCCATCACAGCACATGCGCCGGCATCTTCTGCAATCTTAGCTTGCTCCGCGTTGACCACATCCATGATGACGCCGCCCTTGAGCATCTCTGCCATTCCACGCTTGACGCGCGCTGTGCCAGTTGCTTCAGACATGATTGGTTTCTCCTTGCGTTGTAAGAAAGTCTCTACGACAGAGCACGAACTCTACTTTGTTGTGGACTTTGGCGCATCTGGCAGAACTACCTTGAAGATAGGCTCTTTATCGGTCAGTGCTACCCATATCTGCCCTTCTGGAAAATCAATCGCTTGACCTGTCGGCATCGTCCACGTTGTGCCTGAAGCGTCACTGGGGCGCGACCAGAGAGCCTTGAAATAGGAGCCGTCGCGCAGAATGTAACCGCGACCGGTGCCCACTGTTTTTGAGAGCGGAGTTACTCCCCCAACTTTATCCTTATAGATTGAATTGGTTATTGAGACCATTTGAATGACCACTGTCTTAGGCCCCAACTGGATTCCACTATCGGCGATATCTGGCTGGCCAGAGTGATCGAGCAGCCATCGGTCTTCCTCTTGCGACCAATGCGCATCATAGGAGCTAGCTGGCCATGCAAGATGTACTGAAGTAATCGCAACTCCGCCATCTGGTGCTGCACCGAAGTTCCATCCCATATTTTTTGATGTAACTAGAGTGATGGCCTTTTCTTGGATAAATTGCATCAATCGGTCTGCACGTAAGACCATCGCATAAGGCTGAATGCGATTTGGATCTGTCGTGTAAATCAGTGGTGAGTGAGTTTCAGCGCCAAGATCGGCAAAAGGTGCGGCATTGATTACAGGACGCATCTTCTTCTGTACCCCGCTGAATGCAAACCCCACATAGCCATATTGCGCCACGAGTTCTATATCTGAGATTCGAGCTGAGCGGACTGGTCCAATTCGTTCTGGAATTGTAGAGGAGAAGACTGCCGCCAATCGGGTAAGCCCGCCTTCAACTTGTTCAATGTAGACAATATCGGCCTCTTCCAACCCAATCTGAGGATGCGCTGGACGAGTGTCATCAATTTTAACCACAAGAACCGGTCCATCTCCTCCAGGTAAGCCGCTGATGGAGTTGGTGGGTTCGGGTTCCTCTTCGATAAATGCAAGGTTTTGCACCAACTCTGATGTCGGCGAATAAAAAGCTAACGCAACTACGGCAAGGGAGGTAGCAGCGATAGCTGCCACAAAGGCGCGCTTAAAGAACATCGCCTTCAAATTCATAAGTAACAGGTTCTGGAGCGTTTCCAGCCAAGCGAAATACTCTAATAAACCATTTTTTACGAACCATATGCGTGCGAGAAACGGCTTCCACATGCATTGCAATTGCCATCTTTATCTTTGCCGTAAGGTCTGTGAGTTCAAGAATTAGATCCTTTTCAATTGGCCCCGAAATGTCATCCGCAGATTCAATCAGAATTCCTAGCGCCCCAGTAAGACCCATCTCTGCTTGCGAACGATCGCGAAAACTTGCATCTCTTGCCTGGTGGGCTGCGAAGGTAAGTAACATCGCAGAAGCCGGGTCCGAAATATCCGAGCGAGCGATTTCTATAGCAATGGCAGCGCGACGTTGAAGCAGGCCATCGAGATTTGCCCAGCTTGTCTCGACTCGATGGTGCAATCTATCCAGTCGTGTTGCAGAATACGATAGATACCAGCCGATAAAGAGTATGAATAGTATTAATGGGAAATATTTACTCATTGCTGTCTACCTAAAAATCTATTCCACGCACGATTTTCAGAGAGCAAACTCACGCCATTGCCTCCGACCATTGCCATTTCATATACATCGTAAATCTTCTCAGCAACTACCTCCCAGTCAAAATTCTGGGCAAAAATCTTTCCTCGTTCAGCTATCGCTCGCCTTCCTGGCTCGTCTTGCAAAAGTGCAATCACTTGACGGGCTAAGTCAGCAGGATCCTCGGAAGTGAAAAGCGTGCCAAAGTCTCCGTGGCCTAAGAGCGAATCAAAAGCCGGGATATCACTTGCGATCACCGATGCGCCTGCAGCAAGTGCCTCAGCAAGAATAATTCCAAATGATTCACCCCCTGTATTTGGGGCGATATAGAGACCAACGGATGCAAGAAAGTCGGCCTTTTCGCTCTCTGAAATACGACCGAGGAAGGAGAAGCGATCGCGAAGATAAGGATCAATATCTTTAAGCACTTCCTTTGAATCTCCAGGTCCTGCAACGAAGATTCTTAAGTCAGGAATTTGGGAAATGATTGTCGGAAGAGCTGCGATCAATATGTCCAGCCCTTTACGTTTCTCTTCAAATCGTCCCATGAATCCGAGAGTGTTTCCCGTCCATCTCGGATCAACATGTGCATCGCTATAACGAGAGGCATAAATTCCATTGGGGACAACAATTGCATCGGTCTCTAGATGCTCTCTCAACGTTTCGCGCGCTGCCTCGCTGACTGCGATACGCGCCGTCAATTTTTCAATGACGGGTTCCAGAAAGGGAACGACCGCAAAACTTACCTTCTGTCTCTTGGCTGCCGCATGGAAAGTTCCCACCATCGGCCCTTCTGCGGCCCAACACGCAAGCAATGAGATAGATGGGATTGCAGGTTCATGTAGATGCAGGACATCGAAATCGCCCGCTTGGATCCATTGACGAACCCGCGAAAACGCAATCGGACCGAAGAGAATGCGGGCTACTGCCCCGTTGTAAGGAATCGAGATTGGCCTTCCGGCGCTCGTTACATAATCGGGAAGTTTCTCATCATCGATTGCTGGCGCTAACACCGAGACGTGATGACCTTGACGAATCAGGTATTCAGCAAGATCACCAACGTGGCTCTGCACTCCACCTGGTGTATCCCATCCATAGGGACAGACAATTCCGATCTTCTTCTTTGAAAGCGGCATTACTTGTCACCCTTACGATCTACGAAGTCGCCGTCGATCCAAATACGTTGCAACATATGCCAATCATCTGGGTGTTCAGCTATTCCTCGTGCAAAGAGATCAGCACTTCTCTGCACGGTCAACGCTATCGCTTCCGCTTCTGTGTCAGCAACGGCTACTTCAACAGGATGAAAGTCGATATGTATTCCAGTTGCTGTGTACCAAACATGGGCGGTGATGAGCGGAATACCCGTTCTGATAGCTAAGAGTGCAGGGCCTGCCGGCATGCGAGCTGGGAAACCGAAGAATGAAACATCGATAGCTGATTGAGAAAGATCGCGGTCTGCAACGAGGGCTATGAGCCTCT
>DJBN01000057.1:0-481 GCA_002430075.1 Actinobacteria bacterium UBA5975 | reverse complement strand
GCAACGAGGGCTATGAGCCTCTTCTCGCGCGCTCTCTTTAACAAAGTCGCAAATGAACGAGAGTCCAGGGATAGAACTTCAAAGCCCATCGCTTCACGATGTCGTAAGAACTTTTGAAAGAGAGCTTCAGGTTTTAAACGTTCGGCCACGGTGACAAGTGGGATTCCCAGTGAACAGAAATAGGCACCCGCATGATCCCAGTTTCCCGAATGCGGCAGCGCCACGACAACGCCGCGTCCCTCTTTCATGGGATCTAAAAGAAGGTGTTCATTGGTTGTAGTGACAGTTGCTTGAATGTGTGAATGGCTCCACTTTTGAATTCTGAAGGTGTCGCACCAATATCGCATATACGAACGCATTGCCCGTTCAACAAGCTCTTGTAATTGTTTCGCATCCAACTCAGGTTTCACTCGTGCCAAGTTGGATCGAAGACGTCGAAGGCTTGCTCCATCGCGGCGAGTGATGAAGTCTGCAATCGTTG
>DJBN01000013.1:1379-8998 GCA_002430075.1 Actinobacteria bacterium UBA5975 | reverse complement strand
GAGATGATCTTCATAAAGCGCTTATCGCGAAGTTCTCTAGCAACAGGTCCGAAAATACGGGTTCCTCTTGGTTCGTTATCTTCCTTGAGAATTACCGCAGCATTTTCATCAAATTTAATGTAGGAACCATCAGCTCTACGGTTCTCTTTAACAGTTCGAACGATGACAGCCTTAACGACTTCACCTTTCTTAACCTGTCCACCAGGAATTGCATCCTTAACGGAACAGACAATGACATCACCGATTGAGGCATAGCGACGTTGGGTTCCACCTAGCACGCGAATACAGAGAAGCTCCCTAGCTCCTGTGTTATCGGCGACTCGTAGTCGTGACTCTGCTTGGATCATGGTTACTTAGCCTTCTCGATAATCTCCACTACACGCCAACGCTTAGTTGCCGAAAGTGGACGGGTTTCCATTATGCGCACGCGATCTCCAACACCGGCGGTGTTCTCTTCATCGTGAGCCTTAAACTTCTTGTTCTTGGTAATAACTTTGGAGTAGAGACCATGAGCAGCGCGGTCTTCGACCTTTACTACCACTGTCTTATCCATCTTGTCGCTAACAACTACGCCTTCGCGTGTTTTGCGAAACTTTCTATCCTCACTCATGCCGCTCCTCCAATTCCTAGTTCGCGTTCACGAATAACGGTATAGATCTTGGCAATCTCTTTACGGACAGCTGTTAGGCGTCCATGGCTCTCAAGTTGACCTGTTGCAGCTTGGAAACGAAGGTTAAATAACTCTTCCTTTGCATCCTTTAACTTTGCTGCAAGATCCTCAGTGCTTAGAGCTCTAAGTTCTTCAGTAGTGATCATCTTTGCCATCGCTATACCTCCTCGCGAATTACTACGCGAGATTTGACTGGGAGTTTATGAGCTGCGCGAGAGAGCGCCTGTTTTGCAACATCTAGCGTTACACCAGATATCTCAAATAACACTCTTCCTGGTTTCACATTTGCGATCCAGAATTCTGGAGATCCCTTACCAGAACCCATACGGGTTTCAGCAGGCTTCTTAGTTAGCGGGCGATCTGGATAGATATTGATCCAAACCTTTCCACCACGCTTAATATGACGAGTCATTGCGATACGAGCTGCTTCAATCTGACGGTTGGTTACATAACCACCCTCAGTTGCTTGCAGACCAAAATCGCCGAATGCAACCGCTGTTCCGCCCTTAGCATTACCAGAACGCTTTGGACGATGTTGCTTGCGATGCTTAACGCGACGAGGAATTAACATTACGCATCACTTCCTTCGCTCTTAATTTCAGGGCTTACTTCGCTATCAACCTGGGGAGCGGCTTGGCTCTCGATAACTGCAGCAGCTTCATTTGCTCGCTCTGCAACGGAGGTCTTTGTTACCTGGCCCTTTGGCGCGCGAGGTGCACGCTTTGGTGCGCGTTCAGCCTTAGCTGCTTGAACTTGGGCAAGAGCTGCTGCTTCGCGCTCAGTTCTTGAAGCGATAACTTCGCCCTTATAGATCCAGACCTTTACACCTAAGCGACCAAATGTGGTGTGCGCTTCTGCAAAGCCATAATCAATATCTGCTCTTAGCGTATGAAGCGGAACTCGACCTTCGCGATAGAACTCAGAGCGAGACATCTCTGCCCCGCCAAGACGTCCACCGCATTGGATACGAACACCCTTTGCTCCTGCTCTAAATGCAGTCTGCATTGCCTTACGCATTGCCCGGCGGAAAGAGACGCGAGCTGCTAATTGCTCTGCAACACCGCGCGCTACAAGCTGGGCATCAATTTCAGGATTCTTAACTTCCAAGATATTTAACTGAACTTGCTTTCCAGTTAATTTCTCAAGATCAAGACGGAGACGATCTGCCTCAGTTCCCCTACGTCCAATCACAATTCCAGGACGAGCGGTATGAAGATCGATACGGACGCGCTCACGAGTACGCTCGATTTCAATTCGAGATACTCCAGCTCTCTCCATGTTCTTCTCCATCATGCGACGGATCATCACATCTTCTTTTACATAATCTTTATAAAGCTTCTCGGCATACCAGCGAGACTTGTACTCAGTGGTGATTCCTAGGCGGAAGCCATGAGGGTTAATTTTTTGACCCATTTACTTCGCCCCCTGCTCTGTAGTTTTCTTAGCTGCTGCCTTCTTGGCGCTAGCCTTTTTAACCGGAGCCTTCTTAGCTGCTGCAGGTTTTTCATCTGCGACAACTTCACTAGCTGCTGCAAGAGATGCTGCTGCTAATTTTCTTGCCTGCTCTTTTGTCGGCTTTCGATAATTCTTATCATCAGATAGAACTACTGAAATCTGTGAAGAGCGCTTCAAGATCTGATAGCCACGGCCCTGCGCGCGCGGGCGATAGCGCTTCATTGTGATGCCCTCATCAACTAGAGCCTCTGTTACCCAGAGCTCTGAGGCATCTCTAATTGCAGGATTCTTCTGCTTAGCATTTGCCACAGCAGAGTTAAGAAGTGAGTAGAGATCTTCACTTACCGCAATCTGTGGTGAGAACTTAGCAATTCTTAACGCTTCATCAGCTCTCTGGCCGCGGATCATATTTACTACGCGACGAGCTTTCTGAGGAGTTACACGAATTGAGCTAAGTGATGCTCTAGCTACTAATGGAGTATTACTCGGCACGCTTCACCGTCCGATCTTCTTGTCTGACGTGTCCTCTAAATGTTCTTGTTGGGGCAAACTCACCGAGCTTATGACCGATCATTGCCTCAGTTACATAGACCGGAACATGCTTGCGTCCATCATGGACTGCAATGGTGTGACCAATCATTGATGGAGTAATCATTGAGCGACGTGACCAAGTCTTAATAACTGTCTTGGTGTTCTTCGCATTCTGATCATCCACCTTCTTTTCCAGGTGTAGATCCACAAATGGACCCTTCTTCAAACTACGTGGCATTTGGTTTCAGGGCTCCTTATCGGCTCTTATTAGCTGGACGGCGGCGGACAATTAACTGATCACTTGATTTTTTCTTACGAGTACGAGCCTCAGGTTTACCCCAAGGTGAAACAGGATGGCGACCTCCAGAGGTCTTTCCTTCTCCACCACCATGAGGGTGATCAACTGGGTTCATAACAACACCACGAACTGTTGGACGACGGCCTTTCCAGCGCATACGTCCTGCTTTTCCATGGTTAATATTTGATTGCTCAGCATTACCAACAACACCGATTGTGGCGCGGCATCTGACATCAACATTTCTAATCTCGCCAGATGGCATACGGAGCTGGGCATATGGACCATCTTTTGCAACTAACTGCACAGATGCTCCAGCTGATCTTGCAATTCTTGCTCCCCCACCTGGGCGAGTTTCAATTGCATGAATCATTGTTCCAACTGGAATATTTCTTAGCGGCAAGTTATTGCCGGGCTTAATATCTGCAGTTGGGCCATTTTCAATCTTTGTTCCCTGCTCAACGCCAAGAGGAGCGATGATGTAGCGCTTCTCGCCATCAGCAAAGTGCACAAGTGCAATGCGGGCAGAGCGATTTGGATCGTATTCAATTTGTGCAATTACTGCAGGAACGCCATCTTTATCATTACGCAAGAAATCAATTACGCGATATGCCCGCTTATGTCCGCCGCCTTGGTGGCGAGTTGTGATCTTGCCTGAGGCGTTACGACCACCGCGAGAGTTAATCGGACGAATAAGTGACTTCTCTGGAGTAGATCGGGTGATCTCAGCAAAGTCGGAAACGCTCTGGCCACGAGAGCTCGGCGTTACCGGTCTTAACTTACGAAGTGCCATGTCATATCCCTTTTCTTATTAATCCCATCGCCTATTACTAGGAGACAGGGCCTCCAAAGATGTCGATGCGATCTCCAGCTGCGATTTGCACAATCGCGCGCTTAGTATCGCTTCGCTTTCCAACTCCATAACGAGTGATCTTGCTCTTGCCCTCACGGTTCATTGTGTTGACTTTGAGAACACGAACTTTGAAAATCTTCTCAACAGCAATCTTGATCTCAGTCTTATTGGCATCAGGTGCGACGATGAAGGTGTATTTATTCTCATCGAGCATTCCATATGACTTCTCTGAAACCACAGGTGCAATTAGAACTTCGCGATGATCTCTCATGCTGAGGCCTCCTCTAGCTCTGATTCAAAGGCTCTAGCTGTAACGCTCTTGCCTTTGGCGGGACCTGCAACAAAGTCAGTGATAGCTTTTTTGGAAAATACCAAGTCATCAGCAACTACAACATCGTAGGCATTTAGCTGATCCTGACGGATTAGATGTAGATCTTCTTCATTGCGAAGTGAGCGCCATGAGGCCTCTTCGCCATGAGCTAGAACTACAAGTACTCGGCGACGATCAGAGAATTGGCGAACTGCAGCGATAGCAGCTCTGCTATTAACGCTCTCAACAATTGTTGAAACGATATGGATTCGCTCATTTCTTGCACGATCTGAGAGAACTCCAGTAAGTGCTGCCTTAATCATTTTCTTAGGAGTGCGCTCATCGTATTTACGAGGAACTGGTCCTTGAGCAACGCCACCATGGCGCTGATTTGGAGAACGAGTTGAACCCTGACGAGCTCTTCCTGTTCCCTTCTGCTTGAAAGGCTTCTTACCACCACCGCGAACCTCACCGCGGTTCTTTGTCTTAGCAGTTCCAGCTCTTGCTGCATTTAGCTGAGCTGTAACTACTTGATGAATTAGCGGCACATTTACCTGGACATCAAATATTTCTGCAGGAAGATCAAAGGTTCCAGCCTTTGTACCTTTTGCATCTTTAATTTCAATCGATAACGACATCTTTATGCACCTGCCTTATTGATAACTTCACTAAGAGCCTTCTTTGAAGCTGAGTGAATAAAGACCTGCGCCCCAGTTCTTCCTGGAATTGCGCCTTTGATAAGAATTAGTGATTTCTCAACATCAACTGCTTGCACAGTTAAGTTTTGAACTGTAACGGTCTCAACGCCCATACGACCCATCATGCGCTTTCCTTTAAATACGCGTCCAGGTGTGGTTCGGTTACCGATAGATCCTGAGGTGCGGTGCTTTCTCTCAACGCCATGGCCATCGCCAAAACCACTGAAATTGTGGCGCTTCATAACACCAGCAGATCCCTTACCTAGAGATGTTCCTTGCGCATCAACGATCTCACCAGCTGTGAAAATATCTGCCTTAACTTCTTGTCCCACAGTGTATGAAGAGGCGCTAGCAGTTCTTAGCTCTGCAACATACCTTCTTGGAGTAACTCCAGCTTTAGCAAATTGACCAGATTTTGGCTTTGAAACTTTTCTTGGATCAATTGCGCCAAATGCCAATTGCACAGCTTCATAACCATCTTTTTCCAGAGTGCGGATCTGAGTCACAACACATGGGCCTGCCTGCACAACAGTTACTGGAATAGTTTGGTTATTTTCATCAAAGACTTGAGTCATGCCGAGCTTGACGCCAAGGATTCCCTTGATGGCGCTGCCCTTTGATTGAGTAGTTGTCATAGTTCTCGAGGTCCCCTTAGAGCTTAATCTCAATATCGACGCCAGCAGGAAGATCAAGACGCATCAAGGAATCAACTGTCTTAGGAGTTGGATCGATGATGTCGATTAGGCGCTTATGGGTGCGCATCTCAAAATGTTCGCGGCTATCTTTGTATTTATGTGGTGAGCGAATCACGCAATAGGTGTTCTTCTCAGTAGGCAGCGGAACTGGGCCTGCGACCGTTGCCCCTGTGCGCTCAACTGTTTCAACGATTTTCTTCGCTGAAGAGTCAATCACCTCATGGTCATAGGCCTTGAGCCTGATGCGGATCTTCTGTCCCGCCATTTTCATTCCCTCGCTTCTACTTAAGTGCTTCTTGTTTTAAATGGGGCGCTTGTCGCGCCCCATTTAATTACTTCTTTTTCTTTACTTAACGATCTTTGTTACACGACCTGCGCCAACTGTGCGTCCACCTTCGCGGATAGCAAAACGCAGACCCTCTTCCATCGCAACTGGCTGGATTAGAGTCACAGTCATTGCAGTGTTATCACCAGGCATAACCATTTCGGTTCCTGATGGAAGTGTTACTACGCCAGTTACATCCGTTGTGCGGAAGTAGAACTGAGGACGGTAGTTGTTAAAGAATGGTGTGTGACGTCCGCCTTCATCCTTTGAAAGGATGTAAGAAGATGCCTCAAAGTCAGTATGTGGTGTCACGCTGCCAGGCTTACAAACAACCTGTCCACGCTCAACATCTTCACGCTTTAGACCACGAAGAAGTAGACCAACGTTTTCGCCAGCTTGACCTTCATCAAGAAGCTTGCGGAACATTTCAACTCCGGTGATTGTGGTCTTCTGTGAATCTGGACGGATACCAACGATTTCAACTTCTTCGTTGACCTTGACGATACCGCGCTCGATACGACCAGTTACAACAGTTCCACGACCGGTGATTGTGAATACATCTTCTACTGGCATCAAGAATGGCTTATCAACTTCGCGTACTGGCTGAGGAATGAAATCATCAACAGCATTCATAAGTTCCAGGATCTTCTCGCCCCATGCAGCATCTCCTTCGAGAGCCTTAAGTGCTGAGACGCGAACAATTGGAGTGTCTTTTCCTGGGAATTCATATTTAGTTAGTAGATCGCGGACTTCTTCCTCAACTAGACCAAGGATGTCCTCGTCATCAACCATGTCAGACTTATTAAGAGCGACAACAATTGATGGAACGCCAACTTGGCGAGCAAGGAGAACGTGCTCCTTGGTCTGTGGCATTGGTCCATCTGTTGCAGCAACAACGAGAATTGCTCCATCCATCTGAGCTGCACCAGTGATCATATTCTTGATGTAGTCAGCATGGCCTGGACAGTCAACGTGTGCGTAGTGACGCTTCTCTGTCTGATATTCGATATGTGCAATCGAAATGGTTATACCTCTAGCGCGCTCCTCTGGAGCCTTATCGATCTGATCGAATGCGCTTACCTCATTTAAGGTTGGGTATTTGTCGTGCAGCACCTTGGAAATCGCAGCAGTAAGAGTGGTCTTACCGTGGTCGATGTGACCAATGGTGCCAATGTTTGCGTGCGGCTTTGTCCGCTCGAACTTTGCCTTTGCCACTGTGGTTTCTCCTTCTTTATTTCGTTATTGGATTTGACTTACTCGCCGCGAATCTTCGCGATGATTTCTTTCGAAACCGCAGCTGGAACTTCAGCATAGGAATCGAATTGCATGCTGTAACTCGCACGGCCCTGAGTTCTACTGCGCAGATCTCCGACATAGCCGAACATCTCCGAGAGTGGAACTAGCGACTTTATGATGCGAGCACCGGCTCGCTCATCCATGGACTGAATTTGTCCACGACGGCTATTGAGATCGCCGATGACATCACCCATGAAATCTTCAGGAGTGGTGACTTCAACGCTCATCAATGGCTCTAGCAATACCGGACCGGCAAGTTTTGCCGCTTCCTTAAATGCTGCGATACCAGCAATCTTGAAGGCCAACTCCGATGAGTCAACATCGTGATAAGCGCCATCAAGAAGAGTTACTCGTACATCAGTTAATGGATAGCCAGCAAGTGGGCCATTTTGTAGCGCCTGTTGGCAACCATCATCAACGGAAGGGATGTACTCCTTAGGGATACGACCACCAGTTACTTTATTTACGAATTCATATCCGCCTTCAACTTC
>DJBN01000013.1:0-1295 GCA_002430075.1 Actinobacteria bacterium UBA5975 | reverse complement strand
GCAACCTGAGGCTTTCCAACATTTGCCTCTACTTTAAATTCACGCTTCATACGATCAACAAGGATTTCTAGGTGAAGCTCGCCCATTCCACCAATGATGGTCTGTGCGGTCTCTTCATCAGTTCTAACATGAAATGTTGGATCTTCTTCAGCAAGTCTTTGAATCGCAACGCCAAGTTTTTCCTGATCGCCCTTGGTCTTTGGCTCAATAGCAACATGGATAACTGGAGCTGGGAAATCCATTGACTCCAAGATCACTGGCTCATCAATATCGCAGAGGGTATCTCCAGTGGTGGTGTCCTTAAGACCCATCACAGCGATGATATCTCCAGCTGATGCCTGAGGAATTTCTTCTCTCTTATTGGCATGCATCCGATAGATCTTGCCGATGCGCTCTTTACGATCTTTTGTGGAGTTAAGAACTCCAGTGCCAGATTCTAAAACTCCGGAGTAAATTCTTACGAAAGTTAACTTTCCAAGGTGTGGATCGCTCATGATCTTAAAAGCAAGTGATGAGTAAGGCTCTTTTGGATCTGGCTTTCTATCAATTTCAACGCTCTTATCGCCCATCTTGGTTCCCTTAATCGCATCAACATCAAGAGGTGATGGCAGATAGCGAGTAACGGCATCAAGCATTGGTTGAACGCCCTTATTCTTAAAGGCAGAACCGGTTAGAACTGGAGTTAACTTATAAGCAAGAGTTGCTCGTCTAATTCCAGCGATGATCTCTTCTTCACTCAAAGTTGCGCCCTCTAGGTATTTCTCCATAATCGCATCATCTGCATCAGAGAGAGTTTCAATAAGAGCAAAACGAGCTGCATCACATTTTTCTTTTAGATCTGCAGGAATTTCTTCAACTTTATAATCTTCACCCTTTTGGGTCTCACCTCTCCAGGTAAGAGCCTTCATAGCGATTAGATCAACAACTCCAATAAAGTCACCTTCAACTCCAATTGGAACTTGAAGCACAAGAGCGGTTGCGCCAAGACGCGAACCGATCATCTCAACACAGCGATCAAAGCTTGCACCCGTGCGATCTAGTTTGTTAACAAAACAGATACGAGGAACGCTGTACTTATCAGCCTGACGCCAGACTGTCTCAGATTGTGGTTCAACGCCAGCAACGCCATCAAAGACAGTTACTGCGCCATCTAGAACTCGAAGTGATCTCTCAACTTCAACTGTGAAGTCAACGTGTCCTGGGGTATCGATGATGTTGATGGTGTGGCCTCGCCACTCGCAAGTTGTAGCAGCTGAGGTAATAGTGATGCCTCGCTCTTGCTCTTGCTCCATCCA
>DJBN01000089.1:11076-11665 GCA_002430075.1 Actinobacteria bacterium UBA5975 | reverse complement strand
ATCGGTTTAGTTATATATCGTCTGCAAAGCTGCTTATGGTTTTATCTCTAAAGCCACTTGGAGACTAGTTAATTCAGCGCTATTAAGATCACGCCATCGACCTTCGAGAGTTTCGCCTAAAGAGATAGGGCCAAATTTGGTTCGAATCAGTCGCAGCACATCTACGCCCACCGCTTCCATTAAGCGGCGGATGATGTGATAACGCCCTTCATGGATCGTCACCTCCAACCATTGAGGTGATAGATGCTTAAAATTCAGAACTCTTCCCATCCCATCCTCTAGCTCGATTCCTTTGAGCAGGGTTTTCTCCACTCCCGTGGGCAGCCTGCCATCGAACTCAATGATGTATGTCTTCTCTAACCCGAATGACGGGTGAGTTGCCCGGAAGGTTAAATCTCCATCATTTGTGAGCAAAATTAGCCCTTCGGAATCCTTATCCAGGCGACCTACGTGGAAGAGTCTTTCGGTCCGCAGGTCAATAAAATCAGCAAGAGAGGGGCGACCCTCGGGGTCGAACATGGTAGACAAAACGCCTTTTGGTTTATGAAGTGCTAGATAAGTCTTAGTCAAAGAACGTATAATTGTCTCG
>DJBN01000089.1:9385-10872 GCA_002430075.1 Actinobacteria bacterium UBA5975 | reverse complement strand
CTCGCCATCAACCTCTACTTTAACCTTTTCCGGGTCAAATTTTGCACCGAGCTCTCGAATCTGATGGCCATCAACTGTTACTCGTCCATCCATGATCAGCTCATCTGCCCCACGGCGTGATGTAATACCGGCATCAGCAATTATTTTATTAAGGCGCATTTCGGCCATCTGGCTATCCATTCTCGACAGTCAACTCCCCTGCCATACGCCCATCAAGAGCGAGAATGGCCTAGGTGGCCAGATATGGAAGAGGGTGGAACATTAAGTGTAGAGCGTGATCTAGTCAGTTAGCGAATCGAGGATTTCATCGAGGCCGTCGATATCTGGCAGGTGTGGCGCCAAAGGTGGTAGATCTGCCAGAGCGTTCAAACCTAGGCGCTCAAGGAAGTAGCTCGTACTCTTGTAAAGGATAGCTCCAGTCTCATTCTCAACGCCAAACTCTTCTACTAGGCCTCGGGTAACCAAAGTCTTCATCACCGCTTCGACATTAACGCCTCGGATCGCTGAGACTCGAGCTCGTGAAATGGGCTGGCGGTAGGCAATTACAGCTAGAGTCTCAAGGGCGGCTTGAGTCAGGCGGTTCTGCTGACCATCAAGGACGAACTTCTCGACGACTGCGCTGCAATCCGGGTGGCTATAGAAGCGCCATCCCCCGTTGATCGCTTTGAGAGCAAATCCTCGCTCTTCATAGCTTGGAACCAAGGCATCGAGGGCATCAACTACCTGATCGACGGTGACTTCTAGTACCGAGGCCAAGGTGAGCTCAGTAACTGGCTCGTCTACCACCATCAGAATCGCTTCAATAGAGCGAGCTAAGAGAGCTGGATCAAATACATGTGAGAGCTGCTCATCGCCACGCTCGTCGGGGGCTAAACTCTCAACTTCTAGATTAGACATTCTCTTCCTCTTCTATCCTATTTTCGTCGCCGTCAGGCCCATTTTCATCGGCGATAACCGAACCTTCCACAGTGACTGGGATATCGAACTCATCTGTTGCGAGAATTTCTCCCTCATCAGAACCAATCCAGCTGATCTGCAACTCACCCAGCGCGACAACCTGCTCGAAACGCAGGGCGCCTTGGCGGTAGAGATCGAGTAGGGCTAAGAATCGAGCTACGACTACCAGAGTTGTATCTGCCCCTTGAATGAGACTTCTAAAAGAGAGGCTCCGAGACTTGCGTAGGGCCTCAACGACCAATTTGGACTCCTCTGCCACGCTGACAAGCGCGCTATGAAGGTGCTCGAGAGCTACCACGGGGGGCGACTTGGGGGTCAAAACCCGATCGGCGATAGCTGCAAAGCGCTGAGCTCCAACGCCAATCAGAACTTCAGGTAAGAGCATAGATAGCTCTGGGTCGAGGGCCACAACACGAGGAAATGACTTATCGGCGGCGGCGATAGCTTCCTGGAAGGATGCTGCGATCTCCTTGAAGGCGCGATATTGCAGAAGTCGGGCAAAGAGAATATCTCGAGCCTCCAGCAGGGCC
>DJBN01000089.1:8478-9279 GCA_002430075.1 Actinobacteria bacterium UBA5975 | reverse complement strand
CCTCCAGCAGGGCCAGATCTTCCTCATCTTCGATCTCACCGCTAGGTAAGAGCCGTGCCGCCTTGAGGTCCAGGAGCGTAGCTGCAATAACGAGAAATTCGGTAGCTTGGTCGAGTTTCCAACCCTCGCCACTGAGCTCAAGGGCGCGAATGAATGAGATGAACTCATCTGTAACGACGCTGAGTGAGACTTCGGTGATATCGAGTTTATGGCGAGAGATGAGCTGGAGCAGAAGGTCGAAGGGGCCATCGAAGTTATCTAAGTGAACGCTAAATCCACTCTCTGGAGCAATATCTTCAGATAGCTCAGCAGAGATCTCAAGGGGGGCAACGACACTTTCCACCTGCGAAGAGTACTTGCTTACTTGCAGTTCCTTGCTCTTTACGCGTAGAGTCGTGACAACCGAAAAGAGGTTTCTCGCTTGAACGCTAAATCGACATTTGATGATGATGTGGCCACAACCGCCACCCTCCTAGCCCGCGATCCTCAAAATTTCCCAGTCCCCTCTCCCATTTCAGAACATGGCGATGCGAAGGTCATTTCTATCTTTAACCAAAAGGGCGGAGTCGGTAAGACGACCTCGACTATTAACTTAGGTGCAGCCCTTGCAGAGCTCGGACGTCGCGTGCTTCTCGTAGATTTTGACCCACAGGGTGGACTATCCCTCGGTCTTGGAGTGAACGCACATAGCCTTCCACTTGAAAATACGGTCTACTACGCATTGATGGCCACGGATGCGAATATCGATGAAATTGTTTTGAAATCTTCCGTTGCGGGTCTTGATTTTCTTCCAGCCAATAG
>DJBN01000089.1:6013-8376 GCA_002430075.1 Actinobacteria bacterium UBA5975 | reverse complement strand
TTGGAACCGCTGAGACAACGCTGGGTGCCGAAATTGGTGGACAGCAATATTTAAAGCGTGCGCTCGCTCGACTGCGTGGCGAATACGATGTAATTTTAATCGACTGTCAGCCAACGATGGGACAACTCACAATCAACGCACTCGTTGCATCTGATGAGGTAATCGTGCCGATGCAATGTGAGTACTTCGCACTCCATGGATTTATCGAACTCAAGGGCAATATCGATAAGGTACGGAGCTTTCTCAATCCCGATTTGAAATTAATCGGAATTCTAGCGACGATGTATGATCGCAAGACTCTCCACAACCGCGAAGTTTTAACAGCGATTCTCGATAAGTACCCTGAAGATGTATTTGAAACGATTATTGCTAAAACTATTCGCTTTTCTGAGACAACTGTGGCAGGAGAACCGATCACTTCGTATGCATCATCATCAGGTGGTGCTCAATCTTATCGACGTCTTGCCCGCGAACTAATTGCCCGAGGAGGCGCCCGATGACACGTAGAGCAAGTTTACCTGGAGCAGATGAACTCTTTCGAGCGAATACACCAGCACTGAGTGCGGTTCGACAAGTAGCTGAACCAAGCACATCTGCTGCTCCGATATCTTCCGTTACACAGAGCGCTACGCCAAAAACAAAGAAGGGCGTTCGGACTATTTCGCGTCGTCGCGTTACTGCCGCCGAAAAATCTCCTTCTGGTCGCGAACTTCATGAAGAGAAAATTACTGTCTACCTTTCCAGTGATGAACTCTTTGATCTCGATCAGGCACGTTTGATGTTGCGCGGAGATCTTGGACTTGCCGTCGACCGCGGTCGTATCGTTCGCGAATCGATCGCGGTAATAATCGCTGATCTAGAAGCTAAAGGCGATCAGAGCATTCTTGCTCGCCGCCTTCGCGGAATTTAATAGCCTTATTTCGCTCGCGGATGCGCGGTGCTATAGCTCTCGCGCACTTTATCGATCGTAATCAGCGTGTATATCTGAGTTGTTGTCACAGATGAGTGGCCCAATAGCTCTTGAACTACACGTATATCTGCGCCCCCATCTAAAAGATGCGTTGCATACGAATGTCTAAATACATGGGGCGAGACCTTTCCCGTCAGCCCAGTTGCATTTGCAGCCTCTAGCACAATCTGCCATGCGCTCTGCCTAGATAACCGTGTTCCGCGCGAATTTAGAAAGAGCGCTGGCTCGGACTTTAGATTCTTTGCAAGGAGAGAAGGACGAGTACGAGTGAAGTAATCCTCTATAGCTGCCACAGCAAAAGAACCTAAAGGGACTAACCTCTCCTTCGAACCTTTTCCGCGCAATTTTAATACTGTCACATCTCCATCACTTTTTTGTGAAATAGATATATCCGCGGTATTGATTCCAACGACCTCACTTACTCGAGCACCACTTGAATAGAGAAGCTCCAGAATTGCGAAATCGCGTAGAGAGTTCAGATCCCCCTCACGTTTGGAAGATTCAATCAGTAATGTGATCTCTTGAACACTCAACGCTTTTGGTAATTTGCGTGCCAACTTCGCGCTCACCAAATCTAGCGTTGGATTGCTCATCTCATACTCGAGCTGAAGGTACTTATAGAGACCTTTAACGGCGGAGAGAGTTCGATTGATACTTGATAGCGCCAGCTTTTGACCTTTAAGCCAGACTTCAAAATCAGTTAGATCAGAACCTACAAGTAGCGTGAAATCCTTTGAGCCCTCTCTGAGGAAATCTGCGAACTTTAAGAGATCGCGTGTGTACGACGAGGTAGTGTTCTGAGAAAGACCGCGTTCAATCCGCAAGTGATCAAGATATGTCGTTTGAGCGCTCTCGAAATTCATCGCCGAACTTATTTTTTACTGTTCTGCTTTTTAGCAAGAGCTGCCGCGATTAGGCCAACAAATAGAGGATGCGGACGCGTTGGCCGAGAGCGAAGCTCTGGATGTGCCTGAGTTCCAACATAGTAAGGATGCACATCGCGAGGTAGCTCGACAAATTCTACAAGATCGCGCTCCTTAAAGAATCCCGAAAATACCAGTCCCGCATTCGCGATCGTTTCACGATACTTATTATTAACTTCATACCTATGGCGATGACGTTCTGAAACTTCCGTATCTGCATATACACCGGCCACAATCGATCCTGGAGTAAGCGTCGCCTTATAGAGACCTAAGCGCATAGAACCCCCCATATCGCCGCTGCCTGAAACGATTTCCTTCTGATCATCCATCGTTGCAATCACATGGGTGCCGCTCTGCGGTGTGAACTCAGCTGAATTCGCATCCTTAATTCCGGCTAAGTTTCGAGCAGCCTCAATGACCATACATTGCAAACCTAGGCAGAGTCCGAGCGTCGGAATCTGATTTTCTCG
>DJBN01000089.1:1187-5906 GCA_002430075.1 Actinobacteria bacterium UBA5975 | reverse complement strand
TTTCCTTCAATACCTCGGATACCGAAGCCTCCTGGAACACAGATTGCATCAACTGCCCCTAACGCCTTAACAGCACCCTCTGGGGTAGCGCAGTCATCACTTGCTATCCAAATCAACTCAACTTTTGCGTTATTTGCAAAACCGCCAGCGCGCAAAGCTTCTGAAACCGAGAGATACGCATCAGGAAGATCAATATACTTTCCAACCAGTGCAACTCTGACTGAGTGAGCCGGTGAATGTACTTTCTTGAGCAGGTCATCCCATTCGCCCCATTCAACATCGTGACCGCCGAGAGAAAGTCTGCGCACAATATAAGAATCTAACCCTTCGCTAAAGAGTACTTTGGGTATGTCATAAATTGATGGTGCATCAACAGCTGCAACAACGGCCTCAACATCTACATCGCACATCAGAGAAACCTTCTTCTTGATGCCTTCAGGAATAGGGCGATCACAGCGCAGCACGACTGCATCAGGTGCGATACCGATACTTCTGAGCGCTGCAATACTGTGTTGGGTCGGCTTGGTCTTTAGCTCACCTGATGGACCTATGTAAGGAACCAGTGAGATATGAAGATAGAAAACATTATCTCGACCTACCTCTTGGCGTAATTGACGCGCCGCCTCGAGAAATGGTTGGGATTCAATATCTCCTACAGTTCCACCGATCTCGGTGATAACAACATCGACATCTTTTGAATCGTTAGCAAGCATGCGCTCTTTAATTTCATTGGTGATATGTGGAATTACCTGAACGGTTTCTCCCAAATATTCACCGCGGCGTTCGCGCGCAATAACGCGTGAGTAGATCTGACCGGTTGTTACGTTGGCAGATCCTTCGAGATTGCGATCGAGAAAACGTTCGTAGTGGCCAATATCAAGATCTGTCTCAGCGCCATCATCGGTAACAAAAACTTCTCCATGTTGGAAGGGATTCATCGTTCCAGGATCTACATTTAGGTATGGATCGAGCTTCTGCATCGTCACGCTGATGCCACGAGCCACCAGTAGCCTGCCGAGCGAGGATGCTGTGAGACCTTTGCCAAGACTTGAGGCGACTCCGCCAGTTACAAAAATATGTTTGGTCACATGTGCTTGGCTCATGGAAGACCATCCTATCGTTGCTTAGACCCCTATCCTCGCAGGGCAAGTAGTTCGGCTGCGTGTTCTCGGGCGCTGACCGACTCTTCTAAGCCAGCAAGCATTCTGGCTATCTCTTCGACTCTATCGGCCGGTGCTAATTTTGCTACACCGGATTGAATAACGGATCCATCATCGCTCTTCCTGACTACAAAATGGGTATCCGCCCAGGCCGCCACTTGAGGCAGATGCGTTACGACTATCACTTGGGCGCTTTGCGCCAGCGTGTGAAGTCTCTTTCCGACTTCGATAGCAGCTTTTCCACCGACGCCCGCATCAACTTCATCGAAGATGTAGGTTCCAACAGGATGAGTTTTTGCAATAACAACTTCTAGCCCCAACATGATGCGTGACATTTCGCCCCCGCTTGCACCCTTTCCTAGTGCGATCTTTGGTCCATCCTTCTGCCCTTGTATCTGCATAGAGATTTCATCACACCCTACAGTCGTAAAATCGCTCTCTTTCAACGTTGATGAATAATCCGGGGGTTCGACAATCGTAAAAAATTGAGTGTGAGGCATCGCTAGCTCTTGAATTTCTTTAGTAACGGCATTTGATAGCTTCTGCGCAAAGGTCTTGCGTGTATTAGAGAGGTAGATGGCAGCTTCTAGAAGAGATTTCTTAAGCGTCTCAAGCTCCACCTCGAGCTCAGCTATCCGTTCATCGCCACCTTCAAGATCTGCAATTGCCTCTCTTGCCCTCTTTGCCTTAGCAGCAAGAAGTATCAACTCTTCATCTGGGGATCCTGCACCGCCCCAACGTTTGATAAATAGATTCACCTCTGCTTTACGTTCATTGAGAGCATCTAAGCGCTGCGGATCAGCTTCCAACGCGGTGGCATAGGATGCAAGTTCAGTTGAGGCGTCATCGAGAATGTAGAGACTTTCAGCAACTCTTTCAGCAATAGCTTCCAAATACTGATCTTTGCCTTTGGCGGCTTCCAAGAAACGTCGGGCTGAATGCAGGAGAGTCAACGCTCCGGATTCTTCTTCATCCAAAATCGATAGCGCTCCACTGGATGCAATACGCAATTCTTCGACGCTCGATAAACGGTTAATTTCGCTATCGGTAGCTGAAACTTCACTGCGTACGGCTTTGAGCTTTGTCCACGCAGCGAGGAAATCTTCGAGCTCTGCGATTTCACCATCGCGTTTATTCGCTGATGCTCTCATCGTAGAGATTCGCGTCTTAAGTTCAAGATAGTTGTAGTAGAACTCTTGATAAGTATGTAAAACATTCCGTAGCTCTGCTCCCCCGAAGCGATCAAGAAGTTCGCGTTGTCGAGCAGGTTTAACAATTTGCGCATTTGCCGATTGGCCATGTATCTCAATTAGCGGAGATGTAATTGATGCCAGAGTGCCTGCAGGTACCGTTACTCCCCCACACACTGCCTTACTTTTGCCATCGGCGTTCACTGTTCTAGTAATAATCAAAGAACGTTCCTCTAACTGCGCATCTACCTCCTCTAAATCAAGGGCTGTCGATTGCGGAATAAAAAATTGCGCGGAGGCGATAAGACGATCAGAGCCATGACGTACCAGCGCGCTGTCACTTTTACCTCCGAGAACCAAGCTGAGGGCTGTCAAAATCATTGTCTTTCCTGCGCCAGTTTCACCAGTGAGAACATTAAGTCCTCGTCCCAATTCAAGCTCAGATTGCTCGATAATTCCTAGATTTCGTATGGAGATCTCTTCTAGATAAGAACGTTCACTCACCGCGCCAACCTTCAACGGGAAGCTTAAACTTTGCTACGAGTCGATCTGTAAATAGCGTTTTTGATACGTGGGCTAATTTGATTGATTTAATATCGCGAGTGATCCGAATGCGATCTCCCAGGTGAAGTGGGAACTTGCGCAAAGCATCAGCTGAAACCAGAGCATCACTTGACTCAACCGTGACAACAATCTCTGACTTTGGAGAGACAACCATGGGACGCGCAAAGAGTGCGTGAGCCGATATTGGAAGAAGCACGAGTCCATCAACTTCGGGCCAAAGAACTGGACCACCTGCGCTAAATGCATAGGCAGTCGAACCTGTAGGAGTTGCACATATCAAGCCATCACAGCCCCAATGAGAGAGTGGTCTGTGATCAATTTCTACAAAGAGATCAACCATCGTTGTTCCATTGCGTTCGACAGTCACCTCATTGAGGGCCCAACCGTTACTGATCTCTTTACCGTCTCGCTCGATAGCAAATCGTAACGTCATGCGTTCTTCTGAGACATAGCTCTTGGAGATAATGCTTTCGGCAATCGCCGTAATTGATGGCCTATTAACCTCTGCCATAAAACCAACGTTGCCTAAATTGATTCCAAGTAATGCAATCCCTCGTTCGAGAGTAATTTCGGCTGCTCGCAAAATTGTTCCATCTCCACCTAAGACAACTGCAGCTTCGATATCGGGAAGATCGGCAGGTGCCACCTTCTTAATACCCTCAATCGACACATCTGAAATGGTGTAGAGAGAGAAACCTGCAGAGAAGAGCAGAGGTGCAAGCGCTTGTGCAGCTGCAATTGTTTCCGTGCGAGATGGATTAATAACTAGGGCAATACTTCGAATCGACATTAGGCAGGTCCCATCTCTATAGCTTTATCAAGTGCTTGTCCATCAATGGCCGGAGCTCCGCGTCGTAACCAGAGGAAGTACTCAACATTTCCAGCTGGCCCTGGAAGCGGGCTCGCCGCTATTCCCATCGTTCCAAGACCTACATCGTAGGCAGATTCAGCGACATCGAGTACTGCGGCCCGACGCAACCCTGGATCTCGAACTACTCCACCTGCTCCTAGCTTTTCCCGACCTACTTCAAATTGAGGTTTGACCATCAAAACAAAATCAGCGTCAGCTTTGGAGACTGCAGCAAGAGCTGGAAGAACGAGCGATAGTGAAATGAATGAGAGATCGGCTACGACCAGATCGATACCTTCTCCTACTTGATCTCCAGTCAGATGGCGAATATTTGTACGGTCAAGAATTTTTACCCGTGGGTCTTGTCGAAGTCCCCATGCAAGTTGTCCGTAACCAACATCGACAGCAACGACCAATGACGCTCCGCGACGCAAAAGAACATCGGTAAAGCCACCCGTTGATGCACCCGCATCGAGGCATGTTTTACCTTCAACGAGTACTCCTGTAAAGGAATCAAGTGCTCCCGATAATTTATGACCACCACGAGAAACAAAATCATCACGATCGCCTTGCAGCACAATCGAGGTTTCAGCATCGACTTGGGTAGCAGGCTTAGTCGCAGGTATCCCGCCAACTAAGACAGATCGAGATTCAATCAAATCCGCTGCGTGCTCACGAGAACGTGCGAGCTCACGACGAACCAATTCCGCATCAAGTCGAGTCTTCATAAGGATCTTGTACTACAAGTTATCGATCGACTTAAGAGATTCTTGTAGCTTCTCATGGAGAACTTCAAAACGAGCTGAGTGTTCACTGAGGTCACTTGCATCAATCTCTTCAAGCTCCACTCGTACTTCCTGTACTAAATCTCTCTCTTCTTCGCTCATCGCTTAACCGCCTTCTTCTTCAGCGTAGATTTCTTAACAACTCTCTTGGCTGGTGCTTTTTTGGCTGG
>DJBN01000089.1:546-1077 GCA_002430075.1 Actinobacteria bacterium UBA5975 | reverse complement strand
GGCGAGCAAGCGCATCGAACTCATCGCGTTTGATAAAACCCATCTTAAGAACTGCGGCCTCTACCTCTTCATGAATCTTCGCACGAACAGAATCTGCACTTTCGTGAGCCCAATCATTGAGCGCCGTAGCGATCTCAGCTGGGGTTCTCTCCCCATCTGAGAGCTTCTGTGCATAGCTCTTGAGTGTAGAGAAGAGTTCTGTAAGAGGTGATTTAGCCATGGAGCAAGAGTATCTACTCAGGAAGGCTAAAGGCGGATTATCTCGCAAGCCTGAATCTGCCAACGACTGGTCGGGGCGCCTGGCTTTTGCCAGAATCGTCGATGGACTGAACCTGAGACTTCAACCCAATCATTGAGCGCTCGGCTATAGCCCCATCCTGCCCATCTTGGAGCTCCATGCAGCGATATCTTGGGTCTCGACACCCTCTCGCTGCGCCCTTGTGGATAATTAGGAGTTGGATCTTTCGCGAGCATCAGTGAGCTCATCAGGATCAAGGTCGGAACATTTTAAGAACCACTCGCGAGCTTCTT
>DJBN01000089.1:0-334 GCA_002430075.1 Actinobacteria bacterium UBA5975 | reverse complement strand
AGTACGACCTGCTGCTGCAAGTGCATCTGCATAGGCGTAACGAATACGTAGAGCCCATTCTTCATTTTCGTTCTTGAGCTCTTTACATTGCAGCGTAACAACAGCTGCTTCGAATTCACCTAAATCACGACGAGCACCCGAGGCGACAATGCGCATCTCTATCTCTTCAGGTTTCGCCAATCTCTTAACTTCTACAGAACCAGCCAAATTCAAGGCCTTAAGAGGGTTTCCTAATCCGCGTTCGCAATCTGCCATTACTGGCCACATGGAAACATCTCCTGAGATTCGATGAGATGCGCGAAGTTCTTTCAGTGCGATTTCAAAATGTCCTGCA
>DJBN01000092.1 GCA_002430075.1 Actinobacteria bacterium UBA5975 | reverse complement strand
TTAACTTCTTCAGCCAGCGCAGAAAGTTCTGAAAACTCTTGCGATGATTTACAGAGTTCGGGGTCAAACTTCATAGCTACGCCAGAGGCGATCGCAATCTGTCCTGCTTGAATAAGAATGCAATCACTCACATCTGCCATTGATGTGGCGCCAGAATAATCGCTCTCATAATCCAAAGTTGGCGCTGAGAATTCAGAGAGCGCTTTGTCGGCAGCTCTTGAGCTGATTGAAATTTCACCACTTAAAAGCGCAAGTCCTGCAGCCGACCAACCCGTAAGGGATGAGATGAAGATGTCATCTCCAACGGTCGCGCCCTTTCGCAGAATTGGTTTAGCCGTATGACCAATGGCTGACATTGATATAACAATATGCATCCCACGCGCAATATCTCCACCGACAATATGGGCCCCAGCAAGCCCTGCTTCATGTTTCATTCCTTGAGCTAAATTTTCAATCCATTGCAAACTTTCGTCACCAGTCAGGGTGACAGCAGCTGTCAGATACTGGCATCTAGCGCCCATTGAGAGTACATCGGCAATATTGGCAGCCGTTATCTTTCGTCCTATATCAAAGGCTGAAGACCATTCGAGTTTAAAGTGAACGTCCTGAACGGCCATATCTGAAGTCAGAACGCTTTCCGGGCTTGTCATAACCACGGCTGCATCATCACCGATACCAACTCGTATGCTGGAATCCGTTGTTGCAAATACTTTCTGCAACAGAGCAATTACTTCGCTCTCATGAAATCCCATAGCCATAAGCCTAGGACATGAGATAGCGTTAAGGCTAAGCGAAGGGATTTCTCTATGACCATACAGGCCTACATATTGATTCAGACAGAAGTTGGCAAGGCATCATCTGTTGCAACCGCAATTAGATCCATTCCTGGAGTCACTCTGGCAGAGGGCGTCACTGGTCCTTACGACGTGATTATGCGTGCTGAAGCTCCATCAATGGAGGAATTTGGACACGCTGTCCTGACGAAAGTGCAGGCAGTGCCAGGAATTACCCGCACCCTTACCTGCCCTGTAACAAATTAATTACCTAAAACACCATTGGTGCGCTTTAGTGCGCTCTTGAGTAGGTGGGTAATGACCTCGGTATATGTAATTCCGCTTGCGCCCCACATCTTCGGAAAGACGGAAGTCGAAGTAAAGCCAGGCATTGTATTGAGCTCATTGATAACGATTTGATTGGTCTGCGTTAAGAAGAAATCAACACGAGCAAGGCCAGAACAGCCAAGTGCCTTAAACGCTTTTACCGCGGCAGCTCCTATTGCATCAGCAACTTTTTTATCAATTGGAGCAGGAAGTTCAATATCGGTAGCTCCATCTAAATACTTCGCTTCAAAATCATAGAATTCGAACTTTGAATCTATATGAATCTTACCGACCATCGATGCTTGAGGTTGGCCATCAATTTCTAGAACTGCACATTCAATCTCTGACCCAACAATTGCGATTTCAACTATTGCCTTTGGATCAAATTGATGAGCTTCTTCAATAGCTGCAGTGATTTGATCTGTACTCTTTACCTTGGTTGTTCCACGCGATGATCCACCGCGTGCTGGCTTGATAAAGAGTGGAAAGCCTAGCGACTCTATTTCGGCAGTGATTGCAGTTGCATTGGTTTTCCAATCAGAAGCCTTAACGACGATTCCGTGTGCTGTTGCGATTCCGTGTGCTGCAAAGATTGGTTTCGCAAAAGATTTATCCATGGCCACAGCAGATGCAAGAACTCCCGATCCGACATAGGCGATATCTGCCATTTCTAGCAGCCCCTGAATACTCCCATCTTCACCGTAAGGACCGTGCAGAAGTGGAAAGACAATATCAATACTGAGCGCGCTGCCACCAGATGAGAGCCCTGCAACATCGACAACGACTGCAGGAGCAGTTTCTGGAACAGTGGGAAGAACGCCATCACGAATCGTCATCTGATGGTTTTCAGGAATAAGAACCCACTGCCCCGTGCGCGTGATTCCAATGAGGATAGGTTCGTATTTGCTGCGATCGATGGCAGCAAGAACTCCGCCAGCTGAAATACATGAGATTTCATGCTCGCTGCTGCGCCCGCCACAGATTATTGCTACGCGCTCTTTCATCGAATGAAGTTCTCTGCTTTCGTCGTAATCTCCATCAGCCTCTGAAAAGCTGCCTCTGGGGTCAATTGTTCACTGACAATATCTCCAACTGCCTCAATGACAGGCACTTCTATTCCTACGCGATGGGCAATCTCAGTAACTGCGCCAGCTGAGGCGACTCCTTCAACAGTTTTTGCGACAAGTGCTCGGGCTTGGCTCATTGAACCGGTTCTGCCAAGGGCCTCACCAAATGTGCGGTTGCGCGAAAGTGGAGAGCCACAACTTGCAACAAGGTCACCCATTCCCGCCAAACCCGCCGCAGAGAGTGGGTCCGCACCATGGGCTGCACATAGTCGAGCAACTTCATTAAGTCCGCGAGTAATTAACATCGCTTGTGTATTTTCACCGTAACCCATGCCGATTGATATTCCGACAGCCAGAGCAATCACGCTCTTGATGGCGCCAGCTAATTCGCAACCCATGACATCGACTGATGTGTAGACACGATAGTAGGCAGTTGCAAAGAGAGAGCGGACTTCTTCGGAGAGTTCTTGCGTCGATGCAGCAGCGACAGCGCCAGCAGGTTGGCGTAGAACAAGTTCATCTGCCAAGTTGGGGCCGGTGATGATCGCAACTTGGTGAAGACCCAAGACTTCGGCGATTACTTCGGTCATGCGCATCTGGGTGCTGATCTCAATTCCTTTAAGAGTGCTGATGATTGTGCATCTGGGCTTAAAGTACTCTTTCCAACTTTGAAGCGTGGTGCGCAATTGTTGAGCAGGAATTGCTAAGACATAGGTATTAGAGAATGCAAATGCCTCGTCCACATTAGTTGTCGCAGAAATATTTGAAGGCAGTACATGGGTAGCTAGATACTTTTCATTTGTATGTTTGCTATTAATCTCATCTATAACGTCAGCGCTGCGGCCCCATAGAACAACTTCATTTCCGGCATCACTCAAAACCTGCGCCATTGTGCAACCCCATGCGCCTGCTCCGAATACTGTTACTTTGCTCATGCTCTCTTCTTCTTGAAATTTCCTGTGCGCGGGAGATCTGATGTATGAGGGTCAAAGATTACTTCAGGTCTCCTCTGGCCACGAATTTCTTCAAGTAAATCGGTGATTGCACGCATGATTGCAGCTGTAGCTTCAACAAGCGCCTGCTGATCTTCTCCCTTGCCATACCACCGGGATAAATCCACCGGCTTACCCACACGAATAATTATTGTCTTCCGTGGAAAGAGAGCAAGTTTTTTTGTGTAATTAGGGACTACTAATTGGGAACCCCATTGAGCTATCGGAATTACATCTGTATTTGTTGTCAGCGCGAGACGAGCACACCCAGTCTTTGCCAGCATTGGCCACATATCAGGATCCCGCGTCAAGGTACCTTCCGGATAAACACCCAGCATATGACCTTGCTCCAAAATAATCTTGGCATGATCTACCGCCTTCTTGGCATCACTTCCTTCGCGTTCTACTGGCACTTGGCCCGCAGCCAATAAAATCTTGCCAATTACCGGAGTCGAGAAAACTCCCGACTTTCCAAGATAGCGAGGAGCGCGACCATTGCGGTAGAGGAATTGTGTAAATACCAAGACATCTAAATAAGACATATGGTTACTGGCAACTATTACTCGACCGTGGGTTGGGATATTTTCTGCGCCCTTCCAATCTCGACTCATAAAGAGATTGAAAATTGGGATAACAATATTTGCGCAGATTTTAAAGGTGAGGTTGGTACCTAGCGGATTACCCCGAGGTGGCTCATATCGAACCTTGAACTGCTTCATATAAGAAATCCTAGCGATAAAAAAACTGAGGCCGCACATAGTGCGACCTCAGTTTCTAAAAAAGTTGAAGGTTTACTTCTTCTTCTTTGCAGGAGCTTTCTTAGCTGCCTTCTTCTTTGCAGGAGCTTTCTTAGCTGCCTTCTTTACAACCTTCTTAGCTGCCTTCTTCTTTGCAGGAGCTTTCTTAGCTGCCTTCTTAGCTACTGGCTTAGCTGCCTTTGGAGCAGGCTTAACTTCTGGCTTTGGAGCAGGACCGAGCTTACGATCGCCAGCAACAATTTCCTTAAGAGCCTTTGCAGGAAGAAAGCGAGCCTTCTTTGAAGCTTTGATCTTGATTGTCTCGCCGGTGAATGGGTTACGTCCCATGCGTGCCTTGCGATCAACCTTCTTAAACTTACCGAAATCATTTATCATGACATCGTTTCCAGCTGACATGTTTCGTGTAATCGTGTCAAAAACGATATCTATAGCGTGTGCTGCTTCTTTCTTGCTGCCATTGAAATGTGGGGCCAACGCAGCGATGAACTGGGCCTTATTCATTCTATTCCCCTTAATGTGGAAGTTTTACGCGTAAATAATTAAGCTCATGCTTAACTGAAGTAAAACTTAAACCTAACTATGGGATGATTGCGTTATTCGAGTGCGCGTGTCGCAATCAAATATTTTCAAGAAATAGCACTTTTTATGCGTAAAAAACTCTCATTCTGAAGTTGAGACTTCCACAGTTTTGACTCACCCCGGTCGGAAAGTAAGCAAAATACGCTCACTTTTAACCCTCTATATGCGAATAGGCAAGGTAGTTGGCTTGTAACTTTCGCGCTTTGCCTCGAAAGCATCGATGGAAGCAGTGTGTTTCAGCGTTAAACCGATGTCATCGAGGCCTTCCATCAAACGCCAACGGGTGTAGTTATCAAGTTCAAAAGGCAGAGTGACATCCGTGTATGAAACGGTACGAGATTCAAGGTCGACGGTAATTGAAGTGCTCGGATCTCTCTCGATTGCCTGCCAGATGGCTTCAACAGATTCTTGAGGAAGAATGACGGTCAGAAGTCCACCCTTTAATGAATTGCCGCGGAAGATATCTGCAAAGCGGCTAGAGATAACTGCTTTAAAACCATAATTCTGTAGCGCCCAGACCGCATGCTCGCGCGATGATCCGGTTCCAAATTCTGGGCCAGCAACTAGAACTGTGCCGTTCTTGTATTCATCTTTATTCAGTACAAATTCCGGATCGCTTCGCCATGCAGAAAAGAGCCCATCTTCGAAGCCGTCACGCGTAACGCGCTTGAGATAGACAGCGGGGATTATTTGATCTGTATCTACGTTGCTGCGACGAAGCGGTACACCGCTGCCAGTGTGCTTGATAAATTTTTCCATTTTAATCTAGTCCCCTTCTTACAAATCTGCTGGTGATGAGAGCGTTCCGCGAATTGCAGTTGCTGCAGCGACAAGTGGACTTACCAAGTGGGTACGTCCACCTTTACCTTGGCGCCCTTCAAAATTTCGATTCGATGTCGATGCGGCACGTTCACCAACTGCTAGTTGATCTGGGTTCATGCCAAGGCACATCGAGCAACCAGCGTTACGCCACTCAGCTCCTGCATCGAGAAAGACTTTATCGAGCCCTTCCTTCATCGCTTGCTGACGAACGCGTTCAGACCCTGGCACTACCAGCATGCGAAGTGTTGATGCGATCTTCTTTCCTTCAAGAATTGATGCAGCAGCTCGCAAATCTTCGATACGTCCATTGGTACATGAGCCCAAGAAAACAGTGTCAATGGCTATCTTTTTCAGTGGCGTTCCGGCTGTTAACCCCATATATGTCAGAGCTCTCTCTGCAGCTCCTCGCTCTTCAACATCGGCAATATCTGCCGGATTAGGTACTGATGCATTAAGCGGCAATCCCTGTCCTGGATTTGTTCCCCAGGTGACAAATGGCTCGAGGTTATTGGCATCCAACGTGATTTCGTGATCAAAGGTTGCATCGCTATCGGTAAAGAGCGTCTGCCAATATCTTTGAGCTTCAGCAAAATCTTCTGGGGCGTGAGGCTTGCCGGCGATGTAATCGAATGTCTTCTGATCGGGTGCAATAAGACCGGCGCGCGCGCCAGCTTCAATAGACATATTACAGACCGTCATGCGCCCTTCCATAGAAAGCTCGCGAATAGCTGAACCGCGGTATTCGATGATGTATCCCTGTCCCCCGCCAGTTCCAATCTGAGCAATGATGGCCAGGATAACGTCTTTCGCTGTCACTCCAGTTTTTAGCGTTCCCTCAACGTTAATCGCCATAGTCTTAGGGCGGTTTGATGGCAGTGTCTGTGTAGCAAGCACATGTTCAACTTCTGAGGTACCGATACCAAATGCAATTGCGCCGAATGCGCCGTGCGTTGATGTATGTGAATCTCCGCAGACAATAGTCATTCCAGGTTGTGTAATACCAAGCTGCGGTCCCACGACGTGCACTACGCCTTGATCGGCATCTCCGAGTGAGTGGATTCGAATACCGAATTCCTTCGCATTGTTGCGCAAGGTATCAATCTGCAACCTTGATACAGGATCTGCAATTGGTTTTAAAATATCGAGAGTTGGTGTGTTGTGATCTTCAGTTGCAATTGTTAAATCTGGGCGGCGTACCTTTCGTGCCGCAAGGCGTAAGCCATCGAATGCTTGCGCACTCGTTACTTCATGGATAAGTTGTAAATCGATGTAGAGCAGGTCAGGTTCACCATCTGCCTGACGAACGATATGGTCTTCCCAAATCTTCTCAGCGAGTGTTTTACCCATCAGCAACCGTGCTCCTTAGCTCTCTATTGCATCTCACCTAATGGGATGCTAATATCATTCTGTGGATAAGAAGAATAGCGGAGTCGGCGTATTAGATAAAGCCGTAGGCATCCTTGCAACCCTTGAATCAGGCCCGCACTCCCTCGCTGAGCTCGTTGCCGCGACCGGAATCGCTCGCCCTACCGCTCACCGTTTAGCCGTTGCCCTTGAATTTCATCGCCTCGTGGCCCGCGATCTCAATGGGCGATTTATCTTAGGTCCTCGTTCCTCAGAGTTAGGAGCCGCCGCCGGAGAAGATCGCTTAATCGCCGCCTCAGCCCCGGCACTTGCAGCGCTTCGGGATGCAACAGGTGAATCAGCTCAGCTCTATCGTCGTCAAGGCGATATCCGAATCTGCGTTGCAGTTGCTGAAAGACTTTCTGGGCTTCGCGACTCTGTCCCTGTTGGTTCATCGTTAACTATGCAGGCAGGGTCTGCGGCTCAAATTTTAATGGCCTGGGAAGAGTCAGAGAAGATTCATCGCGGACTTAAGAACGCACGATATACGGCCGCCCATTTAGCTGCAGATCGTCGACGAGGATGGGCTCAATCGGTGGGAGAACGCGAAGCTGGAGTTGCGTCGGTATCAGCCCCGGTCCGCGGTCCCAATGGAAAAGTTATAGCCGCCGTCTCAATTAGCGGCCCCATTGAACGCTTAGGACGTCAACCAGGGCGCTTACATGCTGCCGCGGTCGTGGCAACTGCCGAGCGCTTAACGGAACACCTCAAGCAGGTTAAGTAACTTTTAATCACCGGGTCGAGGGTTCGAGTCACTCTTAACCCACTTAGAAAACCCCAAGCTTCACCAAATAACCAGCGTGACGTTTAACAACCCCCATTGATTTCTTACCGTTCTGATAATTCGAGCTCGCGCAGAACTCGCGAAATGACCGTGAAGTTAAACCCCTTACGAGCTAAGAGAGATTGAATTCTTCGAATCTGAACATCGGGTGCTAGCCGCGACATGGTGTTGTACTTCTTGAAGCCTAAATCAAAGGCGCTTCGATATTCAGATTCATCATCGATTCCTTCGAGCGCTTCATCGATCTGCTCTTGAAGAACTCCTTTCTGGCGAAGTTCGCCGGCGATTATTCTTTTAGAGAGCTTCTTATGGTTATGGCGCGAAGTAGCCCAGGCGGCTGCAAATTCGCGATCGTTAACAAGCCCACTCTCTTGTAAGCGGAAGATGACAGCTTGTGCAATGTCATCTTCGACGCCACGTGTTTTAAGGTGAGCGAGAAGCTCGCCCTTACTCTTTGCCCGCGAGACAAGTGCGTTGAGCGCAATTGTGTGAGCAACTTCGTAAGGGTCCGAGCCCTCGCCACGTGAAACCTTTGCAAATTGCAGTGAAATTAGAAATCAACCTCTGCTGTAGCTTCATCGATCTCTGCAATCATTGCCGCATCTACCTCGACGGGTACAAAGCTGGCGCGAATCTTAGATTCGATCTCATTGGCAAGATCTGGATTATCGATGAGGAAGGCGCGTGAGTTCTCTTTACCTTGACCAAGTTGATCGGCTTCGTAGGTATACCAAGCTCCAGATTTCTTAACGATTCCAATTTCAACACCCATATCAAGGAGTGAGCCTTCTCGAGAGATTCCAACACCGTAGATGATGTCGAACTCTGCCTGCTTAAATGGTGGGGCCATCTTATTTTTGACAACCTTAACGCGTGTGCGGTTTCCAACTGACTCTGTGCCATCTTTAAGGGTTTCAATACGACGGATATCTAGACGGACAGAGGCGTAGAACTTAAGAGCCTTTCCACCTGTTGTTGTCTCTGGTGAACCGAAGAAGACGCCAATTTTTTCGCGGAGCTGATTAATAAAGATCGCCGTTGTCTTTGATTGATGGAGCGCACCTGTAATTTTGCGGAGCGCTTGTGACATCAAGCGAGCTTGAAGGCCCATATGTGAATCGCCCATCTCGCCCTCAATTTCGGCGCGAGGAACGAGAGCTGCAACTGAGTCAACGACTACGAGATCAAGTGCGCCTGAACGGATTAACATATCCATGATTTCAAGTGCTTGTTCGCCTGTATCGGGTTGTGAAACAAGAAGTGCATCAATATCTACGCCAAGCTTCTTTGCATACTCTGCATCGAATGCGTGCTCTGCATCAATAAATGCGCAGATACCGCCAGCCTTCTGTGCATTGGCAATAGCATGCAGAGTAAGTGTTGTCTTACCTGAAGATTCAGGTCCATAAATTTCAACGATACGTCCGCGTGGGAGTCCGCCAATACCAAGTGCGATATCGAGGGCAACAGAGCCAGTTGGAATAACTTCGATCACTTGTGCTTGTCGATCTGACATCTTCATGACTGAGCCTTTACCAAACTGTCGTTCGATTTGAGCAAGGGCGGTATCTAATGCCTTTTGACGATCAGATGTTTGTTTCTCTTCAGCTTTTGATTTTTCAGCAGCCACTGTCTTCTCCATTTCATCTCGAACGTTTGGCGAGCGCCATACGTTGGTATTCGGCCCAGAAGGTACGGAAGTTCTCTACGACGGCCCCGAGCGTTATAGAGACGCTGTGGGCGGAGGTTGAGCACCGCTCTGGCTGTGCAGTCAGTTTCCTGACCCATCACGTGTGTGATGCGGATAAGGATATCCGAACATCTGTTCGAAAGGTAGCAGCAGCCACTGACAAGTAGGGTGTGTCGCGTGTTGATCCTCTTGCCGCCCTCTGAGAAGAAGAGCCCGACCTCCAAGCCCACGGCGGCGATGGCGGTCTATTCAGGCGTGCTCTATAAAGCCCTCGATTGGGCCAGCCTCTCCCCTGCTGCAAAAAAACGCGGCGACCAAGCCATTGCGATCATCTCGGCAAAGTACGGGCTGGTGCGCCCATCTGATCGAATCGAGAGCTACAAGGCGAAGATTGATAACGTCGCGATGCGCGAGCCTATTGCGCTCATTTTGGATGCAGTCAAAACTGATCTGATCATCGACTGCCGTTCATCTACCTATAAAACAGTCTGGCACGCACCGGTAGATATCACCGTTGAGATTCGAGTCTCAACCGTTGTCGAAGGCGTTCGAACCGTTGTTACGCATATGTCAAAGAAGACGCGGGGCGAAATTACGCGCTGGCTGCTGCAATCGCGCTCGCTGCCAAAAACTCCTGAAGATCTCTACGCCATAGTGTCAGAGAAATACCCATGCGCGCTGACGCCTTCAGATGGTCAGCAACCTTGGGTGCTTGAGGTTATCGCTATTTAGTAGCGGTACGGATGGGTTTCGTTTGGGCATTGTTTACATACGGCGCGCCAAATTTCATCGGCTTCGCGGCCCGCGTTTAGCGCCTCATTCACCGTCATTGAACCGAGTTCACTAATTGCTATATCGTGCGAAAACGATGGGGCCCACGATTCACCGAAAGAAAGTACTAAGCGTTCACGTAGATCAGAGATGCGCATAAATGTCTAGGGAGCT
This sequence comes from Actinobacteria bacterium UBA5975, assembly GCA_002430075.1. Classification (GTDB taxonomy): domain Bacteria; phylum Actinomycetota; class Actinomycetes; order Nanopelagicales; family Nanopelagicaceae; genus Planktophila. The sequence goes on along the minus strand of DJBN01000092.1, from coordinate 5,402 downwards.
AAAAGAGAGTGCGCTCAACGAGAAGCTCTGCCTGCTCACGTGATTGTTTTGCAGTAATTGGCTGAGTGACTTGACCCAATAACCACCTCATTGCTAGACCCGTACCTGCCTCAGATTTTGTTGCACCATAAACACAACGCGCAAGAAGTAGGTAGAGAGGGTTCTCAGAATGAACCATCACATCAATAAGCAACTGGGCATCATGTTTTCTCATCGTAGCAAGTGCTGAATCTGTTGAAATATACGAAGATAAGGTCTCGAGAGTATCTGCCGGTGTTCCGGCGTTCGTTGCACGCTCAACCAATTCTTCTACTTCACTTGTAAGAAGCGCCTGTAAGACTGCGTTTTTGTCACGATAATGGTTATACAAAGTTGCACGTGATACTTCAGATGCATCCGAGATATCGATCATTGTGATATGCGAGATGCCGTGCATGGAGATAAGGCTTTTAGTACCTTCAAGAATTGCGCTCTCGGTACGGCGATGGATTCCGCCCTGCAAAGCGTACTTAGGCTGCGTCGACAACGGAGAGCTTTGCGCTTTCACGAGATTGGAGTTCGCGTGAAACGCCACTCATCACTGATGACAAAGTCAGACCCAGGGCTTCGCAAATAGCATTGAGAAGTTCTGACGAAGCTTCCTTCTGTCCTCGTTCAACTTCAGAGAGGTAGCCAAGTGAGACTCGAGCTTGGAGAGCCACATCACGAAGAGTGCGCGCTTGACAGGTGCGAGCATCGCGCAGTGTGTGACCGACTGCTTCACGTAAAAGTGTCATCGCTACCTTCTAAAATATATGCCGTAGTTATACGGCTCGTTGGCTAAGGATACGCGCAAAGGTGGCAATTGCGCTGGATATAGCCCCATGACGTACACCATCTCGGTCACCATCAAGGGTTAATTGCAGAGTTTCCTCAACTGGTCCAGCTATCGCTATCCAGACAGTACCTTCGCGATGGCCCATAAACTCTCCGGGGCCTGCGACTCCCGTTGTGGCGATCGCCCATGTGGTTCCAAAAGCTTTTAGGGCACCTTGCGCCATTTCACGAGCCACCTCTTCGCTAACTACAGTAAATTGCTCAATCGTCTTTTTATTAACATGTAAGAAATTAATCTTTACTTCTGCTGTATATGCAATGACTGCACCAAGAAAGACTTCAGATGCACCAGGTACTTGTGTCAGGTTAAAACCAACTCCGCCACCGGTTAAAGACTCTGCAACGGATACAGTCTCTTTACTACTCCGAAGTGCGCTAATTACAAGCTGCGCTTGCGCATTGTTGGACATGTTATGAATCTACACTTAGAAAGTACGCTATGCCAAGTCTTACCATGGACTACTTGCTAATGACGGCTACGTTGCCACGCTCTGATGTAATCATAGGCAGTGGTAATTGTCAGGATTATGGCAATGGAGATAAATCCATACTTAAACCAATCAAGCCATGTTGGTAGTGGAAGAATAAAGAATCCAACCCCGAAATTCTGCATAAGCGTTTTAATCTTCCCGCCTTTACTTGCAGGAATCACTCCATCCTTAATGGCAAGAACTCTAAATACTGTGATTCCAATTTCGCGTGTCAATATAAAAACCGTTATCCACCAAGGAAATCGACCAAGGATTGATAGTGAGATCATTGCAGCACCAATGAGAGCTTTGTCAGCTATTGGATCTAAGAAGGTACCCAGCGCTGTAACTCGATTTGCCTGACGCGCCCATTTGCCATCAACGATATCTGTCATGCCCAAAGTAAAGAAGATTGCATAGGAAATAAGCTGAAAACGTGTGTTGGTGCCACCATCATAGAAGAGCATGTAGACACCAAATGGAATGAGCAGAATTCGAGTTACAGTCAAGGTGTTGGGAGTAATGAAACTGGGCACTTTCATCGAGCTTGCGCCACCAAATCTGCTCCCATCGAATCAATAACGACTGCATCCACATACTGACCCACTTTAAAATCAGTGCCGATAAATGATGTTGTGCCATCGACTTCTGGGCCTTGATGGGCTGCCCGACCTTCCTGAAGCTCTGCATCCTCAATAAGTACCCGAAGGGTTTCACCGATGCGAGCCTGTGCGCGCATCGAAACCATTTCGTCGGCAAGAGATGAAAGAGACTCTACGCGTTCGCGAATAACTTCTTCTTCAACTTTGTCAGATAAATCTAGCGCTTCGGTCTTATCTTCATCTGAGTAACCAAAAATACCAACGGCATCAAGCTTTGCGGTAGTAATGAAGTCGGCAAGATCATTGTAATCAGCCTCTGTTTCACCAGGGAAGCCAACGATGAAATTGGAACGGATTCCAGCCTCTGGTGACAGGGCGCGAATTTGTGAAATCAGATGTAAGAATTTCTCTGAATCACCAAAGCGGCGCATACGTCGCAATATCGTCGGACTTGTATGTTGGAATGAGAGATCAAAGTAGGGCGCGACCTTGTCTGTCTCGATCATTGCCTGCAGAAGCGTTGGGCGCATTTCAGCAGGCTGAAGATATGAAAGTCGCACGCGTTCGATACCCTCGATCTCGGCAAATTCGTGAAGAATCTTCTCCATCAACTTGAGATCACCCAAATCTTTTCCGTAAGATGTTGTATTTTCACTCACGAGAAAGAGTTCGCTTACTCCGTTTTCAGCCAACCACTTGCCTTCTTGTAATATCTCAGTAGGCCGTCGAGATATAAATGAACCTCGGAAATATGGGATTGCACAGAATGAACATCTGCGATCACAGCCTGATGCTATTTTTAATGGAGCCCAGGGTGCGTTTCCGAGGCGCTTACGAAAGAGTGAACCTCCGGCACCTAATGACGATGCGTAACTTTCATCGCGCGCTGCAGCTCGCTCAGCTGGTGCAATGGGAAGAAGTGCACGACGATCTCTGGGTACATGTGGGGTATGCGCTTTACCGCTAATAATTGATTGCAAACGCTCAGAGATATCTTGATAATCATCAAATCCAAGAATCGCATCCGCCTCAGGCAGCGCTTCTGCCAGCTCTTTTCCGTAGCGTTCAGCCATACATCCCACAGCCACAACAGCACGCGTGAGTCCATGGCCTTTGAGGGAATTGGCTTCAAGGAGAGCATCAACTGAATCTTTCTTGGCTGATTCAATAAAACCGCAAGTATTAACTACTGCAACTTCAGCGTTTTCAACATCGTCAACGAGCGTCCAACCATCGGCTGCTAAACGCCCTGCTAGCTCTTCTGAATCTACTTCGTTACGTGCGCACCCCATCGTGATAATTGCAACGGTGCGAGACATGGGGTGATGTTATCGGAAGGTGCGTCTAACCTCTTCATTTTGAGCACCCAATGGGGCAAGTTGCTTGCCGTTATAGGTCACATCAAGCCCAGCAGGATTACTCAGATAAATACTAATTGCGTTCTTGCCTATGTAACTCTTGGTATCACCCTGGAATATTGAACTCTTTTCAACTCGTTGACCATCAACAATAATATCGATATAGGAATTGCCACGAGATGCCGTGAGTGTAAGAGTGACCTCTTGATTCTTAGGAGCTGGTGTTGGATCTGCAGTCGGTGAAGAATCTTCTGTTGGTTCAGCAGCTGGAGTCACCGAAGTACTTTGACTAGTAACTGGTCGTGGTCCTACAACGCTGGTTGAACCCTGATTCGAAGTAATGATCTGAGCAACTGCGATAGCGACCAAGATTGTGACAGAAGCAACGGCTGGAATCTTCCAAGATAATTGATTCTTCTCTCGAGGAATTTTCATAACGCTATTTTCAACAAGTAGATCTTGGATTGCCCGACTCTGCGTTGAATGTTCTTCGTTATATAAGTCAATTAAGAGTTGTGGTTCCAACCCAATCTTTACTGCGATATGACGTAAATGTCCTCGGGCGTAAGTATCACCCCCACAGTGAGAGAAATTATTTAATTCCATCTCAGTCAAAAGACCAACTCTAATACTTGTAACAGCAGATAGGTCTTCAATTCCTAGGCGCGCGGCTTCGCGAGCATCAAGAATTGTGCTCCCTAGTGTCATGTATCTTGCCGCCTTGCCAATAAATTAATTGCTCGGAGAGTGGGTAATTCTAACTTCACTTGGTGGGATGAGTAAATGAAAAGTGAGATATTTAAATATTTCTCCCTTGAAGAGCACTTTCGGCGAATTACCTGTTAATAATCGCGGAGCGTGGCTAGCACTGAGTCGAGTTCCTCAGGCTTGACCATGACAGTACGCGCTTTTGAACCTTCTGAAGGTCCAACAATTCCTCGAGTCTCCATCAAATCCATCAATCGTCCTGCTTTTGCAAAACCAACTCGCAACTTCCTCTGAAGCATTGATGTAGATCCAAATTGCGTCCCAACAACGAGTTCCACGGCTTGAATTAATATTTCTAAATCATCGCCAATTTCTTTATCAATTCCTCTATTTACCTGAGCAACTTGTGTTACATCATCTCTATAGCGAGGCGAGAGTTGTTTCTTCACGTGGCTTGTTACGGCTTCGATTTCACGTTCAGAGACGTAGGCTCCTTGAATTCGAATTGCTCTGCTTGCGCCCATGGGAATGAAGAGGCCATCACCTTGCCCGATCAATTTTTCAGCGCCAGGGCTATCGAGAATAACTCGGCTATCAGCAAGAGATGATGTTGCAAAGGATAGGCGCGAAGGAACGTTGGCTTTAATCAAACCTGTTACTACATCAACACTTGGTCTCTGCGTCGCAAGAACTAAATGAATACCCGCAGACCGGGCTAGCTGTGTAATTCGTACTACTGACTCTTCAACTTCACGTGCTGCAATCATCATCAAATCAGCTAACTCATCGATGATGACGAGTAGGTATGGATAGGGTTCGACAATTCGATCTGATCCCGGTGGAGCAACAACTTTCCCCGATCTCACCGCCTTATTAAAATCATCAATATGTCTAAACCCAAAAGTGGCTAAATCTTCATAGCGAAGATCCATTTCCCGAACCACCCAAGTAAGTGCATCAGCAGCCTTCTTAGGATTCGTAATGATTGGCGTAATCAGATGTGGGATACCTTCATAGGCCGTTAACTCAACTCGCTTGGGATCGATAAGGATGAGTCGTACATCATCAGGAGTCGCGCGCATTAAAATTGAGGTAATCATCGCGTTAATCATTGAGGACTTACCCGCACCCGTTGCCCCAGCAACAAGAAGATGGGGCATTTTTGCCAGGTTTGCACAGACGAAATTGCCTTCAACATCCTTGCCTAAGGCAACCAACATCGGGTGGTGATCTTGTCCTGCAACGCTCGATCGCATCACATCACCCAGCGCAACAATCTCTCTATCCGCGTTGGGAATCTCAATTCCTACCGCTGATTTACCCGGAATCGGTGAGAGGATTCGAACCTCACTGCTAGCTACAGCATATGAAATATTCTTTGAAAGCGC
>DJBN01000097.1 GCA_002430075.1 Actinobacteria bacterium UBA5975 | reverse complement strand
GTAGTAATTGGGACTTGGTTAATAACCAGGTCCCTTTTGCTTTATTGCCTTAATTTTTATCCACAGGTTTGCTAGTGAAGGAGATTTAATTACCGGCTAAGCCTTAACTTCGCTCCCGTGATCGGGGCCCTTTCCAATTCTCTGGCCTATAGGGCGGTCCTCCTTTATAACCCGATGCCCCACATGGAAACGTGCGGGGCGTCACCTTTCAACGCTCACCAAATTTATAAATTTTCCATAACCTAACGAAGTTTTATTTAGATTTTCGGGCAAAGGCTAGGGCAATTGAGGCAAGAATTGGGGCTAGTTCTCCGAATACCGTGCTTGCTAATCAGAGTGATTCAAGCGCCATCCTGGCTCCACCGTAAGCCGCAGAGCTTTTGCGGAGAGTAAGGCAACCACCGAAAGTGACGCACGGGGCTTTTGGCTATGAGTTCTCTTGCTCTTTCTTTTAGTTGTAGATAGAGTCCTTGAAGTTAAATTTAAATCCTAGGATTGAGGTTGCCCATGTCTGGAGACCACACTGATCACGAACACGAGCATGCGCCCGGCCATATGCACCTGCAGGATCCAGATGCAAACGTCGCAGCGATCGTCTCCGATCTCGAGTACTTTCGGCGTAAGCGCCTCGAAGCTCGCCTTCTCTATATGTTGCGACGTGGATACCTGCCGTTTGTGAACCTGCTACAAGCGGCTCAGGCAAGCCCTGTTATCGAACAATCGATTCCTGCTGAGGATCTAGATGACCGCATCAAAGCCTTACAAGAGCGACTCAACTCTTTGGTGACAGGAATTCTTTCTCTGCAGCTTCCGATCCGCTCGGGTTCTATCGCCATCGAGGACACCCGCTTCGAGCGCGGTGACTACGACGAGAGACTCCGCCTCGCAAAGCGGAGCTACCCAGTGCCGTTACTTGAGCGCATTTCTGCTCTCGAGCAAGCCATGCTGGACAGCGAGTTACTAGTCGCAACGGTTCAGCGAGCTCTCATAAATTCTGGCGAGGTGGTGGCCGGTGCGTTCGATGAGCGCATAGACGCACTGAAGTCCATAGGCTGGCGCAACGGTGCACGAATAGTCGCTCGGGCCTGGGTCGACCCGGAGTTCAAGGAGCGCCTTATCACCCAGGGTCGTGAAACAGTACGCGAATTGGATATCCCGCCGGGCAAGCTCGGCATCCTTGGCATTGCCGAGAACACCGACACCGTCCATAACGTCGTGGTCTGCACGCTGTGCTCTTGTTATCCCCATGATTTGCTTGGTAATCCGCCGTGGTGGTATCGCACCGATGGCTACAAAGAGCGTGTCATCGCTGATGCACGTGGAATGCTTAACGAAGCTTTCGATCTTGAAGTACCCGAAGGAGTGGAGATTCGCGTTCACGATTCCACATCTGATGTGCGGTGGATGGTGATTCCGCAACGACCATTAGGAACAGAGGGCTTGAGCGAAGAAGAACTGGCATACCTCGTCACACCCGAATCGCTTGTCGGTACTGCGCTCGCAGGGCAGACACCTGCTTCCTCAGCAGCTGTTGCACGCGGACTCGATGGCGTTTTGTGATGCCAGAGATTGCCGATAGAGGGCGATTTGCAATTGGAGATGTGGTCCGTGTGCGCATGAGTCCTACGACGCCGACCATCAATCCGCGCACACCGCCCTATGCGCTGGGTCATGTGGGCACCGTGATGAAGACCTACGGGAGCGTGGTTAATCCTCAGGATCACCACCTGCCTTACAGCCCCCTTTACACGTTGCGATTCGAGGCTTCCCAGATCTGGGGACCGAAGGCCTCGCATGTAGTTGTGGCTGAGGTGCACGACGAGTGGCTCGATCTAGCATAGGGGAAATGAGGAGTCTCTAGCCCTGGCTTATAAGACACCTCTTTTTAATTAATGTTTGTAGCAGCACTTCTGGTTTCGCAGTAAATGGGACCTGGTTCAAAGCCAAGCCCGATTTACTTTTCCATTTTTAGCGAAGAAAAAGTACGACCAGAATTCCCGTGACTGCCAGAAAAGAAGCTACAAAAATACTTCCGTTCTTGCCTAGCCTCTGAGGTAGTCCAAGTACTTTCTGATCGAGATCCCCCTGTAAATCTTTTAGAACATTGAGAAAGTGGAAGGAAGTAGAAAATAGAGCCAAGGCGATATAGAGCCATGGAGGTGGGGTAGTACCTGCTGCAATATAAATAGCCCAAGGCAACCCGCTAAAAGAAATTAAGTAGGGGATTGGAGATAAGAGCGTCGATTTTAATTTAAGGTTGTAGAGGGTGGCACTCAATATTCCCAAGAGATGTAAGAACGTTCCCAATAGGCCCAAGGGGCCGAAGTAAGAAAGTAGTGTTGCAGAGACAAGCGCAAGAGGGATTAGTTTTTCCAAAAGATTGATTGAGATTTCACCAGATACCAGAGGTTTTTTGATTCTGTTTGCTGACTTATCTAACGGATAGTCAATTACTTCATTACTCCAACCGACAACTAATTGCCCTGCAAAGATAGCTAAGGCAACCTGCATAGCCCTGATGACAGAGAATTGACTTAAGGCCAGAAAGAAGGTGATTGAGACAACGAGAACCGTGGGACCGAAATGGGTCGCAATAAGAAGTGATTTTATTCTTGCTGCAGCAGCATCAATCATCCACACATCATAGATTCAAAGTCGAGCTGAGCGCGCTTACAAGTGTCAAACTTCTATGGATTTTGATTCAGAGCCTATGCATGAAACTATTGCGAATTACTCATTACAAACTTATTAAAGGTCAAATTGAAGAATATAACGATTACCCGCAAGCAGTTGATAGTTGAAGTTTTAGCAGGACTCGTCGTGGCATTGGCGCTCATCCCTGAGGCAATTTCATTCTCTATTTTGGCAGGCGTCGACCCCAAAGTCGGTCTTTTTGCCTCGTTTACGATGGCAGTGACAATTTCAATCACGGGTGGTCGAAAGGCAATGATTTCGGCAGCAACAGGGGCGATAGCACTTGTCATCGCGCCACTTGTGAAGGAACAAGGAGTCAACTTTCTATTTGCCGCAGTTATTCTTGGCGGAGTTCTTCAAATAATTTTTGCATCTCTTGGTGTTGTTAAATTAATGAGGTTCATTCCACGTAGCGTTATGGTCGGATTTGTTAACTCATTGGCCGTACTCATTTTTTCTGCCCAGCTTCCTCATTTGATCGGGAAGAGCATCTCCGTATGGGTCCTAATGCTTGTTGGATTGGCTATTATCTTCTTGGCCCCACGAGTTATTTCGTCAGTACCCGCGCCACTCATTGCAATTGTTGTATTGACATTTACCACCAATTTTTTCGGAATGGATCTTCCAACAGTCGGAGATGAAGGAAAACTCCCAACTGGACTGCCGCTTCTTGGAATTCCTTCAGTGCCAATGAATATGGAGACATTTGGAATTATATTTCCTTACGCAATTGGAATCGCTCTAGTCGGACTTATTGAATCCCTTCTAACAGCAAAATTGGTAGATGACATCACTGACACTCGGTCGGATAAAACGAGAGAGTCGATAGGCCAAGGTATAGCCAATGTTGTGACTGGATTCTTCGGTGGCATGGGTGGTTGCGCCATGATCGGTCAGACAATGATCAATGTTAAATCTTCAGGTGCTAGAACTAGGATTTCAACCTTCTTGGCTGGTGCATTTCTATTAACTCTTGTCTTGGCTGCAGGGCCTCTAATATCTGCGATCCCGATGGCTTCACTTGTGGCAGTCATGATTATGGTCTCGTACCTGACATTCGACTGGCATTCAATATCACCGGTTACTTTGCGTCGTATGCCCAAGAGTGAGACTTTTGTAATGTTGATTACAGTAGCTGTTGTAGTGCTTACCCATAATTTGGCCTATGGCGTCATTGCCGGGGTATTTGTGGAGGCCGTACTTTTTGCAAGGAGGGTTGCGCATGTGGTGCAAGTGACAGGCACGTATGTGGAATCAGAGAAGGTAATGCATTATAAAGTCACAGGGGAGCTATTTTTTGCAAGTAGCAATGATCTTTACTATCTCTTCGACTACAACGTACCCGCATCAATCATTCAGATCGACTTCTCCGAAGCTCATGTTTGGGATGGATCTTCTGTAGCGGCTCTGGACTCGATCATTCATAAGTATGAACTTCATGGCAAGCGAGTTGAAATTACTGGCATGAATCAGATGAGCCAAGAAATCCATGAAAAATTGAGCGGCGGTTTTCCTGCCTCCTAGTCATTTCTGACTATGGGTTTAGTACCGCTATCTTGGTTTCAAGGCGTTCATGTTGCCTAAATTTTGGCCCCCAGTTAGAGTTTGCCAACAGTTCGCTTGAAATGAGGAGAGTCCATCAATGTCAGATTCAGCAAAGTGCCCGGTTGCCCATGGTGGCTTAACGAATGTTTCCACCTCAAATATGCAATGGTGGCCCAACGCTCTGAATTTAGACATTTTGCACCAACACGACACCAAGGTAAATCCCCTTGGTCACTCATTTAACTATCGCGAAGAGTTGAAGAAGTTAGACATTGCTGCGCTGAAAAAGGATGTTCATGCGCTGATGACCGACAGCCAATCATGGTGGCCTGCAGACTGGGGACATTACGGCGGGTTAATGATTCGTTTGTCATGGCACGCAGCTGGTACCTACAGAACAGCCGATGGCCGTGGTGGTGGCGGAACCGGTAACCAACGTTTTGCTCCACTTAATTCATGGCCAGATAACGTTAACCTAGATAAAGCGCGTCGACTTCTATGGCCGATAAAGAAGAAGTACGGAAATAAAGTCAGCTGGGCAGATTTACTTGTTCTTGCTGGCACTATTGCCTATGAATCAATGGGACTTAAGACATTTGGCTTCGGATTTGGGCGAGAAGATATTTGGCATCCAGAGACTGATATTTACTGGGGATCAGAGAAAGAATTCCTGGCTCCAAGTGACTCTCGTTATGGCAATTTAGAAGATCCAACAACGATGGAGAACCCATTAGCTGCGGTTCAAATGGGTCTAATTTACGTTAACCCTGAGGGCGTTAATGGAAAATCAGATCCGCTAAAGACGGCACTACACGTTCGTGAAACTTTTGCACGTATGGCGATGAATGATGAAGAGACCGTTGC
>DJBN01000019.1 GCA_002430075.1 Actinobacteria bacterium UBA5975 | reverse complement strand
TTCCTTCTTCTGAGCTGAAATCGATAATGGCATCGACCGGTGCGCTCTCAATCAGCGACTCACAATCGACATCGCCGATCCAATGGATTTCACCTTCTTCATCAGATTCAATTCCGAGAAATTCTGGAACTGATCGGTGCTCCAAATTTTGAGTCTTGCGAAGTACCCAGACCAAATCAATTGTCTTGTCTTGAAGTAGAACTGAAGCGACTGCGCGCCCTGTCTTTCCAAAACCCACAAGTCCGACGCGGATGCGCTCTTGCTTAGGTAGATAATCTGTCTTTTCCATCTAATCAGTGTAGGTCCGAGGAGTAAAAATCACATATTCCATTGGAGTAAAATTTCTTTGTGAGAAGCCTGTGAGAGGAGATTTACCTCTCATTACTGCAATAATCTGTATATGAATTTCTCACAGGTGCGTTCTTCAAAAGGCTGGATAGTAATCCTTGCAACCGTTGTTGGTCTGGCTCTTGGTGGCTTCTCCTTCATCAGCAGCGCGCGCGCCAATCATGTCTACACAGTTACCTGTGGAATCGTTGCCTATAAACCAGCAGTCTTCTTTAAGTCATGCAGTGAAGGTGGCGTAGCAGTTGGAGAAATCGAATGGGAATACTGGAAGAAGGAAGGAGCACATGGCAAAGGTATATATGCCATTAACGATTGCACTCCAGATTGCGCAACAGGAGTTCTGAGCAAAACCCCAGTGATTGTTGATCTCACTGGCGGCAGCCCTTTAGATGTTGTTCAAGATAAACCGGTTCTTAATCAGATAGTTATCAAGACCCCGGATGAGAAATTCTTACCACTGAGTAGTTCCTCGACAGAGACGTGGCTACTCGAGTAAGCCTTACTGCAAATTAACTCTCGTCCAGGATTTTTGCATAAATCTGCGTACGTTGGCTGATATGCAACTCTTTAAAAATCCTCTTAAGCTCGCGCTTTAACGTATTGATATTGAGTTCTAAATCCTCAGCTATCTGCTGATTATTTTTGCCTTCAAGAATTTCAGTGACTATCTTCTGTTGCAGTGTATTCAGATTTGCAATTCGCCGGCGTATTGATACCTGTGGCATTTCAATTCTGATAATTCTCTTCTTCTCAATATTTTGAAGATAAATACTCAAAAGATGCGAAAGTGAGCGATATTTTTCTTGAGCCCACGAATCTTTTGTAGGGCGGCTCCTAAATGCCAAGGTGAGACAATGACTTGAAGTTGGGTTTAACTTCATCGGAAAACAGAAAATCTCTTCAATCTCTAAATTCTGGCGAAATAAATTACTTCCAGGATATTTTTTGAGCCAAGCTTCTGCGGTCGGAAGATAAATTTCTTCGTTCAGCGCTAAACATTCAATCGTTGGAAATTCTGATGACATGCTGAGCCAACCTAAACCTGCAACCGAATCTTCGCTCAAGCCAGAATTCGCAATTACATAAAGCTCTTCGTTCTTAGTTTTCTCAGTTACGGCCGCAAATATCATATTTTGATCATGCAAAATTTCATTTCTCAAGTAATCGAGAGTGCCCTGAAATGAGTCAGGACCTGCGAGTAAATAGGCGCTAAATTTCTCGATATCTTGCATGTGTATAGTTTCGCAGATTTTTAACAGATTGTTTGGGGTGTCATATTGGCAAATGAGGCTTAAATAATTGGATAATTACATCATGAAGTCACTTTTGAGAGTAATGGCCATCACATTGTCCCTAGTTTTGATTCCGCTCGCTCCAGCAAACGCTGCGGTGACGTTGATTCAGACTCCTACCCCAATCGTGACAACTCTCGATAAGCAGCTCCTTACAGTTCCGGCACCTATCTCCAATTCACCTGGTTCTTGGACGATAGTGATTTCAAATCCAGCTATTGCATCATCTGACGGGCTAACGCTTACGCTTAAGGCGGTCGGCACCACAGTGATTCAATACGTACAGGCCGCAGGCGGCGGCTATAACGAATCTCTACGACATAGCCGATTAACGGTCAATCCAGGAATTCCAACGATGGGGGCATTTAACAATCGAGCCGCGGCGCTTTCGAGCAGATTCATCTCTCTTACGCCACCAACGTCGACTTCAGATGGAGTCTGGAGCTACACATCTCTTGATACTTCTAAGGCCGTCATTTCGGCTAACACCGTCTCACTTCTTGACGGTGGGGATGTAACTATCAGAGCAACCCAGAGTCCCACTCAAAAGTGGGCTACTGCATCAACAACCATGGTCCTTTCTATTAGCGCTCTTGCCCCCTTGCTCGGCTCCTTTAGCGACATCACCCTTTCCATCGATAGCGTCAATCGGGTAACTCTGACCCTGCCAACATCTAATTCAAAGGGTGGTTGGAGCCTTACGAGTTCAGATCTATCAATTGCATACTTTGAGGGCTACACACTTGTCGCTGCAAAACCTGGCATTGCTATCATCACTGCAAAGCAATCACCGTATGAAGGATTTGGTTCGGCGACAACATCGATGAAGGTAACGATCCAAGCTGTTTCACCATCTGTTCAGCTTGGCAATTTTGTAGATAAGACAGTAACCCTTGATCCCGGAGCTACACAAATACTTGTCATCTCATATCCGACTTCAACCTCAAAAGGCACGTGGACTCTAACTTCCTCTGACCCAACAATTGCTTTCCTTAACGGTCAGATTTTAACTGTCCTTAAACCAGGTAAGGTCACAATCACTGCGCAACAAGCTGCCATTGGAACCTTTGGCGAATCTGCGCCAGTGTCAATTACTATTCGTGTGCTTGGAAAGCAAACCCTGATGGCGCCAAGTAGTCTGACGAAACTAGTCGGAGATCCAACCACCACGATTACCTTTCCAACTTCGCTCTCAACGGGCGCCTGGAGCGCATCTTCAAGCAACCCTGACGTTGTCTCCACTAATGGTAACTCTCTTGCCTATGTTGGTGCAGGCCGTGCAATTATCTCTCTTACTCAGGCAGAGACCGATAGTTATCTATCTTCTACTGTAACTTTTGAAGTTACAGTCATTGGAACTCCACCGGCAATCGGAGCATTTTTACCCCTCATTGTTGGCGTTGGTGAGAAGCTGGTTAGCCCTGTAGTTCCAACATCGAATTCCACCGGTAAGTGGAGCTTTGTTTCGAGTGATCCAACTATTGTTTCTATCGTTGATAATGCAATTACAGGCGTTAAGGCAGGAACTGCAATTATCTCTGCCTTCCAAGAGCCATCAGGCAAGTATGGGCAATCTCAGACTGTGCAGACAACAGTTACGGTTAAGCCCGCACCATCTGTTGGAACTTTCGTGGACTACAGCGCAACTCTCGGTTCTATCGCCCCTATCGTTACGCCCCCAACAAGTAACTCGACAGGTACGTGGAGCTACCTTTCTAGCTCGCCCGATATTGCGGTCGTCATAGGTGGCGCCATCAATCCTCTATCGGTGGGAACAACAGTTATTACTGCCACTCAATCAGCAACTTCTGAATTTAGATCTACTGTAAGAACTTTCAGAATCACAGTTAAAGCAGCTCCCGTGCTAATTCCAAAGGCGACGGCTAAAGCAAAGGCGAGAAAGATCACGGTAAAGGTCTCAGATGCTGCAGGTAAGAGCATTGCTGTAACAATTAATGGAGCCAAAGCCAAGGTTGGAAGTAATAAGGTTAAAGCAGGTACTCGAAAAGTTGTCGTTAAGGTTGCGGGCAAGAAAATTCTGACCAAGACCTTTACGATCAAGTAACTGCGGAATATGTAGCCCCGAAGGGATTCGAACCCTCGTAGCTGACTTGAGAAGCCAGAGTCCTAGGCCGCTAGACGACGGGGCC
>DJBN01000034.1:389-7996 GCA_002430075.1 Actinobacteria bacterium UBA5975 | reverse complement strand
GGAGACTCTTCCATCGACTTAACGGTTAATGGTGTGTTCTTCAAGCTTTCAGTAAGCGCGGTCGCTTGTTTTTCATCAAGCAAGAGAATGTCTTTAAGGGATTTCTCTTTGACTGCGCCATCTGCTCCAAAGTCACTGGTAGATGCTACTTTTTTGCCATCCACCGATAGCAAGCGTGCCGTAAAGCCAAGTGAAGTCTTTGCGTTGAGGTCCCACCAGGAAGATGAGATAAAGGCCATGCGTTCGCGTTCTTTTTCAACAATCAACCTTGTTGCAACAGATTGCACGCGTCCTGCTGAAATGCGTGGCATTACCTTCTTCCACAGCACTGGTGAAAGGCGGTAGCCGAAGAGTCTATCTAGGACGCGACGAGTTTCTTGTGCATCAATCAAGTTGTAATCAAGGTCGCGAGTATTTTCAACTGCTGCCTTAATTGCTTCTTCGGTAATCTCGTTAAAGACCATTCGCTTGATAGGAATCTTTGGTTGCAATACTTCAACTAAGTGCCAGGCGATTGCTTCACCTTCGCGGTCTTCATCCGTTGCTAGAAGGATTTCATCAGCCTCCTTCATCAACTCTTTAAGCTCAGCAACTTTCGCCCGCTTATCCGGATTGATGACATATAAAGGCGCAAAATCATTCTCGATATCGACGCCCTCTTTAGACCAGGCGAGCTTCTTCACCTCTTTTGGAATATCTGCGGCTCTCTGAGGAAGATCGCGGATATGGCCGACGCTAGCCTCGACGATGTAACCATCGCCGAGGTAGCTGCCAATTTTGCGAGCCTTTGCTGGGGATTCGACAATCACCAGCTTCTTTAAGATTTTAGCCATACGGGGAAGTGGCTTTCTTAGTATTCGATATTTGTCGATTGACGACGGTTACGAATAAGTGCTCCGATAATCACAGCTGTTGCAAAGAGTGCGATGAGAAGTGATGTCGAGTTCTGTGTAGGAAGTGCGAAGCCGACGATTGCAGGAGTAACCAAGAGAGCGACAAGGTTCATCACCTTAAGAAGTGGGTTGATTGCAGGGCCTGCTGTGTCCTTAAATGGATCTCCGACAGTGTCACCAACAACTGTTGCAGCATGGGCATCTGTGCCCTTGCCGCCGTAGTGTCCATCTTCAACCATCTTCTTTGCGTTATCCCAAGCGCCTCCTGAGTTAGATAGGAAGACAGCCATCAAAGTACCTGTACCGATTGCACCTGCAAGATATGCACCAAGTGCCCCAACGCCGAGACCGAAGCCGACTGCGATTGGCGCCATCACTGCAAGAAGTCCTGGAGTCACAAGTTCACGGAGTGAATCGCGAGTACAGATATCGACAACGCGACCGTACTCTGGCTTTTCAGTTCCGTTCATGATTCCTGGGTGCATCTTAAATTGGTTACGAACTTCAACAACAACTGCTCCAGCTGCGCGTGAGACTGCATTGACTGCAAGTCCTGAGAAGAGGAATACAACTGCAGCTCCGATAATTAAACCGACGAGGTTACGGGGGGAAGCGATATCGAGCACACCTTGGTATTCAAGTGCAACATCCGCCCCTTCTCCAACTGCCTTGATAACCGCTCCCTTGATTGCATCGGTAAATGCACCGAAGAGCGCAGTGGCTGCAAGTACTGCAGTTGCGATTGCGATTCCCTTGGTGATTGCCTTCGTTGTGTTCCCAACTGCATCAAGGGATGTAAGAATCTGTGCGCCTTCACCCTTAACGTCCCCTGACATTTCTGCAATGCCTTGAGCGTTATCTGAAATCGGGCCAAATGTATCCATTGCAACGATGACGCCTACTGTCGTAAGTAGACCAGTTCCAGCAAGTGCGATTGCAAAGAGTGAGAGAACAACAGAACCGCCACCGAGTAAGAAGGCGCCGAAGACTGCGCCAGCGATAAGAAGTGCTGAATAGACAGCTGATTCGAAGCCAACTGAGACACCAGCCAAAATCACTGTTGCAGCACCTGTCTGAGATGAAGCTGCGACATCGTTTACTGGGCGCTTACCTGTTTCGGTAAAGAAGCCCGTAAGTACCTGAATGGCAGCCGCAAGAACGATTCCGATAATAACTGCGCTAAAAGCAAGAGTACGCGGGTTGATATTGCCCGCATCTTCAAGAACTGTTGGTGAGAAGTTAGTGAGAAGATCGAATTTGCCTGGAAGATATGTAAATGTTGCAAGGCCTGTAAGTCCGGCTGAAATGACTGCAGACATGAAGAATGAGCGATTAATCGCTGTCATTGCTGACTTATCTGTTGGACGAAGACGAGTTGCAAAGATTCCGATAACAGCTGTAACGATTCCGATTGCAGGAACGATGAGTGGATAGATCAAGCCTTCGTTACCGAATGCAGCCTTACCGAGAATGAGCGCTGCAACAAGTGTTACTGCATATGATTCGAAGAGGTCTGCAGCCATTCCGGCGCAGTCGCCAACGTTATCGCCGACGTTATCTGCAATTGTTGCAGCGTTACGAGGGTCATCTTCAGGAATACCCTTTTCGACTTTTCCAACAAGGTCTGCTCCGACGTCAGCTGCCTTGGTAAAGATTCCGCCGCCGACGCGCATAAACATCGCAACCATCGCTGCGCCAAAACCAAAGCCTTCAAGTACTGCTGGTGCATTTTCGCGGTAGATAATTACTACAAGTGATGCCCCGATGAGTCCAAGACCCACAGTTGTCATACCAACAACACCGCCTGTGCGGAAAGCAATTTGAACAGCCTTTTCGCCATCCTTGTTACGGGCAGCATCTGCCACGCGCACATTTGCGCGAACAGCTAGCCACATACCGTTGTAACCCACAAGAGCAGAAAAGACTGCGCCTAATAGGAAGAAGATTGAACGTCCAACACGGATCTCAGTTGCACCAGGAAGTGCGAAGAGAAGAACAAAGACGATTCCAACAAAGTAGGAAAGGGTGCGGAACTGACGAGAAAGAAATGCCGCTGCGCCTTCTTGAACCGCTTCCGCGATTTCGCGCATCTTGGGTGTGCCATCGCTGGCTGCCAAAACCTGTGCACGTAGTGCATAGGCAACTGCGAGGGCGCCAAGTGAGATACCTAGGATGATGTAGACATATGTCAGATTTGATCCGGTTACTTGCACAAGTGATACGGTGCCTGAAGCACTCATAAGTTCTCCTCCATTGGAGTTACAGGCGCCCTATAACGAAGGTCAGGCGCGAGACTACGGAAGTGTAGGTCAGAAGACCCCATATGAGGCAAATCCATACATATCTATTGCACCATCTCAGGCCTATAGGGTTGCCGCCATGACTACTTTTCCGAACGGCTTCCTCTGGGGGGCTGCGACCTCTAGCTACCAGATTGAGGGCGCTGCCCATACTGATGGGCGTGGTCCATCGATCTGGGATGTCTTTTGTAAAATCGAAGGCAAAGTAGCAAATGGGGATAACGGTGATGTGGCCAATGATCACTACAACCGATATCCAGAAGATGTAGCAATCATGAAAGAGCTAGGACTACAGGCCTACCGTTTCTCATTTGCCTGGCCCCGTATGTTTGCCCAAGGTGATGGCGCTCGCGAAGAGCGCGGCTTTGCTTTCTATGATCGCTTAATTGATTCACTATTAGAGGCAAAGATAGAACCACTCGCAACCCTTTATCACTGGGATCTACCACAAGCTCTGCAAGAAAAAGGTGGCTGGGAAAATCGCGACACCATTAAACACTTTGCAGATTACTCTGCAGCAGTTGTTGAGCGCTTTGGTGATCGCGTTAAGAAGTTCTCACCTATCAATGAGCCGTGGGTAGTTGCTTGGTTAGGTCATGGAATTGGAATTCATGCACCAGGTGTAAAAGATCGAAAAGCTGCTTGGGCTGTTGCCCACCACACCGTTGTTGCCCACGCTGCATCAACGATGGCAATGCGCTCGGTGCGAAGTGATATTTTAACTGGACCAGTTTTAAACCAAGCTGTAAATGTTGCTGATGATTTAAATGATCCAAAGCAGGCATATGCCGTTGATATGTTGGATGCGGTGCAAAACCGTTTCTGGATGGATGCCTTTATGTATGGAAAGTATCCGCAAATCTTGCTCGATGAATACGGCGATGAATTGGGCTCTGTTATTCGCGAAGGCGATATGCAAGAGGCTATGGTGAAGAATGATTTCATTGGTATCAATTACTACTTTGATAATTACATCCATACCTCGAAGGATGGAAATGTTCAGTCGAACTCAATTGCCGGCCTCTTTGATTTGGCAATTGATGAGACTGCGCCCGGACCGCTTACTGATATGGGTTGGCCGCTCACGCCATCTGGACTCACAAATTTGTTGGTGCGTTGGCATAAAGAACATGGGGAAAAGTTGCCAGATCTTTACATCACTGAAAATGGCTGTGCATACGATGAAGGAATTAGCGCTGATGGCAAGTGCCATGACCACCGTCGTATTGATTACCTGCAGCGCCACCTATCGGCTGTCTCTGATGCCATTGCCCAGGGATCTCCCGTAAAGGGCTATTACCAATGGTCTTTGATGGATAACTTCGAATGGGCGCTGGGGTACGAAAAGCGCTTTGGCATTGTCTATGTGGATTTTGATACTCAGGAGCGCACCATTAAAGATTCTGGTTATTGGTACAGCAATCAGATTGCCACAAATGGGCGTGATATCTAAACGTTTTACCTTTACAACGCTAAGACTTAACAGAACCTGCTAGAAGTCCGCGCACGAAGTAGCGCTGTAGTGAGAAGAAGACAATTAGAGGCACAGCAATTGTTATAAATGCGCCGGCCGAGAGCTGCGTGTATCCCGACCCATATTGACCGACAAGGGAAGCTAGCTTGCTATTGATTGGCGCAACTTCTTCGGTACCTGATGCAAATGTCAGCGCAATAAGTAAATCGTTCCAGACCCAGAGGAATTGGAAGATTGATAGAGCTGCAATCCCAGGAATTGCAAGAGGTAGAACGATCATGCGAAACACTTTGAAGTGGTTTGCTCCATCAACATGAGCTGCTTCCATAAGATCGCGCGGTAAAGATGCGATGAAGTTATGTAATAAATAAATTGCTAAAGGAAGTGCGAACATTGTGTGGGGCAGCCAAATGCCGGCAAAGTCGCCTGCAATACCAAGGGCTGGAAAGATTGTTACTGAACCGATATGAGCTCCACCGGTAAAGAGAAGTAGCAGTGGGACAAGTGACATTTGCAGCGGAACAACTTGCAGAGCGAAGATCGAGAAGAATAGAAATTCGCTGCCGCGGAATCTAATCCACGCAAGTGCGTATGCAGCCATTGTTGCGATAACAATCGGGAAGATTGTTGCAGGAAGCGTAATAACGATTGAGTTAATAAAGTATGGCAAGACTCCACTGTTTAGTGATTGAGTGTCGTTACCTAAAAATACCTTCGCATAATTTTCTAGGGTGAAATGTGGGTGAAGCAATGAGCTCCACCATGGTTGACCCAAAATATCTTTATCCGTTTTAAATGATGTAACCAGAAGTCCCAGGGTTGGAACTGTCCAGATAATTGTGATGGTCCAAACAACAAGTGCTGCAAGGCGGCTTGAGAAGATCTTGCGGCCTGGGGTGTGGTTGGCTAATCGAGCGCTCATGAGATCGTGCGCTCCTTTCGCAGGGTTCGGATGTTATAGACCAAGATGGGTGTCACGAGTAGGAAGAGAACTACGGCAAGGGCTGAGCCTTTACCTTGGTTAAATTGAACGAAGACCTGTGAATACATCTCGTTGGCAAGGACGTTGGTGCCGAAATTGCCACCTGTCATTGTGCGCACGATGTCGAAGACCTTAAGGGCTCCAACGACACCGGTTGCAAGCACAACGATAAAAGTACTCTTAACCATAGGAAATGTGATGTTGCGAAATAGGCGCCAACCGCCGGCGCCATCGAGTGCGGATGCCTCGACGATATCGGCAGGTACTGCTTTGATTGCCGCCGACAAAATAACCATTCCAAATCCCATTTGTGTCCAGATGTAGATAATCATCAGTAAAAATGTATTG
This sequence comes from Actinobacteria bacterium UBA5975, assembly GCA_002430075.1. Lineage (GTDB taxonomy): Bacteria > Actinomycetota > Actinomycetes > Nanopelagicales > Nanopelagicaceae > Planktophila. The sequence goes on along the minus strand of DJBN01000034.1, from coordinate 1,999 downwards.
AGTGGCTTTGAAAGCATCCAGTTTTGAGGTGTTGAGCCAAAGAACTCAACGATGGCGCTCAGTAAGCCAATCTGGACTTCACCTTCGCGGCGATATTCGTAGACAAATTTAAAGATAATTGATGCGCCAACAAATGAGATTGCCATCGGCATAAAGAGAAGTGATTTGGGAATTGATTCATGCTTAATGCGATCGAGCATCACTGCAAGCAATAGAGCAAGCGCTGCTGTAAATAGCGGCACAACAATGATCCATAAGGTTGTGTTGATCATGATGACCTTGACATTGGGATCGTGCAACATCCAGGTGTAATTTGCAAGACCTACCCAGCCATTTGAATCTGGGTTCATAAAGCTAAAAGCAATTGTGCGCACTGCAGGAATAATCAGACCTGCAAGCAACAGTATGAGCGCAGGGCCCAAGAAGAGAGTCAGTGCGATTGGACGTGCTTTCTTTCCATTGACTCGACCAGCAATCGCAAAAAGAATCGCAAGGACCGCAAAGAAGACAAAGATCGCAGAAAAGACAGAGGTAAACTTAGGAATGGTCGTTGTAATAAAATCTGACATACCCACACCTCTTTTTATTTGAAATCTCTTCTTGCAATATTACTTGGAATCTTAATAGAAGTAAGAGTGGGGGGCCACCAATTGGTGACCCCCCACTCTTACTTCTTTTAGCTACTAATTTAGTTGAACTAATTAGTCAGCTGGCCAAGCAGCGTCGATTGCTTTTGTTACATCCGCAATTGACTTTCCTTCACCGAACCATGCGGTGAATTCAACCCATTCAGCACCTGCTCCGACAGCTGCTGGCATTAAGTCAGAAGCGTCGAATGCGAATGTAGATTTTGGATTTGCTAGGTAGGTTGCAGCCAGCTTATCTACAGGGTTCTTGTATGCAGACAGTGGTACACCGCTGTTAGCTGAGAGCCAGTTATCTAGCTGTACGCGTGAGGTAGCGAATGTTGCTGATGCAAGGTAAGCCTGTACAGCTTTTACCTCTCGACGTGATGAGAATGCAGCTGTGAACTCGCCACCACCAACAACAGGAACAGTTACATTGTCATTTGTAGCCGGAAGGTAGAACGCAAATGCATCTCCTGTAGGTGAAATTGTTGCACCGTTATCAGCAAGGATATTTCCGTAGAAAGAGGCCTGCTGAAGCATCATGCACTTACCCTCAGGAATACCAGCTCCTGCATCCTGGAATGATGTTGTAGCAATAGCCTTAACATCTCCAACCCACTTAGGGTTCTGCATCCAGTCTGCAACTTTTTGCATTGCAGCCTTGATCTTAGGATCTGAGAACTTAACTTTATGTGATACCCAGTCTGCGTAGACCTTTGAACCGTACTCGCGAAGAACCATCTGTTCTACCCAGTCAGTTCCTGGCCAGCCTGTAGCTCCACCAGATCCGAGACCACCACAGAAAGCTATCTGGTCGTTTCCAGCCATCTTGTCAGCAAGTGCTGTCATTTCATCCCAAGTCTTTGGAACGGTGTAGCCATTTTCCTTGAATTGCTTTGGTGAATACCACACGAATGACTTCATGTTTGATCCGAATGGAGCTGCATAGAACTTACCTTTTACAGTTCCGTATGCCTTCCA
>DJBN01000034.1:0-172 GCA_002430075.1 Actinobacteria bacterium UBA5975 | reverse complement strand
TGTCAACGTTCTTAACTACAGCCTTTGGGGCACGTTTTACTTTGCCTGTTTCAACAAGCTTTGCAAGAAGTCCTGGCTGTGGGATGAACGCTAGATCTGGTGCGTTGTTACCCTTAACGCGAACTGGAAGAAGCGCTTCGAACTGGTTTGATCCTTCGATCTTGATGTTTAC
>DJBN01000093.1 GCA_002430075.1 Actinobacteria bacterium UBA5975 | reverse complement strand
CGGATAGCGCCCATGCAGCTTGTCGCGCAGCGCCGTTTGCTACATATTCACCAGGTTGTGGAACGAGCACTTGGCGACCAAAGAGAGATGAAGCGATTGTTGCAATTGCAGTATTTTTTGCAGCGCCTCCGATGAGTAGGACTCTATTAATTGAAACTCCTAATTTTTCTAGTGCATCAACTGCATCAACTAGCCCGCAGAGCATTCCCTCAATCATGGCACGTGCAATATCTTCTTGATTTGAGTTTTTGAGATTCATGCCAGCGAAGATGCCTGTGGCATCTGGGCGATTGGGGGTACGTTCTCCTTCAAAGTAAGGCAGCAGTGATAATCCATGTGCACCTGGTGTTGCCGAAAGCGCAAGGGCGCCAACTTCCTCATGAGACTTACCTAAGATTCGAGTCGCTGCATCCAAGATGCGCGCTGCGTTGAGCGTGCAGACAAGAGGCAAGAAGCGTCCCGTTGCATCGGCAAAACCCGCAACCGCGCCACTCGGGTCATGTGTAGGAGTATCAGATACTGCAAAGGCTGTTCCGCTAGTTCCTAGCGAGACAACTACATCTCCTGGTTCTGCTTGGACTCCTAGCGCCGCACCTGCATTATCGCCGGCGCCTGCTGCAATGGGTATCCCTGAATGAGTATGACCGCCAAATTCAGCGGGCGGTGTAATTCGTGGAGTGATAATTGTTCTATCTGTGCGAAGGGCTGATTGTAATAAATCTTCTCGGTAGGTTGAAGTGACGGGATCGAAATAACCAGTACCTGATGCATCGGATCGATCTGTAAAGAGTTTTTCAAAATCTTTACCACCTTGCAAGCGCCATGAAAGCCAATCATGGGGAAGCGCAACGGCCGAAACCTTATCTGCATGTGATTGCTCATTATCTGCAAGCCACCGTAATTTTGTTGCAGTAAAAGAAGCAACCAATACAGATCCAACTTGATCTGCAGCCGCGGCATCGCCACCCATCTCTAGATTGAGATCGCGTGCACTCTGTGCCGATCGTGTGTCATTCCATAGAAGCGCAGGCCGAATAACGTTACCTGCAGAATCCAGAACTACCATTCCATGTTGCTGTCCGCCGATTGATAAGGCATCCACATCATCTAACCCACCGGCATCGATAAATGCGGCACCAAGTGCTTTCTCCCAGAGGACTGGATCTACTTCGGTTCCATCGGGATGAGATGCGCGCCCCTGTCGGATGAGCTCTCCAGTCTGTGCGCTACGAATAACGACCTTGACCGACTGGGTTGATGAATCTACGCCCGCGACGAGTGGGCCCTTTGCATGGTGGGTCTTTGATTGGTGGGTCTTTGCCATGGCGAAAGGCTAGACTGTGCGAGTCAATGTTGACCACTGCGGCCTTATCTTTAAGGCGAAAACTTTCGAAAATTTTGGAGCGTTGCAATGCGTATTGGAATTCTTACAGGTGGCGGTGATTGCCCAGGCCTCAATGGCGTTATTCGCGGAGTAGTCACAAAGGGAATAAAAGATTATGGCTACGAATTTGTAGGTTTCCGCGATGGCTGGAAGGGCCCTCTTGAGGCTCTGACCATGCCCCTTGACCTTGCAACGGTAAAGCCAATTCTGGCAAAGGGCGGAACTATTCTTGGTTCATCTCGCACCAATCCATTTAAGATCGAGAACGGCGTTGAGCGCATCAAGCAGAACCTTGCCGATCAAGGAATTGATGTTCTTATTGCAATCGGTGGCGAAGATACCCTGGGCGTTGCCACAAAGCTTGATGCGCTAGGTGTAAAGGTCATCGGTGTTCCAAAAACTATCGATAACGATCTTAATAACACAGATTTTACCTTCGGTTTTGATACCTCAGTAAATATCGCCATGGAGGCTATCGATCGCCTTCATACAACTGCTGAGTCACATCACCGTCCACTGATTGTTGAAGTCATGGGCCGTCACGCAGGATGGATTGCGCTGCACTCAGGTATTGCAGGAGATGCTGCATGTATCTTGATTCCGGAAGTGAAATTCTCTCTCGATAAGGTTTGTGATTATGTAAAGTCTCGCTTTGAAACTGGAACAGCGCCCATCATCGTGATTGCAGAAGGTGCAATTCCACAAGATGGTGACATGATCACCAAGGATCAGCCACTGGATGCATTTGGCCACGTACAACTTTCAGGAATCGGTGATTGGCTTGCTGCGCAGATCGAAATTAAGACGGGATATCAGACTCGTTGCACAGTATTGGGCCATATCCAGCGCGGTGGAACACCATCAGCCTTTGATCGCGTCCTGAGCTCACGCTTTGGCCTTGAGGCAATTACTGCAGTTCACGAGGGCGACTTCGGCAAGATGATGGCCCTTCATGGAACAAAGATTGCCCGCGTCCCACTTGCATCAGCTACCGATGTTCTCAAGACAGTACCCATCGAACGATATGAGGAGATCACTTCGTTCTTTGGATAATCTCCCTGCGAGATTGCCACTGAACTCTCTACTCTTATGGATATGAACTCATCTTCGGCGCAGCTGGACTCACTCTTTGACCCTGACCTTGTTGCATCGCAGCAACCTAATTGGCCAGGTGGGAAAGATGGAGCACAGATGGCAAAGGCCGTTGCAGAACTTCGTGCGCTTCCGCCACTTGTCTTTGCAGGTGAGTGCGATGATCTCAAAGCCAAGATTGCAGAAGCTGCAGCAGGGCGCGCATTCTGGTTACAAGGTGGAGATTGCGCCGAAACTTTTACATCAGCTACTGCAGATTCAATTCGCAACCGAATTAAGACTATTTTGCAGATGGCGGCAGTTCTTCAGTATTACTCAAGCTTGCCAGTCATCAAGGTCGGTCGAATGGCTGGACAATTTGCAAAGCCCCGCTCTAATGATTTAGAGACTCGTGGAGATGTAACACTTCCTGCCTACCGCGGTGATGCTGTCAACGATATTGAATTTACCAAGGCTGCGCGTACACCTGATCCCAATCGCTTGGTTCGCGTCTATAACACCTCTGCTGCCACCCTCAATCTTGTCCGCGCATTTACACGCGGTGGCTTTGCTGACCTTCGCCAAGTTCACGAATGGAATAAAGGCTTCATCCGGGATTCACAATTCGGCGAAAAATATGAGCAGATGGCAACCGAAATTGGCCGCGCTCTATCTTTCATGGCATCGGCAGGAGTTGATCCAGAGCAATTTAAAGCAGTTGATTTTTATGCAAGCCACGAGGCGCTAATCATTGAATACGAGAAGGCCCTGACTCGTATCGACTCACGCACTGAGCTTGCATACGATGTATCAGGCCACTTTGTTTGGATTGGCGAACGCACACGTCAACTCGATGGAGCGCATGTTGATTTCGCCTCTAAGGTACGCAATCCCATTGGAATAAAGCTCGGACCAAAATCTACAGTCGAAGATGCGCTAGCTCTTATTGCCAAAATCAATCCCGATAACGAGCCAGGTCGCATCACATTTATTACTCGAATGGGAGCCGGAACTATTCGCCAGGCGCTGCCTGCCCTCGTTGAAGGCGTTACTAAGAGCGGAGCTCAGGTCTTGTGGGTATGCGATCCTATGCATGGCAATACCTTCGAATCCAAAAATGGCTATAAGACTCGTAACTTCGAGGATGTCCTCGATGAAGTACGCGGCTTCTTTGAAGTCCATAAGAAGCTTGGCACGCATCCAGGTGGAATCCATATTGAGCTCACAGGCGACGATGTCACCGAGTGCTTAGGCGGAGGCAATGAAATCTCTGAAAAGGATCTTGAATCTCGATATGAGACAGCGTGTGACCCGCGCCTGAACCATTCTCAATCACTTGAGCTCTCATTTTTGGTTGCCGAAATGTTGCGCGACCGCTAATTTAGCAGGTGTGACGCTCCTTCTTACAACGGTTTCGACACCCATTGGTAGCCTGAATCTCATAGCCGATGAGCATGTTCTCCTTGGAGCCAATCTTTCCACTCTGAAGGCGCTAAAAGAGAGCCTAAGTCTAGAAGATTCAAAGCGCGTTATTCAAACCGTAGATAAAATTCCAGTTATCTCTGATTTGATTAACGATTACTTTGACGGTGATGTTTCAGCTCTGAATGCTATTCAGGTCAGACAACTAGGAGCCCATTTCTCTCAATCGGCGTGGAAAGCGATGCGCAAAGTGTCGGCAGGGAAGACAATGTCATATGCCGATTTGGCAGTTCGTGCTGGTTCCGGAGATGCAGTAAGGGCCGCAGGCAGCGCATGCGCTAAGAATGCAATCGTCCTTGTTGTGCCTTGCCACCGTATTGTGAAAACTGGGGGAGCGTTAGGTAATTATGCCTACGGGTTAAGTAAGAAAGAGTGGCTACTTCGCCACGAAGGCGCTCTTTAAAATCGCACTTAAAATTGCGATAGCTTCATCACATTGAGCATCGCTAAAATCAAGATGTGTCACAAGTCGCGCGTAGTTCGGGCCAAGTGCGCTAATCCAAAGTCCTGCTTCGCGCGCTTTAGCAGTTAAATCGGCGGCGCTCATTGAAATTGCGGATAAATCGAGGCCAACAATGTTGGTGACGACCTTTGTGGGATCGACAAGGGAAGAATCAATTGCAGCAAGTGCTGTAGCAATTGTGCGTGCACGTGCATGGTCTTGCGCAAGTCGCTCAATGTTGTGTTCGAGGGCGTAATGAGCTGCTGCTGCGATAATTCCAACCTGACGCATTCCGGCACCGTAGCGCTTACGCCAGATTCGAGCTTCTGCAACGCGTTCCTTCGAAGAGATCATGACCGAACCAATAGGCGCACCTAAACCTTTTGAGAGACAGACACTGATGGTGTCGAAATGTTTTCCATATTCTACAAAAGAAACTCCTGATGCAACATGTGCATTCCAGATTCGTGCACCATCGAGATGCATCGCAATTCCTCGTGCGCGAGCAGCTACTGAAAGTTTTTCGATTTCTGCTATCGGCTGAACGGTTCCTCCACCAAAGTTATGGGTGTTTTCAACAGCAATCGCTCTCGTTGAAACCAGGTAAGGTCCAGCATTTTCATGTGCAATTTCTAGCGGATCATCAGCGTTTAGGAGCCCACCTTGTGATGGCCATGTACGAGTTGTAATCCCGCTAAAGGTTGCTGCGGCGCCCAATTCGGCGCGGACTATATGAGAACGTGTTTCAACAAGTAACTCTTCACCAGGCTTAACCAAAGTACGGATAGCTAATTGATTTGCAAGAGAACCTGTGGGCGCAAAGAGAGCCCCTTGATGGCCGAAGAGAGCTGCTAATCGTTCTTCAAGAGCATTAACAGTTGGATCATCCCCATAGACATCATCGCCGACTTCGGCAGATGCCATAGCAGCGCGCATCTCTTGAGTTGGTTTGGTAACGGTATCCGAGCGAAGATCAATTGCCATCGTCATGCCTCCTTGAGGACAATCATAAACATAGCGATGACGACCAGCACACCACCAAGAAGTGCTCGCAGAGACAAGCTTTCACCACCGAAAATAACGGCGAATATTGCAGCAAAGACGACCTCCATCGTCAGAATCACAGCGACCTTTGTCGCCGAGATATGAGCTTGCGCCCAGGTTTGTACAAGAAAGGCGATAGCAGTGCAGATGACGGCTGTATAGATAACAACAAGCCACCCATTCAAATCAGCTGGTACTTCATACCCTTGCCCGAAGGAGATAAGGCCCGTTAATAAGGTGCACGTTGCAAGTTGCACAATGGTCAGCGCATAAGCATCAAGCCCATTGCTCCAGCGACTTAGCGCGATGATATGTGCGGCAAATGCAATTGCACATAAGAAGACTAGGAGTTCACCAAGCCCAACGTTCCACCCAGTTATTGAAAGCAGGCCAAGGCCCACAGTTGCTATGGCCACACATCCCCACGTGAAGGCAGGAATTTGAACCTTTAAAATAATGGCAGCAAGAAGTGGAGTTGCCACAATGTAGAGACCTGTTATAAATCCTGTAATTGCAGCCCCTGTCAGTGCAAGTCCTAAGGTTTGTAAAATATAACCTGATGCGAGAAATAAACCTGCGATAAATCCTTTACGCAGAATTTCGCGATTAAACTTTTTGAGTACCGATGGTTTGAAAATAACCATTGCAACTACAGCCATTAGGAAGCGAGAGAAGAGAAAGCTATTGACGCTCTGTCTTTCGATTGCATCCTTCATCACCACAAAGGCAAGGCCCCACGAGGCCGAGATTAGAAGGAGCGCCCAGGGGGCAAGGCGCAACTTAAGTGCGTGAGTAGAACTCATCCACGTAATTTCTTAAGGAGCGCTACTTCCTTGGCATGTTCTGGTTCCATCCCTGGAGTTTCAAGAATAAGTGGTGCGTTTACTACCGCCGGATGTTTGAGAAGTTCTGCGAAGGGATCGATGCCGATAAAACCATCGCCAATATTTTGATGGCGATCTTTGAGAGCTCCACAGACATCCATCGAGTCATTGGCGTGGATTAACTGAATACGTTCGATTCCGGCGATCTCAACGAGCAGATCAAGCGTCTCTTTCATTCCACCTTTTTTAGCGATGTCATGCCCTGCTGCAAAGACATGGCAAGTATCTAGACATATTCCAACCTTAGGATGATATTCAAGGGCTTTAAGATAGTTCTCTAAATCTTCTAGTCGCTTCACCAGTGATTGTCCTTGCCCTGCAGTTGGCTCAAGGAGCAACATCGGTGAATCATCAGTAAGAGCGCTCAGAATCGGCATCATTCCCTTATGAATCTGCATCCACGCCTTATCAACGTTATCTTCTTTGACTGCAGATCCAGTATGGACAACGACCCCCAGAGCGCCTATTTCCTTGCCACGCTTAAGTGAATAGGCAGTTGATGCCAATGAATTCCGATATGTTTCCTCAGTTGGTGAACCAAGATTAATCAGAAATGGGGCGTGGACATAGGTTTCTATGTCGAGAGCTTCTACCTTTTCGCGAAAGAGCGCATCTGTTTCATGATTCGTTTCAGGCATTGCCCAACCACGAGGATTTGATGTAAATACTTGTATCGCTTCGGCTTCAATCGTTTCGGCATATGTAATGGAACGCTTAGCCATTCCTCCGGATGTTGGAGTATGGGCGCCAATACGAGGTTTTCCTGCTGTTCTTTTTGCTGAAGGCATCCGCCTAGCCTACTGTGATGGTCACGGTGCTGCCACGTTTGACCTTAGTGCCTACTTTGGGCGAAATATTTGTTACCTTCTTAAGAGCTTTCTTGCCTATCTTCTTAACCACAACCTTGACTCCAAGGTCTTTAAGAGTTTGCACTGCCTTTATCTCTTCAATTGAATAAAGGTTTGGAATATAAGCAAATGCAGTTCCTTTAGAAATCACAAGAGCGACCTTGGCTCCCATATCAACTGATGTACCACCTGTAGGTTTTTGAGAAATAACCTCACCGGGCAATTGAGTTTCGCTAAAATCATATGTGGAAGTAACTCTGAATCCAGCACCTTGTAATTCATTGAGAGCTTGATCTGAACTCTTGCCCGCATATGACTCGAGAGCTATTTGCTCCAACCCCTTGGATACGCGTAAGACAATCATTGCGTTACGTCTAACTTTTTCACCTGACTGAGGATTGGATGCAATGACGTAGCCCTTAGGAATTAGGGTGCTGAACTCTTCTGAATTAGGCTGAAGCGCAAGTGGCAGTTTGGAGAGTATCTTGGTTGCAGCTTTAGGAGTAAGCCCAACCATAGGCGGAATTACAAATCGTTCTGGGCCCTTTGAGACAATAAGTTTTACTACGCCACCTTGATCAATACGGCCTCCACCTTCTGGAATCGATTGAATTACTCGGCCTTCAGTTATCTCTTCGCTAAATTGTTTTTCAACAACGAGGGAGGTTAAACCCAAAGGCTCAAACGCGGCCGTAACTTCAGCTTGAATTGCGCCAACTGTTGAAGGAACAACAACGCGCGATCCAGGTCCAATCAATACATACCAACCCGTAATACCGACAGCTACTGCCAGAAGAAGTGCAAACTTGCGATTACGTCGAACTCGCTTACTGGCCTTCTTGCGCTTCTTAACCTGCTCTGTAGTTTCTCGTGCCACAGGGACCGGAATAGTCTGCGTGAGCTCTTTCATCTTTTTGCGAAGTGATTTACGAGATGGTTTTGGCCTCATTGGCTCGATAGGAATATCTAGTTCCAAGCTGAGCTGATTCTCTTTTGGATTGAGAGTTTGGCTAATACGCACAAGCTTTTCGTGGAAAACTGTTGCATCCCGTGGTCTCTCATCAGGATTAACGCTTGTGGCTAGGTATACCAATTCATCCAAAGATTCAGGGATAGCAGAAATAAGAGAACTTATTCGTGGAACACGATTATTAACATGCATGTAAGCAATTTGAATGGGAGCTTGCCCTTCAAATGGTTTCTTGCCTGTAAACATTTCAAAGGCTGTGATTCCAATGGAGTAAATATCACTTCGGGTATCTGCGATTCCGCGTTGTACTTGCTCAGGAGAAAGATAGGAGACGCTACCCAAAATGACACTGGATTCGGCGGTCATTGTGGCCCCAAGAAGAGGACCTTTGGCTAGCCCAAAGTCGGCAATCTTAATTCGGCCATCTTTAGATATTAGAATGTTCTCAGGTTTTATATCGCGATGAACTATTCCGATTGAATGCGCGGCAGAGAGAGCACTTAATACAGGTAAGAGAAATTTAATTCCATCGGCAATAGGTAACTTGCCTTGCTCGTTGAGATATTCTCGCAAGGTATGGCCCTCGATCATCTCCATGACAAGAAAGATTGCTGGTGTTCCATTCTGATTCCAGCCTTGATCTTGGACTGCAACAATATTCGGGTGCGATAGGGCGGCTGCAGCCTTTGCTTCGCGGATAAAGCGTTCGACAAATTGCTCATCTTGAGCCAAATGTGAATGCATAATCTTGACTGCGACCTTGCGATCTAAGCGAGTATCTAGCGCTTCATAGATACTGGCCATTCCGCCGGTAGCCATCTGGCGAATGAGTTGATAGCGCCCATCAATTAATTCACCAGTGAGGTCAGACATATGGGTAATTCTAGGTAGTCAGTAGGAAATCAGCAGCGTTCTGCGTGCCTTCTCCTTGAAAATGTTGCTCTTGAGTTATGAGCCACTTTCTCATCTCGTTCTCAAGTTCGATTCCATCTCTGGCCAAAACCCTTGTTAATCCTTGATCTCCCGCAATATCTATCCAGATCAGTGCAGATAGTTGTTCTCGGATTGCACTTTGGCCGCTGCCTACGCCTTCGAGAATAAGGAGTTCACACGCATCGATAGGGGTTGCTTGGCTAAATTCAGATGTTGCCCAGTCATAGCGAGAGAGCGATAGCGGGGATGAACTCTTATGGCACTCTGTGATGTGAGTCAGAGTGTCGGTAAGTTGTGAAGAAAGCGCGTGATCCCAACCATCATAGAGATCATCCATATGTAGTTCACCTACACGAAAGGATTTCGAGAGCGCCAACTTGAGGTTATGGGCAAGAATTGTTTTACCTGCTCCTGCGGGCCCATCGATTGCAATGATGGGCTGTTTGGTTGATTTACAGAGATCGGAGAGCGCGTTTATGAGATCCATACCAAGTTCTCCATCCAAGGGCTGCCATTAAGGTAAATGCCACATAGAGCAGCGTTGTAAAGAGTAGTCCCTGCGAAGCGTAGAGGGCTACGTAACCTGCATCAACGACAAGCCACATTGGCCAGCTATCGTACTTTTCGTAGACCATCAGAAGTTGCGCGGCAACGGAACCGAAGAAAAGGATCGCATCGACATATGTTGAAGCTGCGCCAATTGATTTCAAGATAGGTGCCAGCAGAAGTGTCGCGGCAATGATGGAAGCAATCGTGTAGACGCGGTATCTATTTTTAAATGGTCCAGGCTTAGCACCTGTTGGAGCCCATCCGTACCAACCAGCAATGGCTGCTGCAATAAAGATTAACTGAAGGGCTGCGCTTGCATAGAGTTTGTATTGCAAGAAGAAGATCGCATAGAGAGCGCTACTAAGGGCCCACCATGGCCAGGTGATTCGGCGTGCCGTAATCCCCAGGGCCACTCCGATAAAAGAGACTATGGATGCAATGAATTCGAGATAGGAAACTTGATATTCCCAAGCAGTGAAGAAGGTTGAAAACATTGAAGGACCTCATTTCTAGGTCCGCATTACCGAACCAGTCAGACGGTCGACTTCATAAAAGTGAAGTCCTCTCAGCCAAGGTGGCTCCCGTAGCCAGAATGTTAGCTGATACGGGCAGCAACTGCTTGTATATAGGCCAAACCTGCAACACGTGCGCGTCGAGCCGTTGAAGTCTTTGCTCGTTTTGTAAAGATGTCGTAGCCAATTGCCTCGACTTCATCAACAATTCCGCAGTACAGCTCACTTGCTGCGCGAATGCAAGGACGCGATTCTTTATCCAGGAACTCAATCCCATCTTTTGATTCACGTTGCAGATCTCGCACGCGCTCAATTTGGAATTTAAGTGCTTCAATTATTTCGGGAGTAAGAATTCTGCGCTCTAACATGGCACGATCTACGCCGAACTGGGCTAGCTCTTGTATTGGCAAGTAAACCCGACCGCGATCAAGGTCTTCGCCAACATCGCGAATAAAGTTTGCAAGCTGGAAAGCAATGCCTAACTTCTTCGCGGCTTCAAAGGCACGTTGATCTGAGTAACCCAAGATAGAGACCATCTCAAGACCTATCACGGCAGCTGATCCGTAGACATATTTGAGTAAATCTTCATAGCTCTGATACTCAGTAACAGTTAGATCCATCTCCATCGAATGCAGGAAATCTACAAAGTGCTGATGTGGAATATCGAAGCGGCGTGCGGTGTCAACGAGAGCGCGCCCAATATGGTCAGTACTTGTACCAGCCTTGAGATCCTCAAGAACGCCGCTGCTCCAGCTCTTGAGCGCCACAGCCTTTTCAGTCGGAGAGAGAGTAGATGCTAAATCATCGACAATCTCATCTGCATAACGCGCAAAACCATAGAGTGCGTGAACATAGGGACGTTTATTCTTGGGAAGCAGCAGGGTTGCTAAGTAGTAAGTCTTTCCGTGTAACGAGTTAAGACGCTTACACTCGTCATACGATGCTTGTAACGCCGCTTCCATTTACTTAACCGGACCCACAATTCGTTCTGCAGCAAGGCGACCTGAAATCAAGACCATAGGTACGCCAACTCCGGGTTGGGTTCCACTTCCGGCGAAGACAACGTTTTCAAATCCTGCAGCCATATTGCGTGGTCTAAATGGACCTGTCTGGAAGAAGGTGTGCGCGCTTGCAAATGGTGCACCGCGCTCCATGCCTTGAGCCTGCCAATCAAGGGGAGTGGTCATCACTTCAGTTTCAATTGCATCACCGAAACCGGTGTAACCGCGATCTTCAAGAGTCTGAATCATTTGATCACGGTAAGGCTTTGCCTGCTTGGTCCAATCGATATCCGCATCCAGGTTAGGAGTTGGATACAAGATGTAATAGGACTGCTTGCCAGCAGGCGCAAGGGTTGGATCATCGTGAGTTGGAATTGTGACCAAGACAGATGGATCTGTCATTAAGACTTTCTTGTTGATGAGCTCGTCAAAGACGCCATCCCATGATTGCCCGAAGTGAATATTGTGGTGAGCCACGTGGTCATACTTCTTTGATGAGCCGACTAGAAGAGTGGCACATGATGGCGAGTAATTCAGGCGCTTGACATTTAGAGGTGTCTTACCCAAGAGATCGCGCCATACGACAGGCAGATCAGGGTTCATGACCACAACATCACACTCAATACGTTCGCCTGTATCTGTGAGTACTGCCTTCACGCGTCCGTTCTGCTTATCAAGACCTGTGACGGTTGTGTTGTACTTGAATTCAACTCCATGCTTTTGGGCAGCTGCAGCTAGTGCTCGAGGAACGGCATGCATTCCACCCTTCGGGAAGAAGACTCCATTGACTGAATCCATATAGGCAATGACGGCATAAATTGCTAACGCTTGTTGCGGGCTTACGCCTGCGTACATAGCTTGGAATGAGTAGACCTTCTGAAGGCGTGGATCTTTGAGGTATTGATTGACCTTCGGCTGTAAGTGTCTAAATCCACCCAGTGCAATGAGGCGAGCCAAGTTGGGAGTTAAAAGATTGAGAGGAGAATCAATATTCTTATCGATAAAGTCATGCATCTCGTACTTGTAGAGCTTGGTAACAAAATCAACATATTTGCGATAGCCCAACGCTTCTTCGGCTGAAACGTGAGTGCGAATCTCTTCTTCCATCTGAGCCGTGTTTGCGTGCACATCGATTTGAGATCCATCTGCGTAGAAGGCGCGATATAAAGGTGAAAGCGGCATGAGTTCTAGCCAATCTTTCATATCTTCGCCAACGCAGGTGAATGCATCTTGAATGAGTGAGGGCATCGTTAAGACGGATGGACCTGTGTCGAACGAGTAGCCATCTTTCTTGAGCAAGCCATTTCGACCGCCGGGCACCGATTCACGTTCAACCACTGTGACTTTACGGCCAGCACCTGCAAGGCGAAGCGCTGCGCTTAAGCCACCAAGCCCCGCGCCGACTACGACGACGTGATCCGTGGGTCCTTTTACTGTCTTTGTCATTAATAGCTCCTACGGATTGCGGTCTCAGCCAGAGCTAAGAGAAGTGGACGTGCGCTGTCATTGATTGCAGCTGAGTGTGCAGCAGCAGTTGATTCTTCGCCAAGGCGATCGATGAGTTTTTCAACATCGTCGACTGCGCCCGTTTCTACGATTAATGCGCGAAGAGATTCAATTTTTTCAGGTGAGAGATTCGGATTGCCGAGGTGGGTAGCGAGTTCTGTGCGAGCTGAATTCGTTGCTTTCTCCATTGTCATTGCCATTAGTACTGTGCGCTTACCTTCGCGCAAGTCATCACCTGCCGGCTTTCCTGTTTCTTTCGGATCTCCAAAGATACCGAGCATGTCATCGCGCAGTTGAAAAGCTTCACCGAGGGGAAGCCCATAGGCAGATAGAACGATGAGAAGTTCTGAGTGTTCAGATGCTGTAGGTCGCGCAATCACTGCACCTAGATGGAGCGGACGCTCAATTGTGTATTTCCCTGATTTATAACGAGCAATACGAAGCGATCGTTCGACGCTGTGTTCTCTCTCTCCAGCTTCACGCACATCTAAATATTGTCCAGCCATAAGTTCAATACGCATCTCATCGTGGATACGCAGTGCTGCTATGAGCGATGAGTGAGATATATCAGAGTTATGCAACATGTGATCAGACCAAACAAGAGCTAAATCACCGAGCAAGACCGCTGCTGCTTCACCAAATTGTTCTGCAAGCCCTGCCATCGAACCTTGACGATGTAAATTTTCGAAGTGTCGATGAATTGCAGGCTTTCCGCGTCGAGTATCGGAACCATCCATCAAATCATCATGAATGAGAGCGCATGCCTGCAAGAGTTCAAGGCTCGCCATTGCTCGAATTGCAGCGCGATCTGGCGTAGAACCAGCTGACAAGTGACCTGCAAATGCAAAGAGTGGACGTAGCCTCTTGCCGCCTTCGAGCAGATATGTCTCAAGTGCATCACAAACAGGAACCAATTCTGATGCGATGCTCGTCAGATAGCCACGTTGCTCGGCTAAATATGTTGTGAGCTCTTCTTTAATCGCATCGCGAACGGCAGTTGCACTGCCCGCCACCACTTTATCCACGGCGCAACGGTACCCTTAACGCCGTGAAGATGCGCAGTACGAAAAAGAGCCCCAAGAGCAGAGTGAGCTACTCCTTCGAGTTCTTTCCTCCCAAAGATAGCGATGGCGAGCAACGTCTCTGGGCTGCAATGTCTCAACTTGAATCTATCGCTCCAGATTTCATCTCTGTCACCTATGGAGCTGGCGGGTCAACACGAGATCGCACAATCAGTATTACATCTGAAATTACCGCGAGAACAGGTATCCCAACAGTTGCGCACTTAACATGCGTTGGATCAACTCGCGAAGAGCTCGTTGATATTTTAGGAAAGTATAGAGATGCCGGCATAAAAAGTATTTTGGCGCTGCGCGGTGATCCCACCGGGGGACCACGTGCACCATGGAGTGCAACTCCCAACGGCCTCAGCCATGCAGATGAACTTGTCACTCTCGCAGCTGAATTTGGTGGATTAACTATTGGAGTTGCCGCATTTCCTGATGGACACCCAGCTTCTCAGGGAGATTTCGATAAAGATATAGAAGTCTTACTCGAAAAGGAACGACGTGGAGCAACGTTCGCTACCACGCAATTCTTCTTTGAAGTTGATAAATGGAAATCACTCGTAGATAAATTGAGTGCAAAGGGATCATCTCTACCAATCATCGCTGGGATTTTGCCAGTGACAAATGTGAAGCAACTCAACCGTATGTCAGAGCTCAGTGGCACTCCTATTCCAGTGGGTATCGCAGAAAAATTTGCAGCCGTTAAAGATAGCCCTGATGATGTTCGTAAATTAGGCGTAGAAATAGCTACAGATCTCTGCCATAAACTTCTTGAAGCGGGAGCTCCTGGCCTTCACTTCTACACAATGAATACATCATCGGCGACGCGAGAAATTTATTCGCAGATCAAGGATGAGCGATGAATCGGATGAGTGAGAAAGAGTTCAAGCAGCGCTGGAG
>DJBN01000084.1 GCA_002430075.1 Actinobacteria bacterium UBA5975 | reverse complement strand
ATACAAGAATCCAGGTTCTAGCAGGGACTGGTCTAACATCTCAATTAAGTGCTTGATATGAATGGTTGAAACTACGCAATCTGTAGCTATGTATTGGTTTCCAGATTCTGTAGCAATACCAACACATTTTTTATCTTCAACAAGAAATTGGGTAATTTTTTCTCGGCCATAAAATTCACCGCCATGTTCTTTGATTACTTCAACAAGACCTTGAGCCAATTTGCCAGATCCGCCAAGAGGAATGCTCCAACTATTAGCCTGACGCCCGGCCACGATAGAAATGGCTAATAAACCAGTTCCTGGTAAGTCCAAGGAGGCAAAAGTTTGAGATGCCTGCCAGAAAAGATATGAACGTACATGCACATTCTCGAATTCATGTTGGATGACCTCCCACGCGCTGAGCGCACGACGTTTGCGCCAGACATTTCCAAGCGGTGCTGATTCAAGTAATTGATCAAGTGGCTTACCCCAGCCAATAGGGGTGTTGTTACTTTCAGCAAATATCGACTTCACATCGTTGTATTCGGTCAATAGTCGTTTATAAGCCAGAGCATCTTTCTTACTGAATCGAGCAAACTCTTCAAGGGTGCGATCTAAATCTTTGTACATAACAAATTGTTCACCATCAGGGAAGGCAACTCTGGCAACTGGATCTGGATCCACATATTCCAAACCATGTTTCTTAACTAGACCCAACGTATCTTTCGCCAAGACGGGATTAGAACGAAGAAGTGTGTGGCCAGTTGAACAGGTATCAACCCAAAAGTCAGGAATTAACTCTTCTGTATCGACGCCTCCACCTGGTCTAGCTCTCACATCAACAACGGCAACCTTCTTACCTGCTTGCGCCAGATAGGCTGCGGTTATAAGACTGTTATGACCAGCACCGGCCACCACCACATCAGCGGTAATGACCTGGTTAGCCATGAGAAATACCTTTGAGGTGACGTTCCATCCAATCTGCAGTCTTATATCTGTGCTTAGCAGCAACGTTCATAAGGCCGTGATTTCCATCAGGAAGCATCAGCAATTCTGCGCCAGTCAATTTCTGGACCTTTCTAGCCTGCTCGCTTGGAATCAGGCGATCCATCTCACCGAAAATGAGCAGTAGAGGACATTTAATATTCTTTCCAGCTTCTTCAAGTGAGAGCGTATTTGCCACAGCCTTTCCGTCTACCTGATTATCTTGATGAGCACGGAAGGTAAAAGTTCGTCGCGTAAGCTCTGGCAAATCATCCCAACATTCGCCAAAATTAAATGGCCCAGCAAGTGCTGCACACGCTTTGATTCGCTTTTCACCGGATGCCATTCGTGGAGCGTAGTAACCGCCAAGACTCACGCCCCACACACCGATTCTTTGATGGTCTATATCGGTACGGGTCTCTAGGTAATCAACCACTGCTTTAGCGACGTTCTCCCAAGCGCCTTCGATAGGCAATACATATTCTGATTCGCCTTGTCCTGGACCGTCTATAGAAAGAGTTGCAAGCCCGCGTTCCAAAAAGAGCGCCTCAGTCGAACGGAGTTCCTCTTTAGTTGAATCAAGTCCGCTGACCATTATTACGATTGGAGGAGATGTAACGCTAAGAGGCTTGCGTAAAATACCTGGCATTGGGAAATTCTTATATTGAATTTCAACTCTCTCTGCTGCAGGTGTTAAATAGGGAAGAGCGTCATTCAAACATTTCACAGCACGTTGATGAAGAGCCTTCATTTTTTCTGGGTAATCAACATAGACAAATTTCCCAAAGTGATAATAGACAGCAGCTTGGCTCAGATGCGTTCCGGCAGATAAGAAACGATTCTCCTTAAGTGCTTCTCGTCCAAGATCCTCAATAACTTGTCCAGCTGCTCCCCAAGCATCTGCCCAGTCAGCCCACTTATCGACAGAGTTTGTAACCCTTGTGAAATCTGAAACCGAAACACCATTTGTTGTGAAACGGGGAGCCCAATGTGAAATAGCTTCGCTTACAAGTTGATCCTTTGAATCACTCACGGAGATTTACCTTTCAAAAGTATGTTGTTAAAAGAGCCCAATTAATGCATGCTTACCCAATGCTACTCGTAGATTCTCGTTTTAGTAATAGCGAATACCAAGCTAGACATCGGCAGACAATTGCATTGGCTAAGGAACACGATTGCTCTGCTGTCTTAACTTTTGGCGAAAATAAGAGTGGCGTGGTCTCTACCTGGCTTACAGGGTGGGGAACAACAAGGTTGGCGCTAAACCTCTTGACCGAAAAAGAATCACTTCTGTGGATACTTTTTCAGAACCACACCCCTGCGGCCAAGAGAACTGCGCAAGAAACACAGGTTTTTGTCTATGACATAGATGCAGTAGAAAAGGCTCTTACCTCTTTCAAAGGAAAATCGCTGGCAACTATTGGTACTGCGACAGGTGATGTTAGAAAGATTGCCTCAAAGCTAGATATAACTTTAATTACACTTGATAAAGCACATGCAAAAATGCGTGCGATAAAGAGTGTAGAAGAGGTTGAAATTCTGCGAGCAGGGGCTAAAGTCACTGATTTAGGCGCACAAGAGCTCATTGAGTCCTGCAAAATTGGCGCCTCTGATTGGCAGATATTTGCCAATGCGCGTTCTGGATACACGGTTGCAGGCGGACGAGATCACATTTGTTATATCTGCGTTGCTGATATGAACGCACCCGATCGAGATGTACCGTCACAATTTCCCGAAGGAAGAATTGTTAGAGAAAATTCAGCTATCACTTTTGAAATTAGTGCGAGTGCAAGCGCTGAATATCCAGGCCAAGTTTTACGTACTGTCACAATTGGCGAACCAACTGCGCAATATAAAGAACTTCATGCTGTAGCAGATGAAACTCTTGCTAGAATGAGAAAGATTTTGAAGCCGGGCATCAGCGCCCTTGATCTCATTGCAGCCTCTTCAATTATTGAAGAGGCTGGTTTCACTACGACCGATGATTTATTTCATGGTTTAGGGGCTGGATATCTGGAACCAATAGGAACTTCACGTTCGAGAATTCCAATGCATGCTCCCGACCTAACTATCGAAGCGGGCATGGCAATAGTTTTACAACCTAACGTCACAACAATTGATCACTCGGCTGGAGTCCAGACCGGCGAAATGGTAATCGTGACAAGTGATGGTTTTGAAGATATCCATCACATCACTAGTGGTTTATTGCAGCGCTAGTGATAACTACTTAGTTTTACCTAAGTACATAGAAGCAACTTCAGGGTCTCCAGCAATATCTTTAGCAGGGGCTGAAATACGAACTTTTCCAGCTTCCATGACTACGCCATCGTTTGCAAGATACATGCCGAGTCGCACATTCTGTTCAATGAGTAGCACTGTTCGCCCATCTTTAGTCATTCTCTTGATTAATTCAGAAACAAGAGCAACAGATTTAGGGTCCAGTCCGAGCGATGGCTCATCCATCAAAATCAAGGATGGATCTAAAATAAGTGTTCGTGCAATCTCAACCATACGACGCTGCCCACCTGATAAGTGTCCAGCCGGTTGGCTCGCACGTTCTCTGACGATTGGAATCATCTCTTCAACCATCGCCATGCGCTCCTTGAGCAACTTTGGGTTCTTTCGAATTAAATATCCCCCCATGAGGATATTTTCCTTAACGCTCATCTCTGGAAAGAGCGCTCTGGATTGAGGAACTTGCGTAACTCCATTTTCCAATATTTCAGCTGGCGATAGTGATTTAATTGACTCACCAGCCAGTAGAACGTCACCTTCAGATGCTTTAAGAAGTCCGCTAATCACGCGGAAAACAGTGCTTTTGCCAGCCCCATTAGGGCCGACGATGCAGGTAATACTTCCCTTGCGGACCTCTAGGTCGAGGCCTTGGAGAACCATTCCTCCACCGTAACCTGCAAAAACATTCTTTAACGTTAGCGCTGAATTAGACATCTAAGCCCTCCAGAAGTGTGTCCGGCCCTAGGTAGGCCTCGATTACTGCTTCGTTATTTCTTACTTCTTCTGGAGTACCAGAGACCATTATTTCACCCGCAGACAAGACGTGTATGTAATCACATAGACCAAGTACCAGCGGAATATTATGTTCGACAATAAGGAAAGTTGTTCCTGCATCATTGAGTTTCTTAATGGCTTTACTTAATCTTTCGATTAACGTTGGATTGATTCCGCTAGCAGGCTCATCAAGCATAACTATGTCTGGTCTCAACATTAGAATCTGTGCAAACTCTACTAATTTCTGTTGTCCAAAACTCAGTGCGGAAACATTTGATTTTTCAAATGAACTTAAACCCATAAAGTCGAGAATTTCTCGAGCACGCTCTACTTCTTCTCCCTGCATTTTATTTGCAAGCATGTTGCGAGCACTTGGCTTTTCAAGAGGCGCGACCAAATTATCTAGAACCGACATCGATTTAAATAATTTAGTAATTTGGAAAGTTCTTCCCATGCCCATGTGAGCCCTGGTCCAAGGTTGCATCTTTGTAATATCTGTTCCGTTAAATATCACTATTCCAGAATCTGCACCGTATGTACCCGTAATGCAATTAAAAAGCGTGGTTTTACCTGAGCCATTTGGACCGATAAGGCCTGTAATGCTGCCACGTTTAATATCCATGGTGACACCATTGACAGCTTTAACGCCGCCGAAGCTCTTATATAAGCCCTTAACCTGAAGGATCGATTCGCTTGAGTCAGCCTTAGCCTTTGATGGCGCTCGCTTCACATTATTCAAATTAAGCGGCGCATCTCGCTCAGCGATTGCAGCTTGATTAATAAATTCAACAGTCTTGTCTTTTGCTAAACGCTTCCTCAGCATCGTCGCGACCGAAACAAGTAATCCTTGCGGGACAAACATCACTGTAAATACGAGAACAACACCCATGATAAGTACGCGGGCGCTAATTCCGCCTGAAAAGACAGTTGATGCTTCATTAGCAAAGGCAATGAAGAAGCCTCCAAATACTGGCCCCCAGAGCGTGCCCTTGCCGCCAACAAGAGCTGCCAAGACTAAGTAAACGCTGATTAGAATACTGAATGAGCCTGTTGGATTTATAAAGCCCAGATACTGGGAGTAAATAGCCCCTACGAGTCCATAAGGAGCTGCGCTAAGACAGTACGCAATTACCTTGTATTGAGTTGTATTGATACCGATAGACGCCGCCTTAGATTCGTCGTCGCGAATTGAAATAAAACCGGCCCCCAATCTTGCGTTCATAATAAACCGAACTAGGGCTACCGTGAGAACGAGAACAACTAAAAACATGTAGTAGTAAGGGGTGTTTCCTGCAGTTCTTGCCCAGGAGGGGGATCTGAAGATAATTCCATTTGAACCGCCCGTTAGTTCAACCCAATTGGAAACGATGAGTTGAACAGAGAGCAAGATTGCAATTGTAATAATTACGAAGGCATGGCTGCGGGTTCGCAAAGTAATTGAGCCAAGTAAGAACGCAAATGCCATTGCAGTGAGCATGCCAATCGGGGCGAAGTAGAAAGTGAATACCCCGGTCTCGCGACCAAGAATCGCTCCCGTGTACATGCCAACCCCGAGGAAGACGCTATGGCCAAGTGAGACATAACCGGCTAACCCACTTAAAATGTTCCATCCGCTAGCCATAATTGCAAAGAGAAAGCAGACAATAAGTAAGGATTGCTCGTATTGGCTGTCAGGTAGCAATACTGGGATTAAAATAAGAATTGCCCAGAAAAGCACCGCAATTTTTTTAGCTTTAGTGAAGCGTAGAGATTTCACACAGAATCCTTTCGAGAACGTGCACCAAGTAGGCCTTCTGGTTTAAATAGGAGCGAAAGAATTATTACTCCGTAGAAAAATAGAATTGTCCACTGCGGAGCATATGTATTGCCTGCTGCTTCAACTATTCCGAGCAACATCGATCCAATGATTGCACCAGGGATACTTCCCATGCCGCCGAGCACAATGATTCCCAGCAGTTTAGAGATCCATTCATAGTGAGTAGCTGGATAAATTGGATATGAGACTGAAATTAATACGCCTCCTGCACCCGCAGTAGCCATTCCAAGCCCATAGGCAAATGAGGAAATTTTTCGATGTGAAATTCCAATCAGCGCTGCGCCATCCCGATTTTGAGCCGTAGCTCGTAGTGCTCGTCCGGCCCAAGAAAGCATCAGGTATAGGTACAAAAGAACTAAGACCACAGCGGCAGCGAGACTGGCAATAACTTGCGGTGCAGGAAAATTAATTTCTCCCAATTTGTAAGACTGCAGACTGTAACTAGTTTGGACTGATTTGAACTTATTTCCAAAAATTAGATTGAGTGCACCTTCAATAATGAGGGCAAGGCCAAATGAGAGCAGAACTGTCATAGACGGACCTTGGGGAGCGACTCTGACGAAGAGAGTCCTATAAATAATTATTCCCAAACCAAACCAGAGGAGCGCAACAACAGGAATTAGAAGGATTGGCTCAATGCCAGTTAAATCCCAAATTTGCCATGTGAGAAAGGCGCCAGATACAAGGAAGGCACCTTGTGCGACATTTACAATGTCCAAAACTCCAAAGATGAGTGCGAGCCCCGAAGAAAGTAGTGAATAAAGTCCACCTAACAAAATTCCGTACGATAAAACTTGAATGATTTCCAAAACGACTCTTCTCCGGTTCTAAATAATCAAAGTGAAGCTGCACAAATTTACGTGCAGCTTCACTTTGATAGTGATATTTTCTTTTAGATTATTACTTTGTCCAAGCTGGCTTAGGGAAGATCAGATTGTTAGAAGTCTTAGCGACATCTGGAGCAACAATATTTACTTCACCTGATTGCCATTGAGCTAGGAGGAAGTCTCCTTGAGGGCGTCCAATTTCATCCCAAGACAATGGTCCGAGAATTGTTTGAACCTCATTAGCTCGTAGCCAATCTGCGAGTGCCGGGTTGTCAGTTCCCCCTGTGCCTTCTACAGCAGCTTGAAGAACCTGAGCAGCAGCAAATGCATCAGCAGCGTCTTCTTCAGGAACTAGCCCTGCGCCGAATAGCTTCTGGTAGCGAGCAACAAACTCAGCATTCATAGGTGTAGGTGCCTTCTCGCTCCATGAAACTGCGTAGAAGATACCTTCAGTATTCGCAAGGCCAATGGCATCGCTGTACTGAGCACCATTACTTGGAGCTGAAGTTTGGAACATAGCCTTTGGTGAGTAACCAATCTGGATAAGTCCCTTAGCAAGGTTTACACCGTCTTCAAAGACTGCGCCTTGAGCAATGATCTCTGGCTTTGCTTTCGCAATTGCAGATGCAAATGGCTGGAAGTTAGTTGTCTCTGGAGGATATACCTTCGAATAAACAGTCTTAATTCCTGCTGCTTCGAAAAGTGCCTGCATGTTTGCAATTACAGGACCCGCGAATGGATCATCCATTGTTGCGTAGGCCGCTGTCTTTGGACGCTCTGATTCAGGCAAAGACAAGATGTAATTAACAAATGGTTCAGCTTGACGAGGTGCTGTTGCCTGCTGCGCAAAGAAGTAATACTTTGGCATTGGTTCGAAGATCTTTGGAGATCCACCTGCAGGTGCGACAAGAACCATTTCGTTATTTTCCGCAACAGTTGATGCCGGGAAGTTAAGAAGTGATGAGAAAGTTCCAAGAATTAGTGGAACCTTATCCTGATTAATCAGGCGGTTGTAATCTGTAACAACTTGCTCAGCTGAGCTCGCATCATCAAGAATATTTAATTCGACTTGTTGGCCAAGTACGCCACCATCTTCGTTAACAAGTGATGCCCATACTTCGTAACCCTTTTTAGCTGCTCCACCAGGCTGCGCGAAGTCTCCCGTAAGTGGTAGAGAGATTCCGATAACAAGCGGATCACTATTTTTACTTGAACCTATTCCGCAACCTGTGATCAGAAGACCAAGTGCGGTTACTGCCGCAACGAGAGCCGTCTTTCGCAGGCCTTTATATGAGTTATTCATTTTTTCCCCTTTGAGTTATGCAAACGATTGCATCCCTTATTCTTTACATAGAAGGGGGGTCACGTCAACGATTCTCGAGTAAATAATTGGTTGGTATCAAATTGTTATAAAGGCTGATTCCGGTAATTTCCCCCAGGGGTGAGGAATCCCCGGAGACAATCGATTGCCCATTTATGGCTATTCTCAGCAGGCGGTTGGCCGTAGAAATTCTTGATACGAGGTGAAAAGTGGCGGTCTCTAAAGAAGTATTGCGCGCTTCTCGCTATTTCTTCGCCGCAACCATGGTGACATCTCTAGACCGATCCGTCATGGCGCCGATGATGATTGGAATTGCGGTTTATTACCAGACCAGTCTCTCGGTCATCGTTGCGGCAGCATCAGGATACTTACTGGCCTATGGATTTACACAACCCTTATGGGGATTTTGGTCAGAACGCATTGGTCGAATCCGAACAATTCAATACTCATTACTTATTGGCGGAATTGCAAACCTTATTTGTTTCTTACCAATGTCAATGTGGCTATTTTTTTCTGTCAGAACTATTGCTGGGTTCGGTATGGCCGCGGCATTTCCATCAGCGATGATTTATTTTAGTGATGCCGTAAAAGACGAAAAAATTAGACACCCACTAATAACTCGGTTAACTGCCGGAGTTGCTATTGGATTAATGGGAGGAACATTCTTCGGAGGAATGTTTGTGGAAAAATTTAATTGGCGGGCAATCTTTTTAATAATCGGCGTAATTTCAATTTACTTTGCGATAGCTATTCGCACAATTGAAAATAACATTCCCGCTGTCGTACACTTATCAGTTCCACAAACATATAAGGCTATTTACAATAACGTGTGGGCAAAAAGGCTGTACCTGTTAGTCATGATTGAAGGGTTTGTATTGCTCGGAACATTTGCAATGACTGTTCCAAGCCTCGAACGTGAAATCAATAGTGCAAGCATTTCTGGTTTAGTTTCTAGCATCTACGGAATTAGCGTTTTGATCATGTCAATACTTGTTGCCAAGGTAACTAAAAAATGGTCAACAATTAGCTTGATTAATATTGGAGGAGCGGCAAGTCTTACGGCATATTTACTATTAGCATTCAAAATTTCGCTTATTACGGTAGCAATTAGCGTCTTTCTACAAGGAATAGCTTGGGTTTTCTTCCATACAACTCTACAGGCCTGGATAACTTCAATTCAATTTGAGGCAAAAGCTACGGCGATTTCTCTCTTTGCCGGATTCCTGTTCATTGGCAATGCAACCGGAACTACTTTTGGTGGACTGGCGCTAGATAATTATGGTCATGTAACGCTATTTATGATCGCTGCAATTGTTGGCGCAATCATGTGGGGAGCAGGTTTTTATTACAGGCGCCTTTATAACCGTGAAGTGGAAGCAAGGTAATTATGAAAAATCGTATACTTGGCAATAAAAGTCATGGATTATCAGTATCTGCCATCGGTCTAGGGTGTATGGGGATGAGTCATCAGTATGGTGTTGCTGATGAGCAAAAATCACTCGAAGTTCTCAATAAGTCGCTGGATCTGGGTATTAATTTTTGGGACACTTCCGATTCATATGGTCCTTATGCGAATGAAGAATTATTGTCACAAGTTCTAAAGAACCGCAGGGACGATGTAATCGTTGCAACAAAATTTGGCCAACAATTTCATGCAGATGGTAAGAGAAGTATTAATGGCTCTGCTGAATATGTACGAGCTGCATGCGATGCATCACTTAAAAGGCTAAAAATGGACCAGATTGATCTTTATTATCAACATCGCGTTGATCCAAATATCCCTATTGAAGAAACATGGGGCGCAATGTCAGAACTCGTCGCGGCCGGGAAAGTGAGATTCCTTGGAATCAGTGAAGCTTCTGCGACAACTATCAGAAAAGCTCACTCGGTTCATGACGTAACCGCAGTACAAACCGAATGGTCCATCTGGAGTCGCAATATTGAGAAGAATAATATTTGGAAGACGGTTCAAGAGCTCGGCATTGGTCTTGTCGCGTATTCTCCATTAGGTAGGGGATTTTTAACAGGCACCATCCGTAGCGCATCTCAATTGGCAGATAATGACGGTCGCAAGACCTGGCCGCGTTTTCAAGATTCAGCCATCGCAGAAAATATAAAATTGATTGAAAAGTTGGAGGCTGTAGCCACCCAACAGGAGTGCACGCTAAGTCAACTGGCCCTGCGTTGGCTATTGGCAAAAGGGCAGAACGTCGTTCCTATAGCCGGCACTACTAAAGTCGCCAATCTCATTTCTAATATCCAAGCATTAGAAGGCTCACTAGATCTTAAGACCGTTGAAGAAATCGACGACATTTCTTCAGAGATTGAAATTATTGGAGATAGATATCCGGAGATGATGATGAAGGCTGTGGAAATTTGATATTGAAACAATTCATTTAATCCCCGAGAGCCTCCTGAATTGTTATCCACTCTTCTTCAATTTTAGTTTTCCGAAGTAAAAGTTCATTAAGGGTACTAGTAAGGGCTAAAAGTTTATCTGGGTTATCTGAGTTTGCTGTTAATGCAACATGTGCAACATCAATTTCGCTTTGAATATTAGATAACTGCTTTTCGACTCTCGCTAAACTCTTTTTTAAGATGCGTAGCTCGGCAGCAGTAGACCCAGATGAGTTTTTACTGCCACTGCTTGCATTTTCGATGATAGCTGCAGCACGTTGCTCTAGATATTGATCAACACCTCGAGGCAGATCCCGTAAGTGTAGATCTCCGAGCAAGCCATAGAAGCGATCACATACTCGCTCTAAGAAATATCTATCATGAGAAATAACAATCAGGGTTCCACCGTAGCTATCGAGTAAGTCTTCTAATTCAGTGAGCGTTTCAATATCAAAATCATTTGTAGGCTCATCGAGCAGTAAAACATTGGGAGAATCCATCAAGAGCCGCGTCAGTTGTAGACGGCGTCTTTCACCTCCCGATAAATCGCCAACAGGTGTCCACTGTGCATCGCGATCAAAACCGAGTCGTTCACATAGCTGTGATGCCGAAAGAGTCTTACCCTTTCCAATCTCAACATGCGTCGCTACCTTTTCGACTGCTTCAAGTAGGCGCCACTTCGGATCTAGTTCATCTAAATGCTGAGTTAAAAATGCAATTTTTACCGTTATTCCTGTTACTAACTTGCCCGAAGCTGGTTTTAGCTGGCCAGCCAAAGTACGCATGAGCGTTGTCTTTCCGGCACCATTGATACCGACAATTCCAATGCGATCCCCTGGTCCAACGTTCCACGTTAAATCATTAATGAGTTCTTTATCGCCCGCTTTTATCAAGGCATGATGTAACTCAAAGACTGTATTACCAAGGCGATTGAGAGCAAATTTCAATAACTCAGTTGAGTCACGGGGATTTGGTTCCGCCGAGATCAATTCATTCGCTGCATCTACACGGAACTTAGGTTTAGTGGTTCGGGCTGGCGCACCGCGACGAAGCCATGCAAGTTCTTTACGAATGAGATTATTTCGTCTTGCATCCATTGCTCCAGCTTGTCTTGCGCGCTCAGCTTTTGCCAAGACAAAAGCAGAGTACCCACCATCGTATTCTTCAATCTTGCCTAAGATTACTTCCCAAGTTCGATCAGTGACTGCATCGAGAAACCAACGATCGTGAGTTACGACAAGAACTGCCAAATCTTTTCTCTTATTAAGGTGGTCGGCAAGCCACGCCACGCCTTCAACATCAAGGTGGTTAGTTGGCTCATCGAGCAAAATCAAATCGAGATCATCGATGAGTAGCTTTGCTAACCCCACGCGGCGTTTTTCTCCACCTGAAAGAGATGCAAATGTTCGATCAAAGAGATGATCATCAAATCCACCAAAGAGACCAACAAATATTTCGCGAATTCGAGCATCGCTAGCCCATTCATGTTTTTCCCGTTTACCAATAACAACATCACCAACAGTTGCATTGGCATCCGCCTTATCGTTTTGCGAAAGAATTCCTATTTTTGCTGAGTTAGATTTAGTAACTCTTCCTGAATCAGGAGCTTCGACACCGGCAATGATTTTCATCAAAGTGCTCTTACCTGAGCCGTTTCGCCCAACTATTCCAATGCGATCACCTTCTGAAACGCCTAGTGAAACTCGTTCGAGAAGTGGGTGAATATCGAATGCTTTAGAGACCTCTTCGATATTCACTACATTGCGCGCCACGGTAGGAGAGCGTACCTTTGAACCATGAAGGTCACAGACCGCGGATATGCGCTAGAACTCGATAAGAATGACCCTTTAGCGCATTACCGAAGCAAGTTTGTTATTACCGACCCCAATCTCTGTTATTTGGATGGTAATTCTTTAGGCCGCCTTCCCCATGCATCGGTAAAAGCGATGGCAGATTTCATCTCTCACGAATGGGGCAATGAGGTTGTAAACGGTTGGAGCCATTGGATTGACGAAGCACAAATAGCCGGCGATCTACTTGGTCGCGCCTCCCTCGGTGCTACCTCTGGTCAAGTTCTTGTCTGCGATACAACATCTGTGAATTTCTATCAGCTTTGCTTAGCGGCTATCAATGCGCGTCCTGGGCGCAAGACCATCATTACAGATGCAGCCAATTTTCCTACGGACCGATACATCCTTCAAGGTATTGCAAAACAACTCGGGCTCAACCTGGTCATTATTGACAATGAAGATCCTGCAATTGCGGAGAATGAATTAATCACTGCCGAAATTTTAGAAAAGCACATGTCAGAAGATGTCGCCCTCGTAACGTTTGAAGTCATTCAATATAGATCGGGAGCACGTACCGATATCCAGTCAATTACTGACCTGGCTCGCGCGTACGGCGCCTACGTTGTGTGGGATGCAAGCCATGCAACGGGTGTTATTGAAATGAATTTTGATGAATGCGGTGTAGACCTTGCAGTTGGATGCACATATAAATATGGAAACTCAGGGCCGGGATCACCTGCCTGGTTATATGTGAGCAAGCGCGTACAAGGCGAACTTCAAGTTCCAATTCAAGGGTGGTTCGGCAACGATGACCAATTTGGCATGGGCCCTCACTTTGAAAAAGCTGAAGGTATTCGCGGATTTCAGATTGCTAGCCCCTCAATCATTGGTATTCGCGGAGTCACGATTGCTTTTGAAATGATCGCCGAAGCAGGCATTGATGTCATTGCGGCAAAAGCGGCAATCGGAACTCAGATGATGATTGATCTTTATGACGAATGGTTAGCTCCCCTTGGCTACACCTTGCTAACCTCACGCAATCCGCAGGAACGGGGTGGCCACATTTCGATCGGACACCCTGATGCGGCACGAATCTGTATTGCTCTGCGCAGATTTGCCAATGTGATTCCTGATTATCGAACTCCTAATGCAATTCGCTTGGCTATGGCGCCGCTGCCTACTTCATATGTTGAAGTATGGGATGGCTTTCAGCGCATTCGTGATTTAACAGAGACAAGACAATATGAAAAAATAGAGGGATCGGATTCAAGAGTCACATGAGCGAAAACTATGAGTCTGCTTTAACCTACAACTCTTATCTTGCAGTTGATGAACTTTTGACACTGCAGAAGCCGCTATCAGAAGGTCCAGAACACGATGAGATGCTCTTCATTATCATTCACCAAACATATGAACTTTGGTTTAAGCAGTTAATACACGAATTCTTACAAGCGCAGCGCGCACTTGAAAATGGGGATACCCACTATGCGCTTTCAATACTTGGACGTATCCGGACCATAATGAAAGTCTGTGTAGCGCAGGTAGATATTTTAGAGACTATGACGCCCTTGCAATTCAACGCCTTCCGAGGCTATTTATCCTCATCAAGCGGATTCCAATCAGCGCAATTCAGAAAAGTTGAAGCAATTCTTGGACGTAGAGATAGCCGAATTGCTGGCCACTTACCTCCAGATGTTCAAAAGGAAATTGCCGATATTACCGCCGCCAACTCATTATGGGATTCATTTTTAGAATACCTAGGAAAGCGTGGGTACGCGCTGCCCGGTGACGTAATCACTCGAGATAAATCTATTGCTTACGTTTCTAACAAGACAGTGCAAGATGTACTTCTTG
The DNA here is from genome assembly GCA_002430075.1 of Actinobacteria bacterium UBA5975. Taxonomy (GTDB): domain Bacteria; phylum Actinomycetota; class Actinomycetes; order Nanopelagicales; family Nanopelagicaceae; genus Planktophila. Next base: position 11,475 of record DJBN01000084.1, on the reverse strand, counting down.
AAGTTCACCAAAAGGACCCGGAAAGTGCAATGGTCTCCGAGCGCCTTGTAGATATTGATGAAGGCATTCAAGAATGGCGTTATCGCCATGTAAAGATGGTTGAGCGCACGATCGGCCACAAGATGGGTACAGGTGGGTCAAGTGGAGTTGAATACTTGGCAAGTACTCTTTTTAACCCTGTATTTAAAGATCTCTGGGAAATCCGTTCACGCTTTTAAGCAGGTGCCCGAGCAATCTTCTGCTTAGTTACTTTAAATTTTTCTCCATAGGCAACACGCGCAATCTCTTTTCGGCGTGCAATGTAACTTTCAGACGCACCACTAATGATGTGTTCGAACTTCTTTTCACTCTTTATGAGTAGTGATAGCTCTTTCGATGAAGTTTGAGAACCCCAAATTGGAGACTCTTCTGCAATCACCTGAACAACAATATGTGGATGTATTGCTCGATATATAAGAGCTAATCGCCTAAGCCACCGATAAACGATATGTCGTAATCCTCGCTTCAACTGACCTTGAATACTTAGTTGTTTATAGAGAAACCATGAAGGGCGAGAGGTTTCTTCTTGGGTCGCCAAGTCATAGAGAATTTTTGCAATCTCAACCCCACCCGATGCTTCAGCAAGCTCAATACACTTTCTACTTAACTTTTCTCGTACAGCTGGGTCTTGAAGTTTCTTTACTGTCGCAGTGATATCGCCAAGATCTGCCTGATTGGCGCGAAGAGCAAATCCCATGTCATGACACCACTGTGCACGAGCTTCTTGATCATCAGTTCCACGGATATTAGAGACAAAAACTGTAGGAACATGCGCTGGAAGAAGTTCATGCACTCCGTTGTAACCGGTCGCGCAGACGCCAGCATCGAAGGCTAATAGAACTTCAGCCAATGGAAAATGGCGAACGACTCGGATATCAAGACCTTCTGGCGCCAGCGACTGACCATCTTTACCAACGGGGTTCTTGGTAAGAATTACCTGCAAATCTTTCCAGCCCAGAAGCCCTGTAAGAGCCGCACTCATTTTTTCGTTGACATCGCTATCGCCAGTGCCTAGTTGTACCAACACTGCTGGTCTTTCAAGATCGAGCCCAAGAACTTTACGGGCTTGCTCTCGGGATAGAGCAGAACTTCTTTGGAAGAGTGAAACAGGTGCTGTCAGACGAAAATCTTTTCTCTTAGCTGTCGGACCAAAATCGTATGCACGGGCAAAATCACCTGGCTCAATGATGTGATCCATCATCTGTGATTGCAAACCTAAAACAAAACGCTGAGGCTTTTTCTGCCATAACCCACGTCGTACCCAAACCAATGAAAGTTTTGGTTGAGAGAACTTTGCAGAAATAACACCTGGATATGGAACCACGCCATCGAATGACATAACTCGTGCTCCGGTTTCATCTACTAGCGCGAGTAGGCGATCACGAAGGTATGCATCCCATTTATCTCTGGGCATCCACATACGATCGCGCCCTGGAATATATTCACATCGAATTCCCATGAAATCAGGTATCTCTGCAATACCTCCGGCCATTGAAACAATTATGGGATTTGCATATTCTCTTAGCGCTAGCGCAATTGCACTTGCACGTACTAAATGTCCCATGCCCACGCCATTGCTAGTCGCAAGAATTATTGTGGGCTTTTCCATAATGCACGTAGGCTACCAATTATTTACGCGTAAACCACGCGGAGAAATCACTATTAGTTGCAAACTTTTTTGCCATCAGAGATACTTGGCGTGCGTTAATTCGCGAGACTCAAAGGAGAGTACTTCTCAAACGGTTTCTAAAGCAGAAACTTTTGCCGTACAGCTTTATAATGACTACACAATCAGCGATCCAATCGCAACATGAAAAAACACATCGTTATGTTCCAACAACATCAACACCCATCTCACCTGAGAAAGTAGCTTCAGTACTTAAGTCAGAGTGGGAACTCTTTACTAAAGACACTAAAGGCTCCGAGGTTGAGAGCAAGCGCGCAGTTAACTCGCTTCCACTAGGCGTTACCTCTAGCTTCCAGTATTGGGATCCCTACCCAATCTCCATCGTTTCAGCCCAAGGCCCCTATATGACAGATGTCGATGGCCGCCAGCTCCTAGACCTTTCCATGGGTTTTGGCGCAATGCTTGCTGGCCACCTCAACCCTGTCGTGGTCGAAGAGGTTCAGAAGTCGCTCACCCAGGGGATGCTCTTTGTCACCCCAACACCTACCTCAACCGATGCTGCTGAGAGAATTTGCAAGCGCTTCGGAATTGATCAGGTTCGCTTTACCAACTCTGGGACCGAATCAACTATGTATGCCGTCCGCGTTGCTCGTTCTGCAACCGAGAAGATGGGCATCCTTAAAGTAGAAGGTGGCTATCACGGTAGTTACGATCCATTTGTTGTCTCAGCTAAACCACCGCTGGATGTTGCAGGAGATCCTGAATCTCCCACTCCTTATATTGAGCCAAATTTAGTTCCTGGCGATATCTACGTTGTTCCATTTAATAACATCGAAGCACTTGAGCAGATGTTTGAAAAAAATTCTAAGAAGATTGCATGCTTTATTGTCGAGCCAGTTCTTGAAAATATTGCAATCGTACTTCCAGATGCAGGTTACCTTGAGCGTGTTCGTGAACTATGCGACCAATACGATGTAGTCCTAATCTTTGATGAGGTAAAAACTGGTCTAACTGCAGGAGCACATGGTGCAGCTGCGCGTCTAGGCGTGAAGCCGGACCTTATTACTCTTGCTAAATCTATTGGTGGAGGACTTCCGCTTGCAGCTTTTGGCGGCAAAAAGAAATATATGGATTTTGTTACCAATGGGAAAATGGCTCACTTCGGTACATTTAACGGAAATCCACTTGCAATGGCTGGGGTTCGGGCAATTGATCGAATTTGTTCTGATCAAGCGCTCGCAGATGCCGAAGCGCTAAATCTGCAAGCACTCACTCGCATCGGTGAAGTTATTGATGAGTACCAACTACCTGCCCATACCGTGGGCTTTGGAGTCAAAGGCTGCGTTACTTGGTCAACTACGCCAGTGCGCAATTATCGAGATTACAAAGCTACTGATTTCGGTGTGGCTGAAGCGCATTGGCTCTTTGCTCTTAACCGCGGAATCATCACTCCACCTGGATTAGATGAGCAGTGGTTGATTTCTTTGGCACATGGAAAAACCGAGATTGATTTATTGGTTGAGGACTTCCGACAATTCGCTAAAGCGCTACGGAGCTAACGGCCGGGATAAGTTGGTAGATATGTCTGCTATTGACTTATCCTTCTTCAAATGTGACTATTAAAGGTATTCACACCTATTGAAGAGAGGCCCTCACATGGAGCAACAGATTAGTTACGTTCCTTATGACCAAGTAACTGAAGCCATGCAAGCTGAGCTTCGTCGGTGTGCCGAACATGGCACTCCACGACCAGAGTCCAGCGCAGTTCGAGCTCATTCAGAGAACGCCTTCTGGTTCTTCGCAGATTCATGGAAGAAGCTTTTCCATGAGGGCGTCGTAGATCATGCAACGAAAGAGCTCTGCCGTGTGTATATTTCAAAGACTGTAATTTGCGAATTCTGCGGAAATCAAAGGTCTGAAGCAGCAATTGGTGCAGGCTTGCAAGAGATGCAATATGACGAACTTCTTAACTTTGAAAAGTCTGAGAAATACACAGATATGCAAAAAGCTGCGCTGCGATATGCGCAGACCATTGCCTGGGGTCCATCAAGCGTTGATATGGATTTCATGTGGGCCGAGATGCACAAGTATTATTCAGAGATTGAACTCGTAGAATTAGGCTGCTGTATTGGCTTAACCTTTGGTCAGCAGAGTTGGATTCGCTTACTAGGCATTGACCATCATCAATATATGCCAGGAACTGCAGCAGCTATGGCTCCTGGATTTGAAGATAAAGAAAAACTCCAAGAATCAAAATCTCAAGATCAATATTGGGCAAAGGCAGCAACAGGGAAGTAAATTAACGTGCTTGTTTTTAGCAAGCGCATCCCATAACTAGTCACATGCTTACACTCAATCTAGTAATAGTGCTTGGCATAGTTGGTTTTCTAATCGGAGTATCGAAAACTGCATTCGGTGGACTTGGCTTGGTCAGTGTTGCCATTTTGGCTAATTTTATTCCCGCTAGAGAGTCGACAGGTGTTCTTTTAATTCTGCTCATAACTGGAGATCTCTTTGCAATTAAACTCTATTTTAAACATGTGGAATGGAAGTTGATCAGATCTATTTCTGGTCCAGTTGTTCTAGGAATATTTGGCGGGGTTCTATTCTTGGCCTCTACCGGTGATGGGGAGTTGAAAAAAACTATAGGAATCGTCATTGTGCTTCTGGTGCTCTTATTTCCAGTCGCACAGAAACTCCAATCTGGCGATAGCACCCCACTTGCAAAATTTCCCAACATAATCAAGAACTCATTGGGAACCATAGCCGGATTTATGAGCATGGTCGCCAATTCTGGAGGTGCACCCATGAGCATCTTCCTGCTCCTCAGCAGAAACTCTAAGATGGCTTTTCTGGGAAATACTGCATGGATCTTCTTTTTGATTAATCTATTCAAGGTACCTTTCATACTTGCTCTAGGAATACTTTCTATCAATTCCCTGGAATATTTGCTTCCCTCAATCCCTGCGGTGGTTCTTGGAACGCTTGTCGGCAAGAAATTGATTTCAAGAGTGAATATGGCGTGGTTCCAGAGAGTGACTCTATTGAGCGCCTTTGTGGCAGGACTAAGACTTCTTTTGAGTTAGACAGACCACAGCCTTGAGCGTAGCCATTTTAGAGATTTAACCTCTAAGATTTCAGGATGACTCTGAAAACTGATCTCTACATTAATGGCGCCTGGGTTCCAGGAGATTCAACCGTGCCTGTCTACGATCCAAGTGACGGATCAGTGATCGCAGAGGTATCCACTGCTTCAGAGGCGCAATGTGATGCTGCCATTGAAGCAGCGCATACTGCACTTCCTTTGTGGGCTAAGACAGCTCCACGCGTTAGAGCAGAGATTTTACGTAAGGCTTTTGAAATTATGACGGCGGAAGCTGAAGAGATTGCAAAATTAGTTTCTCGAGAAAATGGAAAAGTACTAACCGATGCCAAGGGGGAAGTTGCCTACGCTGCAGAATTCTTCCGGTGGTTTGCCGAAGAGGCAGTTCGCACCCCTGGTGATTTTAGAATGTCACCATCTGGAGATAAGAGAATTCTCGTTACACATCAGCCAATCGGAGTTTCGCTACTTATTACTCCATGGAATTTTCCAGCTGCAATGGCTACCCGCAAAATTGGTCCAGCCCTTGCTGCAGGATGCACTGTAATTCTTAAGCCAGCAACTGAAACACCACTGACCGCTCTTTGGATCGCTGACATTATGGAGCGAGCTGGAGCACCCAAAGGCGTGGTCAATGTAATTCTGCCTGCAAAGACTGGCGCAGCGATCTCAAAAATGTTACATGATCCACGCGTTCGCAACCTTTCATTTACTGGCTCTACTGAAGTTGGCCGGATTCTTCTTCGAGAGGCCTCAGATTGTGTAATTCGTACTTCAATGGAACTCGGTGGAAATGCACCATTCTTGGTACTTGACGATGCAAATATTGATGAAGCTGTCAAAGGCGCAATGGTTGCAAAAATGCGCAATGGAGGAGCTGCTTGCACCGCCGCAAATCGCTTCTACATCGCCCGCGCGGTAGCAGATGAATTCATCGCAAAATTTACAGTTGCAATGGGGGAACTCGTTGTAGCTGCCGGTTTAGAAGCTGGTGCGCAACTTGGGGCAAGTGTGTCTATCAAGGAGCGCAATAAAATAGCTGAACTTGTAGATGCTTCGGTTGCAGATGGCGCAGAAGTAAAGATCGGCGGGAAAACTCTTGAAGGGGTTGGCGCTTTCTATCCCGCCACAGTCCTTAAAGTTGAAAAGAACAATATGATTTTGAAGCAGGAAGTATTTGGTCCAGTTGCACCAATCGTCATTTTCGATACTGATGAAGAAGCGATTGAGCTTGCCAATAACACCGAGTATGGATTGATTAGCTACGTCTTCTCATCTGAACTAGGAAGAGCAATTCGTACTGCCGAGAAAATGGAATCTGGCATGGTTGCCATCAATCGAGGCGTGGTTTCTGATCCAGCAGCGCCATTTGGGGGAGTCAAGCAATCTGGCTTAGGGCGCGAGGGCGGCTTTGCTGGAATTCATGAATTCCTTGAGACTAAATATATTGGGGTAGAGATTTAAACCTTTGCAGTTGAATCACGGATGATAATTTCACAAGGCATCATGTGAACTTCAGGTCCATGCATTACCTCACCAGAGATAATCTCTTTTAGAATTACTGCTGCCGCTTCTCCAACGCGTCTTTTAGGCAGATGCATTGTGGTCAAACTTGGGTTTACTCGCTCCATGAGAGGGATATTGTTAAAGCCAACCACCGAAATATCTTCTGGGCAGGACAAACCTGCTGCATCGATCGCATCAAGAACGCCCATAGCTATTTGATCATTACCAGCAAAAATTGCAGTCGGTCTCGCCTTTGAATTACTGAGCAACTTCTTTGCAGCAAATCTTCCGGCTGAATCTGAATACTCACTTGCGAAAACAATTGGGCAATTTTCTTTCTTCAATCCAATTTTTAAAATCGCATCAAGAAATGCCAGTCGGCGAATATTTCCAGTAGAAATATTCTTAGGGCCTGCAATATGTGCAATTGATTTATGACCAAGAGATGCTAAATGATTAACCGCGATATGTACCCCGCTCCATTCATCTCCTGAGACAGAAGGCAGCAGCCGTTTATCAGTTAAACGGTTAACTAAGACTGCCGGAATTTCTCTCTCTGCGATTTCTTCAATTAATTTATCTTCTCTAAATGCACTCGCAATAATGAAACCATCACATTGCCTTGCCCACAAAGTAGAGAATAGCTCGGACGCTTTCTCAATATTGTTATCTGTGTTCAACACGATGGCTTGCAGACCGCTATCACTTAGAACATGTTCTATGCCTCGGACAATCGGTGGAAAGAGTGAATTTGTAAGATCAGGAACTAGAACACCCACCATCTGCGACCTTCTAGTCCGCAGACTTCTAGCTATGTCATTTGGCTGATAGTGAAGTTTCTTAGCCGCGGCCAAGACGCGCTTTACTGTGGCCTCGGCCACTAAATGCCTGGTATCGGCGTTGAGGGCCTTGGATGCAGTGCCTGTATGCACGCCTGCAGCCTGCGCAACATCCTTTAAAGTACTGGCCATTTGCCTACAGTACCGCCTGGATAGACCAGCCTCACAGCCCTATTGTGAGCAGGACATATAGTCACTATTCTTCACGCAATCGATTGCGGTAGGGTAAAGAGTCTGATTAAGGGGAGATTAAAATGAGCGCAAATTCAACGCTAAGCATTGGCTGGATCGGTACTGGCCGTATGGGTTATTCCATGGTCTCTCGATTGTTAAAAGCAGGTCACGTTGTAAAGGTATACAACCGCACGCAATCAAAGGCTGATCCGCTAAAAGAATATGGCGCGATAGTCGTCGATTCAATTTCTCAGTTAGCAGAGTGCGACATTGTATTTTCAATGGTTTCAGCATCTCAAGATTTACTGCAGGTCACTGTGGGCGAAGGTGGAGTATTAACCCAAACCGCTGCTCCGAAGATTTTCATCGATTGTTCAACTGTTGATGAATCCGCTTCCCAGACTGTTCGTGAGGCTGCCGGAAAGCGTGGTACTCAATATTTAGTCGCGCCAGTGTCAGGCAATGGCAAAGTTGTAAAAGCTGGAAAGCTAACTCAAGTTGTGTCAGGACCTCGCGCAGTTTATGACGAGGTAGAACCGCTCTTTAAGATTATTGCTCGTGCCGTGACCTATGTTGGTGAAGGCGATCTCGCTCGATTGGTTAAATTAGCACATAACATTCTTCTTGGAGTCGTCACACAGTCACTCTCAGAGATAACAGTCTTTGCAGAAAAGGCAGGCGTACCACGATCTGCCTTCCTTGAATTTATTAATGACTCGGTAATGGGATCGGTCTTCACAAAATACAAGACCCCTGCAATTGTTAATCTTGATATGACAACTACATTTACACCTATTTTGCTCCGTAAAGATTTTGATCTTGGAATAGCTGCGGCCCGTAAGCTAGAGGTTCCAATGCCAGTAGCCTCAGCTGCTCACCAGATTGTTCAAAAAGCTATAGGTCGCGGCCATACCGATATCGATTTTGCCGTTCTGCTCCTAGAGCAGGCCGCAGACTCGAATTTGAAGATGGTTCCTGAAAATATTCAGGTATCTGATGGACTTGAGAACGAGGAAAAATAGAATGACTAACAAAATTCCATTGCAGGCTCCTGGCCATATGGGGGTCGATTATGAGTCTCGCGTTGATTTTGACAGGTTGAGAAAATATCGCATTGGAAGAGCTAAAGAATCACTCAACAACAGCAAGTGCGGATCCTTTTTACTTTTTGATTTTTACAATATTCGCTACACCACACAAACATGGATTGGCGGCGCGCTCGGCGATAAAATGACTCGGTACGCCTTGCTTACTCGCAACGGCGAACCAATGTTGTGGGATTTTGGTTCAGCAGTTCGCCACCATCAAAAGTATTCGCCGTGGTTAAAGACTGAAAATAATCGCCCAGGAATGTTGGGGATGCGCGGAGCAGTAGCTCCTTCAGCTGGACTTATGGAATCTGCTGTCCGTGAAATAAAAGGTTTACTTGAAGATGCAGGCGTTGCCAATGAGCCCGTTGGTGTAGATATCGTTGAGCCAGCATTCTTATTTGAGATGCAACGCCAAGGTCTAATTGTCGTAGACTCTCAGCAGTTTATGTTGGATGCTCGTGTAATTAAATCTCAAGATGAAATTATGTTACTCAACCAAGCTGCTGCCATGGTTGATGGCGTGTATCAGGACATCACAGATGTTCTCAAGCCTGGAATTCGCGAGAATGAGATTGTTGCTCTAGCAAATAAGCGTTTATACGAGATGGGTTCAGATCAAGTTGAGGCCATTAACGCTATTTCAGGAGATAGATGTAATCCACATCCACATAATTTTACCGACCGAATAATCCGTCCAGGAGATCAAGCTTTCTTCGACATCATTCACTCATTTAATGGTTACCGTACCTGCTACTACCGAACATTTGCGGTAGGCAGCTCAACACCTTCTCAGCGTGATGCATATACAAAGGCCCGCGAATGGATGGATGCGGCAATTAACGCGGTAAGAGTTGGTGTTGGCACAGACGATATTGCGAAGGTTTGGCCAAAGGCTGAAGATTTTGGTTTCGACAATGAACTAGCAGCATTTGGTCTGCAATTTGGCCACGGTCTAGGACTTGGACTTCACGAGCGACCAATTATTTCTCGTTTAAATAGTCTTGAGAATCCGATTGAAATCAAGCCTGGCATGGTTTTTGCCTTGGAAACTTACTGCCCTGCAACTGATGGCGTATCCGCCGCTCGTATTGAGGAAGAGGTAGTTGTGACAGATAGTGGAGTGCATATACTTACAAAGTTCCCTGCGCAAGAACTATTTGTGACTAATCCATATTAATCTGTAAGGAAAAAGTACTTCTAACGTGAAAATTACTGAGGAGAAAATGATAAGCGAAGCGTCTGCAGCGTTGCAGTCTTGGGTTGAAGAGATTGCTTCTTTAACCGAGCCGAAAGATATCTATTGGTGCAATGGATCCGAACTAGAGTGGCAAGAGATTACAGATTCACTCGTTGCCTCAGGAACAATGATTCGCCTGAAAAAGAAACCTAACTCATTCCTAAGTTCTTCAGACCCAAATGACGTGGCTAGAGTTGAAGACCGAACTTACATATGTTCAATCAAAGAGTCAGATGCAGGCCCTACAAATAATTGGGTCGACCCGAATGAGATGAAGTCAACCATGACTAATCTCTACCGAGGCTCCATGCGCGGTCGCACTCTTTATGTGATTCCCTTCTGTATGGGGCCACTAGATTCAGTGAACCCGATGTATGGAGTTCAGATTACAGATAGCGCTTATGTAGTTGCTTCTATGAGAATCATGGCCAGAATGGGCACCGAGGTTCTTGAGAAGATATCTGATCAGACACCTTTTGTTAAAGCTGTGCACTCTGTGGGAGCTCCGTTAAATGAAAGTGACCAAGATGTACCGTGGCCATGTAATGAGACAAAATATATTAGCCATTTCCCTGAAGAGAGATTGATCTGGTCTTATGGTTCTGGTTACGGTGGAAATGCCCTACTCGGCAAAAAGTGTTATTCACTGAGAATTGCTTCAGTGATGGGTCGCGATGAGGGATGGCTTGCAGAGCACATGCTGATTCTAAAAATGACTTCTCCTCAGAAGAAGGTTCATTATGTAGCTGCAGCATTCCCATCTGCATGCGGAAAGACAAATTTAGCAATGCTTGAACCAACAGTTGAAGGATGGACCGTTGAAACTCTGGGCGACGACATTGCATGGATACGTTTCGGTGAAGATGGTCGTCTTTACGCAATGAATCCAGAGTTTGGATTCTTTGGCGTAGCCCCTGGTACTGGATGGGGCACTAACGCCAATGCCATGCGTACCATTGAGCAAGGCAATACGATTTTTACAAATGTTGCCCTCACCGATGACGGAGATGTGTGGTGGGAAGGAATGAGCGAAGAAGCCCCAGACCATCTTATTGATTGGCAGTCACGAGATTGGACACCGGATTCAGGAGTGCTTTCTTCTCACCCTAATTCACGATTTTGCACCCCAGCTGCCCAATGCCCAATCATTGCCCCTGAATGGGAGAGTCCTGAAGGGGTTCCACTATCCGCAATATTTTTTGGTGGACGGCGCAAAACAACAATCCCACTTGTCGTAAAAGCCAGAGATTGGGAGCACGGAGTATTTCTCGGCGCAACGCTATCTTCTGAAACTACGGCTGCTGCCACTGGTCAAGTTGGAATTGTTAGACGCGATCCTTTTGCGATGATCCCATTTATTGGTTATCACGTAGGTGACTATTTGAAACATTGGCTAGAAATTGGAAAGAAAGGCGATAAGGATAAGTTGCCAAAGATTTTTTACGTGAACTGGTTTAGAAGAGCCAAGGACGGTAGTTTCCTATGGCCAGGATTCGGTGAAAATTCACGTATTCTCAAATGGGCTATTGAAGAAATAGACGGAAATAGCCACTCACAAGAAACCAAATTAGGTTTGATGCCAACCTTAGATTCAATTGATATGAAGGGCTTAAAGCTGACTTCTGAGGAACTTTCAGAAGCCCTTGAAGTTGATGAAAATGAGTGGAAAGCAGAGATTCCACTCATTGAAGAGTGGTTTGAGAGAATTGGGACAAAACTTCCGGAAGAGATGAGAACTCAACTGGCAAAACTTAAGTCCAATTTTTCCTAAATCAGCACCCACATCGGTTCTTCAATTCGCTTGCAGAATGCAGAAAGCCATTGAGCTGCAAGAGCGCCATCGATAGCTCTGTGATCAA
>DJBN01000088.1:606-4987 GCA_002430075.1 Actinobacteria bacterium UBA5975 | reverse complement strand
CTGAGATTGAACAAGCTCTCACAAAGATTTCAGGAGTTTATACGAAAATTTCCTTCACACCGATTCTGGCTCCTATGCCAAGAGGAATTCTCTCAACCATTACAGCAAAGCTGACACAGAAGATTTCAACAGAGGAAGTCCATGCTCTCTATTCTGAATTCTTCTCTCATTCACAGTTTGTAACGGTTCTGCCCCTTGGTGTGATGCCAAAGACCGCGGCCTTGACTGGTTCCAATTACGTCCAGATTCAAGTTGCAGTAGATGAACATACTTCTCGACTTGTTGTCTCTGTCGCAATGGATAATCTCGGTAAAGGCGCTGCCGCTCAAGCTATTCAGAATGCGAATCTCATGTGTGGTCTTGATGAGGCCGCGGGCCTACGTTTTGATGGACTCGGTCTATGAAAAACCTTCCGAAGGGCTTTCGTGGAGCAGCTACTGCAGCAGGCTTGAAATCAACTGGCGCACTTGATCTGACTATCATCGAAAATATGGGACCGCGTTTTGATGCTGCTGCTGTCTATACAAGTAACAAGGTAGTTGCTGCCCCCGTTATCTGGTCTCGCGAAGTTACTAAGGGCAAGATTGTGCGCGCCGCAGTTCTTAACTCTGGTGGGGCTAATGCGTGTACTGGGCCACAAGGTTTCGCAGATACCCACCACACTGCAGAAAAGGTGGGCGAACTTCTTGGAATTTCCTCAGGTGAGGTAGTGGTCTGTTCAACAGGCCTCATCGGCGAACTTCTTCCGATGCCAAAGATTTTGAGTGGGCTCGAGTCAATCGCAAATGTCCTAAGACCTGATTCTCTTGATGATGTTTCTCGCGCAATCATGACAACGGACAGCATCCCTAAAGTAGCAACGACAATAATCAAGGGAGCAGAGTTTGCCGGCATTGCTAAGGGAGCGGGGATGCTTGCGCCAGCTCTAGCGACAATGCTTTCGGTTGTAATGACAGATGCAATTCTTCCTCTTAACGCGCAGGAGATTTTCACTCGAGTCACAGATCGCACCTTCAACCGCATTGATTCTGATGGGTGTACTTCAACGAATGACACAGTCCTTCTGATGGGTAGTGGTGCATCTGGGGCCTCACTCACGGATGCTGAGCTTGAATCTGGCTTGATGGATGTGTGTGGCTCTTTAGCAGCGCAATTGATTGGTGACGCTGAAGGTTCAACTAAGAGTGTTGCAATTACCATTAAAGGCGCTGCCTCGGAAACTGATGCCGTTGAAGTTGCGCGCGCGTGTGCTCGCAACAATCTTCTGAAGTGCGCAATCTTTGGTGCAGATCCGAATTGGGGACGAGTATTGGCTGCTGTCGGCACGGCGAATGCGCATATGGATGCGATGAACATTGATGTGATTCTCAATGGCGTACACGTTGCAAAGCAGTCAGCACCCTTCGAGGATAAGAATAAGGTCTCGTTTGCGGATCGCCTTGTGAATCTTGAAGTTAATCTCAACGTGGGCAGCGCCACAGCCACAGTTATGACCAATGATCTCTCCTATGATTACGTTCACGAGAATTCGGCTTACTCAACATGATCGTCATTAAATTCGGTGGTCATGCCATGAGTGATGAGCAAGGCGCATTTGCTGATGCGATATCAGATGCAATCGCTACAGGGATAAATCCTGTAATAGTCCACGGGGGAGGACCCCAGATTGACTATGCACTGAAAGCTGCCGGAATTTCTTCAGAGTTTGTTGGAGGATTTAGAGTGACAACACCTGCAATCTTCGATGTTGTTGAAAGAGTTTTGGCACGAGAAGTTGGTCCAGCTGTCGTTAAGTCACTGGTTGCGCACGGTGTGAGCGCAGTAGCGCTTTCGGGGCGCACGGCAAACACATTGGTTGCACAACCTCTTACTGCGCTAGTCGATGGAACTCCTGCAGACTTAGGTCTCGTAGGTGTAGTTACGTCGGTGGATACCGCTGCGATTGTTGATTTGGTGGCCAGTAAGAAAGTTCCTGTTGTTTCTCCGATTGCATCTGATTTATCGGGTTCGAAAGGATTTAATGTCAATGCGGATTTAGCGGCAGCTGCTATTGCTGGAGCCCTGGATGCAAAGTGGCTCATTATCATGACCGATGTTGAAGGAATTTATAGGAGTTGGCCAGATAGGAGTTCACTTATTGATTCCATTGATGCACGAGAACTAGAAAGAATTAAATCTACATTTGCTGATGGTATGGCTCCTAAAGTCCAAGCGTGCCTAGATGCCATTGCAGCGGGGGCCAAAGCGGTAAGAATTATTGATGGGACAAATCCATCAGCACTTAAGAGTGCTCTCATGGGCGAGGGCGGAACGTTGGTGGTCGCATGAAACGCTGGCAGAGAACTATTCAAGATAATTATGGAACACCCATTATTGAACTTGTATCCGGTAAAGGTTCGCAGGTTAAAGATTCAGAGGGCAACACCTATTTAGATTTCTTGGCTGGGATTGCCACCAACGTTTTGGGCCATGCTCATCCTTCGATTGTGAAGGCTGTGAGTAAACAGATTGCAACGTTAGGCCATGTGAGTAATTTCTATGCCCATCCCAATGTTCTGGAACTTGCCGAGACTCTCCAAAAGATGACGGGCGATAAGAGCGCTCGAACCTTCTTCTGTAACTCAGGGGCCGAAGCCAATGAGGCTGCTCTGAAGCTCTCTCGAAAGACAGGTAAATACAAAGTGGTTGCAACTCAGGAATCTTTCCATGGTCGTACGATGGGAGCTCTCTCACTCACAGGTCAACCATCCAAACGCAATCCATTTAAACCTTTGATTAAAGGCATTAAACACGTTGCCTTCGGTGATTCATCAGCGATGAAGCGTGCGATTACAAAGAAGACAGCAATGGTCATTGTTGAACCGATGATGGGTGAAGCAGGAGTCATCGTTCCACCGAGTGATTACTTGAAGAATCTGCGCCAGTACTGCGATGCAACAGGTGCGTTACTTGTCTTTGATTGCGTGCAAACAGGTATGGGTCGAACAGGAGATTGGTTTGGATATGAATATTCAGGAATCAAACCTGATGTCATCACTCTGGCAAAGGGGCTTGGTGGAGGATTGCCGTTAGGCGCCATGATTGCCCTTGGCTCTGCATCAAAACTCTTTGAGCCAGGAGATCACGGCTCCACATTTGGTGGAAATCCAGTTGCAACCGCAGCAGCTCTTGCTCTGATAAAAACAATCGAAAAAGAGAAGTTGCTCGCTCATGTCGATGAAGTGGGAGCTTTCTTATTGACAGAGCTTGCTTTGATCCCAGGTGTCGCAGAAGTTCGAGGCGCAGGCTTACTCATCGGACTCACATTGAATAAGCCAGTTGCGAAGTTACTGACAAAGAAGTGTCAGGAGCGAGGAGTATTGGTCAACGCTGCCAGTGACTCAATTATTCGTATCGCACCTGCACTCAATGTCTCTATGAGACAGACGCAAAAGTTTGTGAAGATTTTCGAAGAAGCGCTACTGGAGGTATCTCATGTCTAGTGTGACAGCACGTCGAGCCAAGGCCATTGCGCTCATCAAGGCAGGCTTGATTCATTCGCAATCTGATTTAGTCAAGCAGTTGAAGAAGGCGGGCTTTGTCGTGACTCAAGCAACTGCGAGCCGTGATTTGGAAGAGATTGGTGCAGTCAGAGGACGAACAACAACAGGCGAATCGGTCTATAAAATCTCCGATAGCGAAGATGAATCGATTTCTCGCACAATGCCGGTTCCCTCTGACTTGATTATCTCTGTTGAGGCCAGTGGAAATCTTGCAGTGGTTCGCACACCACCCGGGGGAGCCCAGTTATTGGCTAGCTCCCTGGATCACTCTGGAATTTCCGACATTATCGGCACGATTGCAGGCGACGACACGGTCCTGGTTGTATCGAGAAAAGCCAACGGTGGAGCCCAACTCGCGAAAGAATTGCTTGCCTACGGTGGAGTGAAGAAAAGAGGAAGCAAATAATGGCGCTTTGGGGCGGACGATTCTCGCATTCACCAGCTGATGCTGTCTTTGCGCTCTCTCGTAGCGTGCATTTTGATTGGAGGCTTGCTCCCTACGACCTGCGTTCATCACTTGCTCACCTGGCTGTTTTGCAATCGAGTGGACTTCTTGAAAAGTCAGTAGCAGAGCCCATTGGTGGCGCACTCAAGGAACTCATCTCTGAAGTTGCCTCAGGAAAATTTGCTGCCATCGATACCGATGAAGATGTCCACAGCGCTTTGGAGCGTGGATTGACTGAGAAGCTTGGCGCTATCGGAGGCTCACTGCGCGCTGGTCGCTCCCGTAATGATCAAGTAGCAACAGATCTTCGCCTCTACGCCATCGATCACATGATTGAAGTGGCTCAACAAATTCTTGCACTCCAGAACGCTCTGATTGCAAAGGCCTCTGAGTA
>DJBN01000088.1:0-441 GCA_002430075.1 Actinobacteria bacterium UBA5975 | reverse complement strand
CGCTTTGATTGCAAAGGCCTCTGAGTATGGCGATGCGCCTGCTCCAGGTTTTACTCATCTGCAGCATGCCCAACCAGTTCTCTTTGGCCATGAAATCGCAAAGCACGTTCAGGGATTCTCGCGCGACTTAGATCGTATCCACGACTGGCTTGATCGTGCGCAAGTGAGCCCTCTGGGTTCCGGAGCTCTTGCGGGATCATCGCTTCCGCTTTCTCCTGAGGTCACAGCAATAGATCTTGGATTTACATCCAGTGCTGCAAACTCCATTGATGCTGTCTCAGACCGTGATTTCGTTGCAGAAGCTCTCTTTACTCTCTCTATGGTTGGTATCCATCTCTCTCGCATAGGCGAAGAGTGGTGTATTTGGGCTACGACAGAATTTGGTTGGGCCAATGTTGCAGATGCATACTCCACAGGATCATCGATCATGCCACAGAAGAA
>DJBN01000002.1 GCA_002430075.1 Actinobacteria bacterium UBA5975 | reverse complement strand
ATGACGTACTTAAACTTCATTACATCATCGCCTGCGTGCAAGATATCTGTGAAGCGATAGTTGATTTCCATCTGACCCGCTGTACCAACTTCGTGGTGTGAGCGCTCAACTAGAAGTCCAACTTTTCCAAGTTGCATAACCATCTCATCGCGAAGATCAGCAAATTGATCTGTTGGTGATACTGGGAAATATCCACCCTTTACGCGAGTGCGGTATCCGCGGTTAGGAGTTCCATCAGCATCTTCTTTAATTCCTGTATTCCAAGCACCCTCATATGAATCAATCTCATGATAGGCAGTGTTGATGTCGGTCTTAAAGCGAACGCGATCGAAAACATAAAATTCAGCTTCTGGTGCAAAGAAAGCTTGATCTGCAATTCCGGTGGACTTCAGATAGTTGACAGCTTTAGCCACAACGCCGCGTGGATCACGAGAGTAAGGAGAGTTATCTACTGGGTTATGCACAGAGAAGATAATGACCAGAGTCTTTTCCAGGCGGAATGGATCGATAAATCCTGATTCTGGAACAGGAAGCAACTTCATATCAGATTCGTTGATTGCTTGAAATCCACGAATTGATGAACCATCAAACATGAGGCCATCAGTGAAAACTGCCTCATCAAATGATTCAACTGGAACGTTGAAGTGGTGCTGAATTCCAGGAAGATCGGTAAAGCGAACGTCAACGAGCTTTACATCTTCCTTCTTAATATATGCAAAAATTTCTGCTGAATTCTTAAACATAATTACTCCCATTGAGGCTGTTTATCTCGCAGCCAGTTCTTCCCAGCAAACTCAACATTGAGCAACGCTGATGGAGAGAAGGCTAGTTTGCTTGCGTAAAAATGTCATAATCCCAGTGTTACAGCCGTGTTACATCATTGACTGAGCCTGTCCAGTACGCTTAAACCATGTATCCACGGGTTAGTCAGGGGCGCCGCCTGATGGGAATTACCATCGATTGGCTGGCTTGTTACGCCATTTCCCTCGGCTTCTTTGCTGGGTCTGGCTCTTTTGTCGACCGCGTCCCCGAGGCTCGTATCCCAGTTCTCATACTTTTCTTTGCACAATATTTAATCTCCATTGCATTGGGCGGAGCATCTTTTGGCCATCGTTTAGTTGGTTTGAAAGTAGTTCGATTTTCAGATGGGCAAGCGTCGACTCCACTGCAAGCCCTGATAAGGACTCTGCTTCTGATGCCCATAGTCACGGCTATCACTTTCGATGAGAATGGTCGCGGAATAAATGAGCGCCTTTCCAACACGGTACTGGTTAAATCTCGTTAGAAAACTGCGCGGTGTGACAAATGCGACTCGATAATCCTGACAGAAATTCCCCCTTTGGAGTTGCCTTTTGAGAGTTTTCACAAAGATTCACGTTACTTTATGCTCATGCGGATAGAGCCTCAGATTCTAAAAACCTTAGAGGCTGAGTCCATCGAAATATTGCGTGAGACGGCAGCAGCATTTCGAAAGCCTGTCATGATGTATTCGATAGGAAAAGATTCATCAGTGCTTCTCCATCTTGCGAAGAAAGCTTTTTATCCTGCCCCAATTCCATTTCCGCTTCTGCATATAGACACCACCTGGAAGTTTCGAGAGATGATCTCATTCCGCGATGATGCGATCGCCAAGGCTGGAGCTAACCTTATTGTTCACACCAACCAAGATGGTGTCGATGCAGGAGTCAATCCATTTACAACTGGGATTTCTGAATACACGCGCATCATGAAAACTGTCGCTCTGCGCCAAGCACTAGATCACCATGGATTTGATGCTGGAATTGGTGGATCTCGTCGCGATGAAGAGAAGAGCAGAGCGAAGGAACGAATCTTTAGCCATCGCGGTGAAGGCCATAAGTGGGAACCGCGCAATCAAAGGCCGGAGCTCTGGAATACATTTAATACAAAGATTGCCCCCGGCGAATCAATGCGAGTATTTCCATTATCAGACTGGACTGAAGTAGATATTTGGCAGTACATCCTTTCCGAGAATATTGAAGTAAATCCTCTCTACTTTGCCAAGGAACGCCCCGTTGTAGAACGTGGAGAACAGCTCATCATGATTGATGACGATAGATACCCGCTACTTGATGGAGAAAAACCTCAGATGCGCAAAGTGCGCTTTAGAACCTTAGGGTGCTATCCGCTCACTGCAGCTGTCGAATCGAGCGCTCTTACATTGACCGATGTCGTGGAGGAAGTCTTGTCTGTAAAGCTCAGTGAACGAGCGACGCGCTTAATCGACGGAGCCAATGAGGATTCGATGGAGAAAAAGAAGACTGAAGGTTATTTCTAATGGAAAAATCTGTAATCAGACTTCTGACATGCGGAAGCGTTGATGACGGCAAAAGCACCCTGATTGGCCGTCTTCTTGTTGAGACAGATAGCATCCCGCACGACACCATCGGTGCTGCACGGACAGTTCGGCGAAGTGGCTCCACAATTCCCGCCGGCGAAATTGATTTCAGCCTTCTGACCGATGGGTTAGAAGCAGAGCGCGAACAAGGCATCACAATTGATGTGGCCTACCGATCAATGTCGCTTCTCAACGGCAAACGATTAATCATTGGCGATGCTCCAGGACATGAGCAGTACACGAGAAATATGGTCGTAGCTGCATCCCGCGCCGATATTGCTTTGGTCTTGGTCGATGCGACTAAGGGCGTACGTACTCAGACACGTCGTCATCTGACCATCTGTTCGCTCATGGGAATCAGCCGCGTGATTGTCGCCATCAATAAGTTAGATGCAGTGGAATACAAGAAAGAGATCTTCGACCAGATTCAAGGTGAGATTGAAGGCGTGCTTGAGCGCCTCGAACTCGCCAATGTTATTTTCATTCCATTAAGTGCTTTGGCAGGCGATAACGTCGTGCACAAGTCGCAGAATCTCTCGTGGTATTCAGGTGAGACCCTTCTACAAGCAATCCAAGAATGGCAACCCTCACCTGTTGAAGATGCCAGCGCCAGGATGCGCGTGCAGCTTGTATCGAGAGCAGATAACTTCCGCGGTATTTCAGGAACAGTTCATCGAGGCTCCTTCAACGTTGGTCAAGAGGTTAAGATTTTCCCAAGCAAGCAGAGCGCCACAATTTCAAAGATTGTCACTTATAAGGAAGAGATTGCAACGGCTCATGAGTTTGACGCCGTAACGCTTGTCCTAGAACCTGAAGTAGATGCATCTCGCGGTGACATGATCTCACTCGCCACTGAAGATGCTCGCGCATCCGATCGATTTGGGGCTCACGTGGTGTGGCTAAGCGAGGAACCACTTATTCATAGCCGCTCATACCTTCTGGTTTCAGGGCCAACTCAGATTCCTGCAACGATTTCTAAAATCAAACATAAGATTGAAGTCAATTCTGGTGATCAAGTCGCAGCAAACTCCCTAGCCATGAACGAAATCGGTTCTGTAGAAATTGCAACTGATCTACCACTACCACTTCTTACATATAAGCAGTCTCGAGAATTTGGGAATTTCATTCTTATCGACAGAATGACCCTGCGAACAGTCGCCGCGGGAATGATTCGACTCTCACTTCGACGTGGTGAAAATATTACCCACCAAAAGTATGAAGTAAATAAGGTAGCTCGCGCTGCTCAAAAGAACCAGCGCGCAAAAGTTATTTGGTTAACAGGGCTTTCAGGTTCTGGAAAGTCAACAGTAGCAAATGCGCTAGAAAAGCGACTCTTTGCCCAAGGAGCACACGCCTACGTCCTTGATGGCGATAACCTGCGCATGGGGCTTAATATGGATCTTGGATTCACACCGGAAGATCGGGCCGAAAACGTGCGACGAGTGTCAGAGGTCGCAAAGTTGATGGTGGATGCGGGAATCATTGTCATCACAGCGCTAGTCAGCCCATTCGAATCCGATCGTCAGCGAGCGCGATCGATCTTTGAAGAAGGCGAATTTATCGAAGTCTTTGTTGATACACCTGTCGATATCTGTATTGCTCGCGATCCTAAGGGACTTTATGGCAAAGCTGCAAAAGGTGAAATTCCTAACTTCACAGGGGTGGGCCAGAACTATGAGCGACCAACAGCTCCTGATCTTCACCTAGACGGCACCGCCGACCTTGAAGCCAACACTTCTGAGATTTTGAAATTTATTTATTAACGCTCTTGTCAGTAAAATTTCTCGATAGTGATGCCATCGCGGTTCAGGCTTAACAGAATCTTTTCGTATATCTCTTGATATTTTTCAGGATCAGAAACTTCTGATTTCCAGGCGCCTTCATGCATACGTTCGGCGAGCATCTCGGCATCAAAAAATTGACGAACTGACACATCACCGGAGATATTGATAAATTCATGTAATGAGGCGTACGCTTCTTCTCTTTTTCGCACAATGAGGTCTTCGAGTCGAAGCTCCAATTTTAGATGTGCTGGAATAGTAGACAAGGCTCTGTTCGCCAACCTAATTCTCTTCTCCCACCAAGCAAGCGCCTCGTATGGGTCATTTGGTCCCCACCGCTCGCGCGAGACGGAGAATGCAACATCTCGACCATCGCGGACCATATTGATGAATTTCGCCTCTGGAAATAGTTTGTATATGTAATCAGCATTGAGCATATTTGTCGGGGTTGAATCGGCGAAATACTGAACATCCGGTTTTTGAAATTGCAAGGAAGAGAGCGAATAATATAATTCGCGCGATGCTTGGATTTTGTTCCGTTTCTGTCCCTTGATAAAGACTTTGAGAGCTTGCGATAATTGCTCTTCAGAGATTCCCTGCACGAGCCCGCGAGGTTTACCTTTCTTTCCAACTTGGCTCCACCAGAGACCTTGCATACGCTTAGCTACGATGTGGGCTGGACCCTTGCCAGTAAAAGCCAGAACCTTGCCAACAATATGATTGCGCACTCCGCGAAGAGACTCTTCACGCTTGATTGATTTTCTAAAATTGAAATCGATAAGCCCCTTACGATCGGTGATATAACGGATTTCGCGTGGCATACTGGAATGAAAATGTGGATGGCTCTTGAGCATATTGAGAATGATTGTTGTTCCGCTACGCCCTGTACCGCCTACAAAGACAGGTGTAAATTCTTTAGCCATGAGGGGAGTCTAAGCCCACGTGACTGGCAACCTTGGATTAGCCTGCCGCTATGAAGTTTGCGCAAGGTGCCCAGAGAGTAATTCCGATTTTTGTGGGCGGTACAGGGCGTAGCGGCACAACGGTTCTCGGTGAATTGCTGGGCACCCACCCCCATATCTACACAAGTAATCCGATTGAGATTAAGTTTCTGGCTAATCGCGGTGGACTTCTCGATGTTGTCTTTGGGCACCTCAATGAGGAGGTAAAGGAGCTTCCACTAATCTCATTTTTTAACTATCGGACTCGCAAAAAGAGGCAAGATAGAGAATATAGAATTCACAGCAAAATCCTCGATGAAATGGTGGAAAATATTTGGGCGAAGTGGTGGCGTATTGATGCCCCGCCGCCGCATGGTCCTGGCCTCATCGCTGGCATAACTGAAAAGCAACTTCAGTTACTCCTTCATCGTTATCGGAATGGATTTAAGGCAGATCGGGTTAAGCGAGCTCGAAAGTTCATGCGCAGATTTTTGCAATACCAGCATCGATATCAGCGCGAGCTTTATTGGGTAGAGACGACGCCCATGAATATTTCTAACGCAGAGCGGCTCTATAAACTCTTTCCACAGGCGCTCTTTATCAACATGGTTCGAGAACCTAAAGATGTGATTTCATCACTTCTCACAAAAAATTGGGGCCCTGAAACTCCGATGGAGGGTTTAGATTGGATTGAGAGACGATTGATTAATGATCAGGCAGCCCTTGCTTGCGTGCCAAAATCCCAACAACTTACAATTTCTTTAGAGGGTCTTGTAATCGATGCACGTGAATCCACATATAAAAGCTTGTTGGACTTCTTATCGCTAGAAGACAGCCCGCAGATGAAGAATTTCTTTGAAGAGAAAATGAAAGCTGAGGCAGCTTCAAGCGGAAGATGGCGCTCTGAAAGCTTTGATCAAGCCTTTGAAAACGAGTACCAGTTGATGATGGATCGGTTGAAGAAGTTGGGAATTAAATAACTTCTTGCTATCTAATCCTTATTCCCTTAGGCATTGGACCCTTAGGAATTGGCACTGACATTCCACCGACTGCCTTAAGGCGTGCTCGAACTTCGCGCATCTGATGGGCGGATAACTTCTTAGGTAGCTTATTGACATGCTTTTGAAGTTTGCGAATCGAAACTTCTCCTTCACTGTCGCCAACTAAGATTTCAATGATGGGCACACCCGGAGCAAACCGTTCTGCCTTGCGCTTTTCGTCCTGGACCATCTGGCGAACTGCAAAGCCGCCTTCGCCAGTTAGAACAATCCCCGCACGACCAACGCTGCGGTGGACCATATCTTGTTGGCGGTTTACAGCAACAGCAGGAGTTGTCGTCCATCCCTTACGGATAGCATCAAGACGCTTGCTCCTGCCCCAATTTGACCCTCAATATTTGAATATGCCGCAGATCCTGCAATACGAGTAAAGAAGAACATTGCAGCAAGGGCGGCGAGCGGAATAGTGACAAAACCGCCATAGACCGGATGATCAAATGCGATTCCAAGGAGAACTCCTGTAAGCAAAACGCTCAGAAAAATGGCGATGAGCGCTGTGCCAATCCATGGTTTTACAGACTTTGTGACCCTGTAGGCATCACGGATTGTTTGAAAGCGAGGAGTCTTGATTTTGGGTTCTTTGCCCTTATTTCGATTAAACATGAGCGTTAGTTTAGGGGAGCAGGGGCGCTACCACCAAGACGCACGGGCGCCCAACGCTGGCCTTGATGTGAATCTGGATACTTTTCTTGGACTTCACGGAGCATTGTCAGCATCGTTTGACGCAGCAACTTCTCACCCTCTGTGACATCGCTCTGCTTATTAAAGTGGAGAGGCTCGCCAAATGCGACGGATACAGGAATATTCTTTCGATGCAGATTGCGCTTTACCTTCTTGGTCCAAATCCGCTGTGATCCCCAGATGATGGTGGGGATAATCGGAACATCTGATGCCATTGCTAGTCGAACTGCGCCTGATTTGAGCTCTTTAATTTCAAAGCTGACAGAGATAGTACCTTCAGGAAAAATGCCGATGATTTCGCCCTTGCGAAGCGCTCGGAGTGCTGTAACAAAGGAGGCAGAACCACTGCTGCGATCGACAGATATGTGGTGCATTCCGCGCATCAACGGACCAGCTAGTTTATTATTGAAAATTTCCTTCTTAGCCATAAAGCGAACGTATCGACCTGCAGGAAGGGCTGCGGTACCGGTGAGTGCAAAATCAAGGTAGCCGACGTGATTGATAGCTAAAATCGCTCCACCCTTTCGTGGAATATTTTCTTCGCCTTGAAAATCAAAACGTAGGCCTAAGTATCTCCAGAAAGTCTTGATCGCAACGATCACTGGCGGGTAGACCAGATCAGCCACGCGATGCTCTCTTTTCGAGCGCTTGCTTATAAAGTCGGCCAGCGCGGTAGGAACTGCGGACTAGAGGCCCGCTCATTACTCCACTGAAACCAATATCCTCAGCCTCCTTTGCTAGCTCAACAAATTCATCTGGCTTTACCCAACGCTCGACTGGGTGGTGCTTATTAGTTGGTCGCAAGTACTGAGTGATAGTGATCAGATCACAACCTGCTGCATGCAGATCTACCAGAGCCTGTGAAATCTCTTCACGAGTTTCACCAAGACCCAAGATGAGATTTGATTTAGTAATCAAACCAAATTCGCGAGCTTGTGTAATAACGTTAAGCGAACGCTCGTAAGTAAACGCCGGTCTAATGCGCTTGAAGATTCGTGGGACAGTCTCAAGATTATGGGCAAATACTTCAGGTCTGGTTTCAAAAACTTCATTGAGATAGATGGGGTTTCCGCTGAAATCAGGGGCCAACATCTCAACGCCGGTACCTGGGTTGAGTTCATGAACTTTACGAATAGTTTCGGCATAGAGCCATGCGCCTTCATCTTCTAGGTCATCACGAGTTACACCTGTAATGGTCGCGTATTTAAGTCCCATAGATTGAACAGATTCTGCGACTCGACGTGGTTCGTCTCGATCAAGTGCATCAGGTTTTCCAGTATCAATATTGCAGAAATCGCATCGACGTGTGCAACGTTCTCCGCCAATGAGAAATGTTGCTTCTTTATCTTCCCAGCATTCGAAAATATTTGGACATGCTGCTTCTTGGCATACGGTGTGAAGGCCCTCGCTCTTAACAAGAGAGTGCAGGCGCGTGTACTCAGGACCCATATGCGCGCGCGTCTTAATCCATTCAGGCTTTCGTTCGATAGGAGTCTCAGCATTGCGAGCTTCTATTCGCAGTAATTTTCTGCCTTCTGGTGCAATTGTCATGCGCTCACCTTTGCTAGTGATTGAGAGATATGTTTTTCGACAATAGGAAGTATCTGATTTACAGAAACGTCCTTTTTAAGCTCTTGGGAAATTGACGTCACTGTTACATCAACAATTCCGCATGGGATGATTCTATCGAAAGCTGATAAATTAGGGTTCACATTGATGGCAAATCCATGCATCGAGACTCCTGATGCCACTCGTATTCCAATGGCTGCGATCTTACGTTCAAGACCAGGTAGACCAACCCAAATTCCTGTTCTGCCTGCGATTTGAAAAGCAGGGATGCTCAGTTCTTTGCAGACTTCTATCAAGCCATTCTCTAGCTCACGAACAAAGCCAACAAGCTCTGAAGGCTTTGCAAGTTTGACGATGGGATATCCGACCAATTGACCAGGACCATGCCAAGTAATTTTGCCACCACGATCTACATCGATGACCGGCGTTCCATCCTGCGGTCTTTCAGATTCAATGGTTCTTTTTCCTGCAGTGTAGACATCGGGGTGCTCAAGGAGAAAAAAAGTATTCTGGGCTGATCCGGTGACAACGTTGCTATGAACCTTGCGTTGCAGATCGAGGGCTTCTGAGTAGGAAATGAGGCCAAGGCGCGAAATTACCAGGGGAGTTAGCGAAACATCACTTTCGGTTAACGCAGTTGTCGCAGCCACAGGTACAGCCTAAAGGTAGGCTAGCCACCTCGCGAATTACATATCGCCATAAGCTCGAAAGGCCATCGCCATGCGGGTAGGAATAGCAGGATACGGGTTAGCGGGACGCTCATTCCATGCTCCTTTGCTCAAAGGATGCGGGTTTGAAGTTGTAGTTGTATTGACCGGAAACTCCACACGCGCGCGCCAGGCCAAAGAAGATTTTCCAATGGTCAAGGTCGTAGAAAATCTTAAGGATTTCTTGGACCAAGATTTAGATCTTGTTGTTATTGCCTCGGCAAATATGGCTCACGCAGAACAAGCTATCGCCACGATTAACGCTGGTGTTCCTGTTGTGTTAGATAAGCCAATGGGGCGAACT
>DJBN01000040.1:29933-36895 GCA_002430075.1 Actinobacteria bacterium UBA5975 | reverse complement strand
CAACATATTGGAAATATCGCGGAAATATACATTGATACATGAAATGAGAATCGCCATACCAAGTCCCATAACGAGAGCAATCAGCACAATCGGCAAAATCCATAACATCTGCCAGGAATACGGCAAACCAATTACTGCATGAATAATTGCTGTCACAATCAAAGTAGGTATAAATTTAAAAAGCGCAATGATTGTTGCGGCAATCGGCAGTGAAATTCTTGGAAAAGATGTATTGAGAATTAACCGTGAGCCTGAAGTAATTGCTTTAGCGCCGCCCGTGAGGCTATTTGCAATAAGATAAAAGAAGAAGAGGTTCGCAGTTAGGTGACCAAATCGAGTTGGCCCTCCCCTTCCGCCAATTACATAAATTAAAAGGAAATAGACACCGGAAAGCAAGAGTGGATTGAGCACTAGCCAAAGCTGTCCAAATACCGATCCATAATTCTGGCCACGCAATTCAGAGCGAGAAAATTCAGCTATAAAAGTACGCCTGTTCCAGAGTGAGCGGATGTACTCGCGCATAGGGGGCAGGCCAGCCCGAAAGGGTTCATAGACTGCTATTGGTTTCTCCACGTGCGAAAGGCTACCGCAGGCCCGCACACCTTATTCAGAGGAAGGTACGAGAGTCTTTGATGAAGAGATAAATCCCATTCCCCAGGCAAAATGCATAGTAGGTAGGACTGCCAAGAGAAGGAAATATTCTTGGAAACTCGTTGATATTTTGATTGAAGCCGTCAATATGAATAAAAGATAGATCACTGCAGGAATAAAAAGTACGGGTGCCAAAAATCCCAATAGAAGTGAGAGTGAAAAGCCAACGAGGGCTGCGGGAGGAGCTAAATAACGTAAATTGATAGTGCCGGTATGTTTGCGAGAAACGACTCGCCTCCAACGTCCATATTCAAAATATTGTTTAAAAAGCGCTCTGACATTTGGGCGAGGCCGATACGTCACATGAAGGCGCGGGTCGAAATAAATAATTCCGCCACGTGCGCGGAGTCTAAAATTTAACTCCCAATCTTGCGCTCTCGTGAATCTCTCATCAAATCCACCGATTGCTAGTAGCGCCTCTCTTCTAAATGCCCCCAGATAAACTGTATCTGCTTCTCCAGCTTCGCCACCTGTATGAAATTTAGAGGCACCAACTCCAAGAGAACTTCTCATGGCGCCTGCTACAGCTTTTTCAAAAGCAGTTGTGCCAACAGCTGCCATTACGCCCCCAACATTGACGGCACCGGTCTTATTTAAAATTTCTACAACTAAAGAAAGATAACTACTAGGAAGTTGCGAATGCCCATCGACTCGCACAATTACTGGGCGCTGAGATTTTTGAAGGGCAATATTTAATCCGACCGCTGTACGGCCCGTTGGGTTTCTTGCAAGAACTACTCTTGTATCTATTTGTGCAATATCTTGTGCAATCGAATCGGTTAAATCAGTTGAAGGGCCGAGCGCCAAAATAACTTCGAACTGACCTTTATAATCCTGGGAAAGGATTGAGTTTATCGCGCTCTTCAGATGTGCCTCTTCGTTGAGAACTGGAAGAATTACGCTAATTGCAGGAAGCGGTGAGCCAATTAACTCTTCTCTCTGTGTCGCCATAACCCCTCAACGCTATCGTCCAAGTACCCTACGCATGTGAAATCTTCTCGTGCGATTCGGATAATTACATCACTCTCCATAGGTGTTGTCCTCATCGCATCGCTTTCGTGGGTCGGTTTAGGCCAAGTAAGCGGACAAATTTCTCGTATCAACGTCTTCGGCGCACTCAAGGATCGCCCTGAAAAGACGTCATCTGCCCTTAACTATCTAGTGGTTGGCTCAGATTCTCGAGAAGGATTAACGAAAGAACAGATTAAGGCTCTCAGAGTTGGAAGTACTGCAGTTGCTGCTGGCGGAAGATCAGACACAATGCTCTTGGTGCACATCAGCAAGAATCGTGATGCAGCATATGTTGTCTCTATCCCACGAGATACCCTTGTGAAGATTCCGGCGCATGTCAGTACTGATGGCAAATCAAATATTCCTGAGCGTCCAGGAAAAATAAATGCAGCATTTGCATTTGGTGGAGCCCCCTTACTCATTCAAACAATTGAAGCGAAGACAAATCTTAAGATTGATCACTACATAGAAATTAGTTTCGCTGGTTTTACTGGTCTTGTCGATGCGCTGGGCGGAATTCAAGTTTGTTCGAAAGTTGCCATTAACGACCCCAAGAGCCATCTTGTCATGAGTGCAGGCAGCCATATACTCGATGGAATTGAAGCCCTTAAATACGTCCGAACTCGTGACTTTGATGGTCGCGGAGATATCGGCCGAATGGAACGCCAACAACAATTTGTTAGTGCAGTCATTCGCAAAGCGACAAGCAGCGGTGTTCTACTCAATCCAATTAAGTTAGCTAAATTTTATAACGCTACGATTTCAACAGTAAAAATGGACTCATCTGTAAATAAGAATGACCTGCTAACTCTGGCCAAGCAAATGCGTAATCTTTCATCCGGCAATATCCGCACTTTGACTGTTCCACTATCTAATCCCAATGGAAGTTATCCAGGTGTAGGTTCAGTTGTAATTTGGGACGAGGCGTTAGCTACAGATTTATGGAGAAGAATTCGCAACGATGAAGCTCTCGTTGAAACAATAAAACCTTCGGCAAAGGCCACCTCTAAGCCTGTTATGGTCGATAATTTCAAGAGTAAAACAGCAGCAGATAACCCCTGCGCAATAGAGAAATAGGGCTATATCAAAGCGATGCGGTTTTGAGTTTCCAAATGACCCTGGAATAGACTCTCGGTCATGACTTTGAAGCTTTCTGTAATTGGTTGCGGTTATCTTGGAGCAACTCACGCCGCCTGTATGTCCTCTCTGGGTTTTGAAGTAGTTGGCATTGATACCGACCAAGACAAGGTCGATTCACTTTCAAAAGGTGAACTACCATTTTATGAACCTGGTCTAGATACGCTGCTTGCGGCGCAGATGAAAACAGGTCGCCTATCCTTCACCACCGATTTCTCGGCCGTTGCAGATGCCGATGTTCACTTTATTTGTGTTGGCACACCACAGAGTAAGGATGGGCTCGCAGCTGACCTGACTTATGTAAAGGCATCAGTTGAAGCGATTGCTCCACATCTTAAAGAAGGTTCGCTCGTAGTTGGAAAATCGACAGTCCCCGTTGGTACTGCGCAGATGCTTCGAAATCAATTAGCGTCCACTGCCCCACAAGCAGATCTTGCCTGGAATCCAGAATTCTTACGTGAAGGTTTTGCAGTAGAGGACACTTTGACCCCAAATAGGCTTGTCGTAGGGGTTGCAAACGATCGCGCTGAAGAAATTCTCAAAGAAGTTTATAAACCCGTCATTGATCTCGGCACTCCATGGATTCGCGCTGATCTTCCTACCGCAGAACTAGTAAAGGTTGCAGCAAACTCATTTCTTGCCACAAAGATTTCTTTCATTAATGCGATGGCTGAAGTCTGTGAAGCAGCTGGTGGTGATGTGACTGTTCTTGCCAAGGCAATTGGGTATGACCCACGAATCGGCAGTAAATTCTTGCAGGCCGGTATCGGATTCGGCGGAGGGTGTCTTCCTAAAGATATTCGTGCTTTCATGGCGCGCGCTCAAGAACTTGGTGCAGATCAAGCGCTCGAATTCTTACGTGAGATTGATGCGATTAACCTTCGTGCTCGTCAACGAGTCATCGATATAGTCCGAGCAGATCTATCTGAAGATCTCACGCAATATAAAATTGCCGTGTTAGGTGCAACATTTAAGCCTGATAGTGATGATGTACGAGATTCCCCAGCCCTCGATATCGCGGCTCAACTTCAAGCAGCAGGTGCGACCGTAGTTGTTCATGATCCTAAGGGAATCGAGCCTGCACGCAAGCGTTTCCCAAACCTTGACTATCAAGAGAAGGTGGTTGACGCAGTCAAGGGCGCAGATGCAATCTTGCACTTAACTGAATGGAAGGAATACCGCGAACTCGATCCTTCATTAATCGGTCAATTAGTGAAATCAAAATTCCTCATCGACGGACGCAACATGTTAGATCGAAATAAGTGGCGAGCAGCAGGCTGGCGCGTTCATGCTCTAGGTCGAAGCGACTAAAACCCGGTTTTATTTCCGCGACGGGCGCTCAATTGGGCGCCCTTTGCCTTTGCCTCTTGCGAGAGCTCTGCTAATTGAGATGCAATCTTCTTTGCGACTGCAGAATCAGCCGAACCAATAATGCGTGCTGCAAGGATTCCTGCATTCTTTGCATTATCAATTCCGACAGTTGCTACTGGAATCCCTCCTGGCATCTGCACCATAGAGAGAAGAGAATCCATTCCTTCTAAATTCTTGAGTGATACTGGGACTCCAATAACAGGAAGTGTTGTAAGGGATGCAACCATTCCTGGCAGATGAGCTGCTCCCCCTGCACCGGCAATAATGACCTTGTAACCTTTGATCGCCGCCGATTTTGCAAAATCAACCATCTCTTCTGGCATGCGATGAGCCGACACGACATCTGCTGAATAACTGATTCCAAATGAATCAAGTGCCTTTGCGGCCTCTTCCATAATTGGCCAATCAGAGTCTGACCCCATGATGATGGCTACATCTTTCTGTTCACTCATCGATCTCTCCACTCATGTAATCGCGCGCATGCTGCACATCGATGGTTAATTGTAGAAGGTCTCGGCCAACGCCTGTTACATGACCAATCTTGCGGCCTGGTCTGACTTCCTTCTTATATTGATGAAATTTCAGCTCGGGATTGCGGGCCATGAGATGCAGATATGGACGGTACATATCGCTTTTCTCTCCACCTAATATATTTCCCATGACAGCAAATTCTGCGGACATCTTGGGGTCTCCAAGTGGCAGATCTAGAATTGCACGAAGATGTTGTTCGAATTGACTTGTGCATGCACCATCGATTGTCCAATGTCCTGAATTATGCGGGCGCATTGCTAGTTCATTAATGTAAAGATCTTCACCTTTAACAAACATCTCCACCGCCATTACACCTACAACACCGACAAGGTTTGCAATATCGAGAGCCAGCTTCTGTGCCTGCTCTGCTAGCTCAGGTGAAATACATTGCGCAGGCGAAACTGTAATCGTACAAATTCCATCTTCTTGTACAGTCTCTGTTGGAGTCCACGATGTTGCTTGTCCATGAGGTGAACGAGCGACCATTACTGCAATTTCAGCATCGAAGGAAATTATCTCCTCAATAAGTAGCTTCGACGTAGTTTTTAAAATTTCTACAAGCTCATCCTGTGAGTTAATTTTCCATACGCCGCGGCCGTCATACCCACCAGATATGGTCTTTCCAATAACTGGGTAATGATCAACATCGGATGCACGTGTTGCTATCTTCCACGTTGGCGACAGAAATTCAGATAACTTAGTTCGCATAGCTTCTTTATCTTGTGAATAGAGAAATGCCTGTGATGGTGGATATACACGAACCCCATGAGCTTCTAGCCCTTTAATGACTGACTGAGGTACTAGCTCATGCTCGAAAGTAATCACATCGCATTGATCGGCAAATTTCTTCAACGCCTCAAGGTTGGTGTAATCCCCAATTACATGGCTTGCAATCTGAGCGGCAGAGTCATCCGCGCTCTGTGCAAAGAGAATGAGATCTACTCCCAGAGCTGTAGCGGGTGCAACCATCATGCGCGCAAGCTGTCCTGCGCCGATGACGCCTACTTTTGGGAACCTGTTGTTCACTGAGTCATCGTAGATGAACGATGTCTCCCACGCTTACATGAGTGCCATCCTGGAGAATCAATTCACCGGCAGGACTGATATGTGTTGCTCTACCCGTAAGGAATGTCCCGTCTGGAAGTTCGACTCGGATATCAGAACCAATGGTGCTGCTCTGTTCATAGTAGAGGTGTCTTAGATCTTCGCCCTGTTGCCAACGCTCTGTTAAATCTTGGAAGATAGTGAGAAATAAACTCAATATTTTATTGCGGTTGAGTTCCTTGCAATTGTGCAGTGAAAGCGATGTTGCATGAGGCACAGGAAGTTCGAGTTCAGACATTTCAACATTGATCCCAACACCAACAATAATTCCTTCTGGGGATGCCTGAGCAATTATTCCTCCTACTTTTCCATCTTCGAGCAAAATATCGTTAGGCCATTTAAGCGTCGGATTCATTTGCGGATCAATTTCTTTAATTGTAAATACCGCAGCAAGCCCCGTAAGCAGAGGCAAGAAGGACCATTCATTTTTTATTAGTTGCGGTTTGAAATAGAGAGAGAAGGTCAGCGCTGAAGACTTTGGTGCATTAAAACTTCGGCCAAGTCTTCCGCGGCCCGCGCTTTGAAATTCTGCTGCAATAACATCGCCATTTCTTGCCTGCGAGGTTTTTACAAACTCTTTAAGATCCTCTTGTGTGGAGCCCGTGACTTCAACCACGCTTACTCGCCAGTACTGCGAGATTTTTTCCGAGATCTCTGAAGTATCCAGGGCCCTTCTTGGCGTATCTATGCTCACGACTAGTACCTTATGTTCATGAGCCCAGATCTGCATACTACTGCCGGAAAGATTGAAGACCTCCGGGAAAAAATTGATGAAGCTGTCCACGCCGGTTCTGCTCGAGCAGCCCAAAGGCAGCATGGCAAAGGCAAGGGCACCGCTCGTGAACGAATTGAGATGCTTGTTGATGCGGATTCATTTACCGAAATTGATGAGTTCGCGCGACATCGCGCACAGAACTTTGGCATGGAGAAGAACCGCCCTTATGGAGACGGCGTAGTCATTGGTACAGCAACTGTCGATGGACGTCCCATTGCGCTCTACTCACAAGACTTCACTGTGTTTGGCGGTTCACTCGGAGAAGTTCACGCGGATAAAATCGTCAAGATTGCTGAATTTGCGCTGAAGTCAGGAATTCCCCTGATTGGGATTAATGACTCTGGTGGAGCCAGAATTCAAGAAGGAGTTGCATCCCTTAACG
>DJBN01000040.1:28690-29859 GCA_002430075.1 Actinobacteria bacterium UBA5975 | reverse complement strand
AGTTGCATCCCTTAACGGCTATGGAAAGATCTTCAGACTGAATACACGCTCATCTGGAGTTATCCCTCAGATTTCTTTGATCCTTGGCCCATGCGCTGGTGGCTCTGCATATTCACCTGCGCTTACTGACTTCACCGTTATGGTGAAGGAGACATCCAACATGTTTATTACCGGTCCTGATGTAATTAAAACTGTAACCGGTGAAGATGTTGGAATGGAGGAACTTGGAGGTGCATTTACCCATGCTACAAAGTCTGGCAATGCGCATTACATGGCTGACTCTGAGGCAGATGCAATTGATTATGTGAAGGCGCTGCTCTCTTATCTGCCTTCAAATAATATGGATGGTTCTCCTGTTCTACCTCCCACGCAAAATCTAGATAAAAGCACATCGGATACAGCCCTTAATGCGCTCATTCCAGATAGCCCTAATCAGCCTTATGACATGAAAAAATTGATTGAAGCCATTGTTGATGAGGGTGAATATCTTGAAGTTCACGCCCTCTATGCGCCCAATATCGTTGTGGCTTTTGCTCGTATCGAAGGTCAATCTGTTGGAATCATTGCTAATCAGCCATCGCAATTAGCTGGAACTCTAGATATTAATTCATCTGAGAAAGCCGCACGATTCTTACGTTTCTGCGATGCTTTTAATATTCCAATACTCACTCTCGTGGATGTCCCGGGATTTATGCCTGGAACAGAACAAGAATGGAATGGAATAATTCGCCGTGGAGCAAAGTTGCTTTATGCGTATGCCGAGGCTTCGGTGCCACTCGTAACTCTAATCACCCGTAAGGCCTACGGGGGTGCCTTTATCGTTATGGGATCTAAGTATCTTGGTAGCGATATCAACTTTGCATGGCCTAGCGCAGAGATCGCAGTTATGGGTGCCCAAGGTGCCGTCAATATTCTCTACCGCAAAGATTTAGCTGAGGCTAAAGATCAGGATGCAAAGCGAGCGGAATTAATAACTGAGTACACCGAAAAATTCTCAAATCCTTACCTGGCTGCAGAACGTGGCACAATCGATAGCGTTATTGAACCTGAGGATTCTCGCCAGTACATCACTAAAGCCTTCCGCACGCTCAAGACAAAGCGCGATACTTTGCCGGCGCGTAAGCATGGAAATATTCCACTCTAGCAATGAAATTTACCGTCACATCGGG
>DJBN01000040.1:23582-28619 GCA_002430075.1 Actinobacteria bacterium UBA5975 | reverse complement strand
AATTTACCGTCACATCGGGCAATCCAACTCCCGAAGAAATTCTTGCGCTTCAAGCAGTTTTGGCTCACCATAAATCTGTCCAGCTTACGCCTGTAATAAAGCGAAGTATCTTTGGTAGACCGCAACTTCGGCAACCGCTATCACGACAAATTACCTTCGGCGCACGAAAGCAAAGCTAGATGCCACGTATCGTCCTTGCTTCGCAGTCGACTTCCCGCCGTCGATTACTTGAAGATGCTGGGCTTAAGCCAACAATAATCGTAAGTCATGTAGATGAAGAGACCGAATTTTTCAATGCGTTAACTCCAGAAGATATGGTGGTTGCGCTAGCTATTTCTAAAGCACATACAGTACGAGAGATGATTGATTACCCTGCGATTGTTATCGGTTGTGATTCAACTTTTGATGTAGATGGAGTTTCATTTGGAAAACCAGGAACTCCAGAAATCGCAATCGCACGCGCCAGGCGGATGAGCGGGCGCTCAGGCTTGCTGCATACTGGGCACTGCATTATTGATACTGAAAAAGGGATTGAAATTGCAGATCGCGTGACAACAAAAGTTACCTTTAGTCACATGACAGATGTCGAGATTGCAGATTACGTTGCATCAGGTGAACCCTTGCACGTTGCAGGTGGCTTCACCCTTGATGGCTTTGGCTCTGCATTTATTCCACTTATCGAAGGCGATTACACCAATGTAGTCGGAATTTCGATGCCATTCTTAAGACTAGCGATGAATCAACTTGGTTACTCTTGGCCTCAGGTAAAGGAGATGCGATGAAGAGAGTTTTGATTGCAAATCGGGGAGAAATAGCTCTTCGCGTTATCCGTGCATGCAAAGACCACGGAATTGAATCCGTTGCCATCTATTCAGATGAGGATCGAGATGCTCTACATGTGCAGAGCGCGGATTTCGCTTACGCACTTAATGGTCTTGTTGCAAAAGATACTTACCTCAATATTGCTAAAATTATTGCACTTGCAAAGCAAGCAGGCGCCGATTCCGTGCATCCAGGTTATGGATTTCTCTCTGAGAACGCAGACTTTGCCCAAGCAGTACAAGATGCTGGGCTTATTTGGATCGGTCCACCTCCAGCGGCAATCAGTGCGCTCGGCGATAAAGTTTCGGCTCGTCGAATTGCCGCTAAAGCTGGGGCGCCACTTGTAGCAGGAACAAAAGATCCAGTAACAGGACATGAAGAAGTGGTTGCATTTGCAAAAGAATATGGACTGCCAGTTGCGATCAAGGCAGCATTTGGTGGTGGCGGACGTGGACTTAAAGTTGCACGGACAATGGAGGAAATTCCAGAGCTCTATGCCTCCGCAGTCCGTGAAGCGATTGCCGGGTTTGGTCGCGGAGAATGCTTCGTCGAGCGTTATTTGGATAAGCCTCGACATGTTGAGACTCAAGTTTTAGTAGATAAACATGGCCATGCAGTTGTTGTCTCTACGCGTGATTGCTCACTGCAGCGTCGCCACCAGAAATTAGTAGAGGAAGCCCCGGCTCCATTTCTCACCGATGCCCAAAATGAAGAGCTATACCGTTCAAGTAAGGCAATTATGAAAGAGGCTGGCTATATAGGAGCTGGCACCTGTGAATTTCTTATCGGTCTCGACGGGACTATTTCATTCTTGGAAGTAAATACACGCTTACAAGTCGAACACCCCGTCTCTGAAGAAGTTACTGGTATCGACTTAGTGCGCGAGCAATTCCGAATTGCTATGGGAGAAAGTCTTGGATTTGATGATCCGGTAGTTCGCGGTCATTCAATTGAATTTCGAATCAATGGTGAAGATCCTGGTCGCTCATTCCTGCCAGCGCCAGGTCGAATTACTTCGTGGAATATTCCAACTGGACCTGGCGTGCGAGTAGATGCAGGTTTTCGCAATGGTGATGTAATCGGCGGAAACTTTGATTCACTGCTAGCAAAATTAATCGTTACAGGTGCAACCCGAGAGCAAGCTATCGAGCGGGCGCGACGTGCGCTTGCTGAGTTTGAAGTCGGTGGTCTTGCGACCGCACTTCCATTCCACCGCGCGATTCTTGAAGATCCTGCATATGCCAAAGAATTTAAAGTTTACACAAGCTACATAGAAAGTGAGTTTGTTAACGAGATTCCTGCATTTGAGTCCTCGGAAAGTGCGATAGAGACTCATGTTGCTGCTGAAAAGCTGATTGCTGAAGTCAATGGAAAGCGATTTGAAATTCTGGTTCATGCCCCTGAACCTGTCGTTAAGCGACATCGAGCTAAGAAATCTTCTTCCGGAGCCTCAACTGGCACTTCACTCTCCAGTCCTATGCAGGGTACGGTTGTAAAGATTGCTGTAAGCGAGGGACAAGCGGTTGAAGCCGGAGATCTCGTCATCGTGTTAGAGGCGATGAAGATGGAGCAACCACTGAATGCACATAAGAGCGGTGTGATAAGAAACCTAAAGGCAGTAATCGGTGAAACAGTGTCAAGCGGCGCTGTTCTCTGTGACATTATTCAGGCATGACTTCTACTGAACTTCTTTACTCTGATCCGCTAGCTGCTGCCTCGAAGGCAGCTCACGAGATCGCAGAACGCACAGGCGTTGCGTCGCACGATGTAGCTCTCGTTATGGGCTCAGGCTGGGTAACGGCCGCGGACGCTCTTGGGGCTCCAGTTTACGAATGCGATGCGCATGAACTGACTGGATTTATGGCTCCCGCAGTTGAAGGGCACTCGGGGAAAGTACGTTCATATGAAATCACCGAGGGTGGCAAAACTGTACGAGCGCTCGTATTTCTTGGTCGTACACATCTCTATGAAGGTAAAGGCATGGAACCTGTTGTGCATGGGGTTCGCACAGCGGTAAAGGCTGGCTGCAAAGTTGTAATACTCACCAATGCTTGTGGCGGGATTAATACCTCATACACGGTAGGTCAACCAGTAATTATTCGCGATCATATTTCATTAACAGCTGCTTCTCCGCTCTCGGGTGCAACATTTATCGATCTTACTGATCTGTACAGCAAGAGAATCCGTGAGATTGTAAAGAAGGAAGATTCATCTCTGACTGAAGGCGTATATGTACACTGGCGTGGTCCGACGTATGAAACACCTGCGGAAATTTTGATGATGCGCACAATGGGCGCAGATCTAGTCGGAATGTCTACCGTTCCGGAAGCAATTGCAGCCCACGCTCTTGGTGCCGAAGTACTTGGTATTTCACTAGTTACAAATGCTGCCGCAGGAGTCACCGGAGAAAAATTGAACCATGAAGAAGTTATCGCTGCAGGAAAAGCTGCAGCAGATCGCATGGGTTCACTCCTTAAATCAACTATTCCAAAACTCGTTTAACACCGATAATCTCTATCCATGAATGCATCATTGCGCGCGGAAATCGAGCTATGGATTGCAGATGACCCTGATCCAGTAACTGCGACTCAACTGCAAGAAATGCTCGATAGCGGTGATGAAGGTGTTCTTGCTCAACACTTCAATGGTTTTCTTCAATTTGGTACTGCAGGACTGCGTGGGCCAATAGGTCCTGGGCCATCGTGCATGAATCGTGCAGTCGTGGGCCGAACTGCTGCCGGGCTTGCTGCATATATGAAAAAGCGTGGCATGAGTAAGGTCGTAATAGGCCGAGATGCTCGCTACGGCTCCGAGGATTACACATTAGAAACCGCTGAAATCATGAGTGGCGCCGGTATGGATGTACAGATACTTCCAAGACCGCTGCCTACGCCGGTTTTGGCATATGCAACTCAGTTTCTGCGTTGTGATATTGGCATTATGGTTACCGCCAGCCATAACCCTCCGCAAGATAACGGATACAAGGTTTATATAGGTCCTGCTGCAGACGGCATTGATTACTATGCTTCGCAAATAATTAGCCCAACAGATGAATTTATTGCAACCGAGATTGCTTCAATAACATCACTCAAAAAACAGCCTCGCGGTAGCGCGTGGACGATTCTTGGCGAGGAGGTAATCTCTGGATACATATCAGAGACAGCTAAATTAGCGCCGCATCCGAGAGATCTTAAAATTGTCTATACGGCAATGCATGGAGTTGGAACTGAAACGATCCAACGGGTCTTTAACCACGCAGGCTTTGCAACTTTGATTTTGGTAGATGAGCAATGCACGCCTGATCCAGATTTTCCAACAGTTTCTTTTCCTAACCCCGAAGAACCTGGGGCGATTGATCTGGCATTGAAAAAGGCTCGTGATTTCGGTGCAGATTTAGTTATCGCCAATGACCCAGACGCGGATCGATGTGCTGCAGCAATTAATGACCCAGTAGTAGGTTGGCGCATGTTGCGTGGCGATGAACTTGGAATCATTTTTGGTGAATGGATTGCCCGTACTCAACCACAAGGGGTATTTGGGAACTCTATAGTCTCCTCATCAGCCCTTCGTAAAATCAGCGCTCACTATGGCATCCCCTTTCAAGAAGTTCTCACGGGGTTCAAATGGCTTGCTAAAATTAGAAATCTTGCATTCGGTTACGAAGAAGCCATTGGATATGCAGTTGATGCCAAGACGGTTAATGATAAAGATGGAATTTCCGCAGCTTTGTTTTTAGCCCAAATAACGAGCGATCTCAAGGACGATGGGCTAACGCTCTCTGACCTACTTAATCAGGTGTGGGATCGTCATGGATTTCATGGAACGGAACAGATTTCTATCCGTGTCTCAGATATCTCAGCAATCTCTGCAGTTCTTAATTCGCTTCGAAAGACCCCTCCTTCGCATATTGCCGGACGCAAAGTCGAATCTATTGATGATCTTGCAACGCCTACAGATGGGCTTCCGCCTACAGAAGGGCTGCGTTTATGGCTTTCTGGCGGTATTCGGGTGATTATTCGTCCATCTGGAACAGAGGCCAAGATGAAGTGTTATATCGAGGTTATTACGAAGACGTCGGATGAATCACAGAAATTACTCGACGAGATACGCATACCTCTGAAAGAATTACTCTCGTGAGTTTTATTCGATCCGTGCTGAAATAGCCTACTTCAGAGAAAACTACCTTTTGTTACCGAGATAGCTTTTCAGCTAGAG
>DJBN01000040.1:441-23523 GCA_002430075.1 Actinobacteria bacterium UBA5975 | reverse complement strand
CAGCTAGAGCCGCGGCCTTGTTAATTTCGTCTGCCTGTAGAACGAGTCCTCTCGAGAAGACGGCGAACTCAATTCCTCCGCCCGCAATTCCATAACTTCGCCCATAAATTCCGGCATCAGCATCCAAGATATCCAGATACTGCCTATCGGCGACAGAAAGAGCTACAACATCGTAAATTGCTTTATCAACCCGTTTGATAACTGAGGCGATAAGAAATTTCTTAGTTGAATCGGTGACGCTAACATATTGATCAGGTTCGATATTGATAAAACCAATAGTAGGTCCCTTCTTCTTCTTTGCATTGCGCAGCACAATTGCGCCCAAAATAGCTGAATCAGAACCTTGAGTGGCGACAAAAATTACATCTGCCCCAGCTTTTATCACTTGGTTGGTAGCAATCGCATATGAGCCTGAAACATATTTAACGATTGGAATTACTTTCTTCTTGCTTGCAAAGACACCAGCCGAGAAACCATTTTTAAATAGGTCCGCCTGATCGGTGTTTGCGATCATTGCCACTTTACCTGTTTTGGAAACTTGAGCTGCACTAAAACCTGCCAGATAAGCGCCTTGAATATCGGCAAAGACTAATGAAGTCACATTGAGTAAAGGGACGCTTGCATCATTGACAATCGCAAAATGGGTATCAGGATATTCAACTGCAAGTATCTGAAGCGTTGACGCATATCCACTGCCAATTGCAATAATGGGATTGCAATTTTTAGTGATGAGAGTACGAATTCTCTTTTCTCGATCAGAAGATGTGCCATCCGTTACGACTGCTTCTAGCGTGAAATTGAATTCCTTATGGGCTTTCTCAAGACCCGCAGCTGTAGCGTCATTAAAGGATTTATCTCCACGGCCACCAATATCGTAGGCAACTCCTACTCTCAGATTGGGCGCTGCAACTGATGTCAGAGGGGTAAGGAGCGTCCCGATAAGGAGTATTGCCAGAGCTAATCGCGCCTTCATCAGAGGACAACTCCTAAGTTCTTATAGGTTGTCTCTATCGTTTTCTCTGCGACTGTTCGAGCTTTTTCTGAACCTTGATGCAATATTGTAAGCAGGTGAGCTTCATCCTCGAGGAGTTCTAGAGCCGTTGCTCTAATGGGACGTAGGTATTCAACAACTACATCGGCAACTACTGCCTTAAAATCTCCGTAGCCCTTGCCTGCAAATTCATTTTCTAACTCTTCAATTGTCATACCTGATAGCGCTGAGTGGATAGTGAGCAAATTGCTAATGCCGGGTTTTTCGACTGCGTCGTACTTAATTTCACGGCCCGCATCAGTTATGGCGCTCTTAATCTTCTTGAGATTTGCCTCTGGCGTATCCATAATTTCAATAACCCCAGCTACAGCCCCTGATGATTTGCTCATCTTGGAAGTTGGATCTTGAATATCATTAATTTTTGCAGCGCTCTTGAGAATATATGCCTCGGGAAGTTGGAATGTCTGCCCGTAGCGAGAATTGAATCGTCCCGCTAAATCACGTGTGAGTTCGATATGTTGACGTTGATCTTCTCCGACCGGCACGTAATCCGCTTGATAAAGAAGGATGTCTGCAGCTTGTAACATCGGATAAGTGAAGAGTCCGACTCGAGCAGAGTTAGAACCTGCCTTGGAAGATTTATCCTTGAATTGAGTCATACGGCTTGCTTCACCAAAGCCAGTCATGCACTCCATGATCCAACCCAACTGATTATGTTGGTGCACTTGAGATTGTACAAAGAGAGTCGATTTATCAGGAGAAATTCCTAGGGCCAGCAACTGTGCAGCCGAAGCCAGTGTGCGTTGACGTAATAGAGCTGGATCTGTTTCGATTGTTAGCGCATGCAAATCAACAATGCAGTAAAAGGCGTCGTGGCCATTTTGGAGTTCTACCCACTGCTTGAGCGCGCCTAAATAATTTCCGAGATGGAAGGAACTACTCGTTGGTTGTATGCCAGATAGAACTCTCTTCATGGATGTAATTCTCGCATGGACTAGTAGTTGCGCGAGATTAATAGTCGGCCAGCGCGCTTGCCTTCCATAGAACTGACTGTGATTCGCACTCCATTGACTCCGACAATATCTCCCTCAACAGGGATTCTGCCAAGAAAATTCATCATAAAGCCACTGGCTGTTTCATAAGGACCATCAGGCAGCTCAATTCCGGTCTCTTGCAGTAAGTCTTCTAAGGAGATCAGTCCATCGACCTCAAAATCACCTGTGTGAGCCTCTTGTGAAACTTCAGCCTCATCACCGTCATACTCATCTCGAATATCGCCAATCAAGGTCTCAACTAAATCTTCAAGAGTGACGATTCCATCTGTTCCGCCGTATTCATCGA
The DNA here is from genome assembly GCA_002430075.1 of Actinobacteria bacterium UBA5975. Lineage (GTDB taxonomy): Bacteria > Actinomycetota > Actinomycetes > Nanopelagicales > Nanopelagicaceae > Planktophila. The sequence goes on along the minus strand of DJBN01000040.1, from coordinate 21,191 downwards.
GAACGATTGCTAAATGTTGCCTTTGGCTACGCATCTCAGTCAGGGCAGGCAAAATCCCTTTCGTTCCTGGTAAGTACATAATGTTGCGAGCAAGCTCCTGAATTTTGGCATTAGTTGTTGCAAGAGATGTATCAAGCAAATCTCGCACGTGGATAAAGCCAATGACTTCATCCGTGGAGCCACGAACTACCGGATAGCGAGAGTGGGCTTTCTCGATTGCGAGCGCAATTGCTTTGCCGACAGTTAGTGAGGCATCCATGAAATCTACTTCTGTACGCGGCACCATGACTTCATGAACCTGTCGTTCGGATGCGTTAAAGACTTCTTCGACGATATCGCGCTCTTCATCAGTAAGAGCTGCATGCCCTGCTACTAGGTCCAGAAGTTCTTCTTCAGAAATCTGCGCCCGCTGTTCCTTGGGGTCTATTCCAAAGAGTCGAAGGACCAGATTGGTTGAATGAGAGAGCACCCAAATAATGGGGCGGAAGAGATTACTGAGGGCCTGAATTACTCCCGCAGATGCAAGCGCAATTTCTTCAGTTTTGTAAAGCGCAAGTCTTTTGGGAACCAATTCACCAAAGACAAGCGAGAAGTAAGCAATAACAAGAGTTACGCCGACAAGGGATGTGGTCCCAGCGGAGTCAACCGGAATTCCAATTCCTTCAAGCCACGGGATTACATAGACTCCAAGTTTTTCAGCGCCTAGGGCTGCAGAGAGAAACCCTGTGACCGTAACGCCCACCTGGAGGGCTGCAAGTAAACGGTTTGGGTTGGCTGCAACTTCGGCCACTTTTGCCCCGCGTTTGCCGCGAGCTGCAAGCTGTTTGATCTGACTTTCACGAAGTGAGATAAGTGCAATTTCAGCTGCGACAAAGAGCGCACCGAGAAGTATGAGAAGAGCCACCAGGCCGATAGCCGAAAAGAGGGAGCCGCCAGTAGTCAGGGCGGTCGGGTCACTATCCATGATGCGAGAAGTCTAGCCAATGGGCTTCCCAAACGCTTGACCGTGCCATAGCCTTTCCCACGCTGGTCAACCGGCCAGCGCCTTCATCCTCGGACCGTCGGGCACGTACCTGCCCGGATAAGGAAATGTAAAAATGGCATCAGTCGTATTTGAAAATGCTTCACGCATCTACCCAGGCACAACAGCGCCTGCTGTAGATAAGCTCAATCTCACCGTCGCAGATGGTGAATTTCTCGTCCTTGTTGGACCGTCAGGTTGCGGCAAGTCAACATCTCTTCGTATGTTAGCTGGCCTTGAAGAGATCGATGGTGGTCGCGTACTTATCGGTGATCGCGACGTTACAAACGTTGCACCAAAGGATCGCGATATCGCGATGGTCTTCCAGTCATATGCACTTTACCCACATATGACAGTTGCTGAAAATATGGGTTTTGCGCTCAAGATTGCAGGCGTCGATAAGGCAGAGCGTGAGAAGCGGGTGCGCGAAGCTGCAAAGTTGCTCGACCTCGAGCCATATCTAGAGCGCAAGCCAAAAGCTCTTTCAGGTGGACAGCGTCAGCGCGTTGCAATGGGCCGCGCAATTGTTCGCGAACCACAGGTCTTTCTTATGGATGAACCACTTTCAAACCTTGATGCGAAGTTGCGCGTTGCAACTCGTACACAAATCGCGGCGCTGCAGCGTCGACTAGGGATTACAACTGTTTATGTAACCCACGATCAAGTTGAAGCCATGACAATGGGTGATCGCGTTGCAGTTCTTAAAGATGGATTACTCCAGCAAGTTGATACTCCTCGTAACCTTTATGAAAAACCAGCTAATGCCTTCGTAGCAGGCTTCATCGGATCTCCGGCAATGAACCTACTTATCGCACCAGTATCTGGAGGCAAGGCGCAACTTGGAGATCTCAATATTGACGTTCCTGCATCAACTGGTTCATCTGTCACTGTTGGAATTCGCCCAGAAGGTTTCGTTCCGGCAGAAAAGGGCTTCCACGTACTTGTAGAAGTTGTTGAAGAGCTCGGCTCCGATGCATTTGTCTACGGAAAGCCAGCAGATTCAAACATTCAGTTTGCAAATGCTTCCGATGAAGGCGTTCAGGTAATTGTGCGCTGGGATCCTAAGAACCCACCAAAGCCAGGTCAGACAGTCATTGTTGCAAATGTTCCAGAAGCTGTTCACCTCTTTGATGCGACTTCAGGAGAGCGTATTAATTAATTACTTCATTAAAAAACCCGCTGCCCATATGTGCGGCGGGTTTTTTAATCTACAATTTCTAAAGATCCCCTCAGAACGTGAACTTTGCCAGTCCCATATCGCCGCCATGCATCTGTATAGACGAGAGCAGTATTTTCATCTATTCCCAGCAAAATCGACTCGCTCTCTGAAGGCAAGATAAAGGATGCAACGCGATCGGGTAACCAGCCCAACATCTTGTCATAATGTGGAATCACTTCAATCTCTGGAAGTAGAGCCAACCCAGTGCTGTGGCTCGCTCGCCTTAACCCCATAATTTTTGCGCCAAATGCCATCGCTCCTGCCGAACACCCGGCAAGGGATGTTCCTGATTTCCACTGTTTTACAATTTCGTCCCAGACTGGTGTTCCTGCATAAATCTCTGCAACTCTATGTGGGTCTCCTCCAGAAAAATATATGAGACCAGCACCTTGTAGCTGATCCACAAATTCCAAGTTAAATGCGTCTTCTCGTTCGTGGATAGGCAGGTAGACACACTCGCTACCGATCCGGTCTGCTTGTTCTTGTCCCAAGCGCTGCCACTTCTGACGGCTTTCTTGACCTTCATGAGATGACGCAGTGGGAATCTGAAGAAATCTATTTTCCTTACCCCTGGAAATAGCGAGTTCAAGGAGCTGTCTTTCTAACCCCTGCATCTGTCTTGAATACTCACCAGAACCAACAAGTGCAACTGCACCAAAGTCCTGAGACATTATATTTTTAAGCCATCTCAATTGCGTACTTGCGCAAGCGCATTACGCCATTGCTTTCTTTAAATTTCCATCGATTGAGTTTAGGAATTCTTGGGTCGTTTGATAGGGCGCATCTTTCGAGATGAGCATTGCAAGATCTTTCGTCATTTTTCCTTGCTCAACAGTTTCGATACAAACGCGCTCAAGAGTTGCTGAAAATTCTGCGAGCTCTGCGCTGTCATCGAGCTTTGCGCGGTGTGCTAAACCTTGTGTCCAGGCAAAGATGGATGCAATGGGATTGGTTGAAGTCGCTTTTCCAGCTTGGTGATTGCGATAGTGACGAGTCACCGTTCCGTGAGCTGCCTCAGATTCGCAGACTTTTCCATCGGGAGTCATTAGCACGGAAGTCATCAAACCGAGTGAGCCATACCCTTGCGCGACAGTATCTGACTGAACATCACCGTCGTAGTTCTTGCATGCCCACACATATCCGCCCTCCATGCGAAGTGACATGGCAACCATGTCATCGATAAGTCGGTGCTCGTACCAGATTCCAGCAGCGTCAAATTGAGATTTAAATTCTGCTTGGTAGATTTCTTCGAAGATATCTTTAAAGCGACCGTCATACGCCTTTAGAATTGTGTTCTTTGTAGAAAGATAGACAGGAAACTTTCGGAGAATTCCGTAATTAAGGGACGCACGCGCAAAGTCACGAATTGAATCATCAACGTTATACATAGCAAGTGCTACACCGGAAGATTTGAAATCGTAAACTTCAAATTCTTGAGGGGCAGAACCATCTTCTGGAACATAAGAAAGGGTGAGCTTTCCTGGGCCTGGAACTTTGAAGTCTGTTGCACGGTATTGATCACCAAATGCATGGCGGCCAATCACGATTGGTTTTGTCCAGTGCGGGACTAAACGAGGCACATTGCTGATAATGATGGGCTCGCGAAAGATAACTCCACCAAGAATGTTACGGATGGTTCCGTTAGGAGACTTCCACATCTTCTTGAGTCCAAATTCTTTAACACGAGCTTCATCTGGAGTAATGGTGGCGCACTTAATTCCAACGCCATGCTTTTGAATCGCACGGGCAGAATCGATAGTCACTTGATCATCGGTTGCATCCCGATTTTCCATACCGAGGTCGTAATACTCAAGGTTTACATCGAGGTAAGGAAGGATTAGTGAATCCTTAATAAACTGCCACATGATGCGAGTCATTTCATCGCCATCTAATTCGACAACAGTTCCTTCGACTTTAATCTTTGCCATCTTCTTCTCCCGATAGTGCTTTCTCAGTATTTTGGGTATTTAATGTATTTAAAGCGTAAGAACGTCTGCTTGCTTTGCGCGAACTGCTTCTGCGGCCTCTTTCAGTGATGAGATTTCAGCTTCTGTGAGCTTGCTTTCGACAACCTTACGGATTCCGGTCTTTCCAATTTCGGCTTCTACTCCAAGGTAGACGCCAGAAATGCCGTATTCGCCATCAACCCATGCACAGACTGGCATAACAGCACCAGAATCCTCAATGACTGCCTTTGCCATACGAGCCGCTGCTGCAGAGGGGGCATAGTAAGCAGAACCAGTTTTAAGAAGAGCTACGACTTCAGCGCCACCATTACGCGTGCGATCCACGAGTTCATCTATCTCGGTTTGTGACAACTTCTCTGAAAGTGCAACGCCATTGACTGTGCAACGACTAGGAACTGGAACCATCGTGTCACCGTGCGAGCCGAGAGTGAGAGTTTTAACTGATCCAACTTCCACGCCAAGTTTCTCAGCTACGAAATTTGTAAAGCGAGCAGTATCAAGCATTCCTGCCTGACCCATCACGCGATTCTTTGGAAAATTAGATGCAATCTGGGCAAGTGCTGTCATTTCATCCAATGGATTTGAAACAACAATGATCACTGCATTAGGGGAATGCTTTGCAATATTTTCTGCAACACCGCGAACGATTCCTGCATTGACTCCGATCAGGTCCATACGGCTCATTCCAGGCTTACGCGGGAGTCCTGCTGTAATAACTACAACATCAGAGTTAGCTGTCTTTTCATAACCAGCACCCTCTGGAGTAGTTCTCGCGCCCGTAATTTTTGTTTCGAAACCTTCGATGGAACGCGACTGATTCATATCAAGAGCCAAACCTTCGGGCTTGCCTTCGACGATATCTGTTAGTACCACTTCATCGAAGATGTTGTACTCAGCAAGGCGAAGAGCTGTCGTTGAACCGTAGAATCCTGCACCTACCACAGTGACTTTCTTAGTCATAGCGTCCCCTTTTATGGTTATTGATATATCTTGACGTCGAGAGAACTCTACAACCCCTTTGGTAGAGCTATTGCCAGCCCCAACAGAACAATTGCGATTGCCAGCGGTAAATAACGCTCGATTCGACGCTTTTCCCAATGAGAGAGAGCAATCACACCCGTGCCCACAGCAATCAGAATTGCTCCTGTTCGCACAAGGCCGCAAACACCGAAAATTACACCGATAGCTATCCCAGCATATGCGGCCTGACTCCGAATCTCACTTATCGTTCGCATGCATCGACCACATTTGTAAGGAGCATCGCCCGCGTCATTGGACCTACGCCACCTGGCATTGGTGCGATGAAGGCAGCGACGGTAGATACTCCAGGATCAACATCTCCCAATAATCCAGATTCTGTACGTGATATTCCAACATCTATAACGGTCGCCCCCGATTTAACCATCTCCGCTTTAAGGAAGTGAGCCTTACCAATTGCTGCAACGATAATATCTGCACGCATGGTATGAATTGTTAAATCTTTTGTACCGGTATGTGTCAAGGTTACCGTTGCATTCTCTTGCTTGCGAGTTAATAAAAGACCGAGAGGTCTGCCTACAGTTAAACCTCGGCCAATGACGACTACTTCTGCTCCAGATAGTGCAATCTTGTAGTGGTTGATGAGTTCAATGATTCCTTGCGGAGTGCAAGGAAGCGGTGCTTCATAACCTGCAACGAGTCGACCAAGGTTCATGGGATGTAAACCATCTGCATCTTTTGCAGGATCTATAGATTCAAGAATTACTTGGGTGTCAATTCCTTGTGGAAGTGGTAACTGAACGATGTAACCAGTGCATTCCCTCGCTGTATTGAGATCTTTGATGGCTGCAAGTACATCTGCTTGAGTTGCTGACTTAGGAAGATCGATGCGAATTGAGGCAATTCCGACCTCTTGGCAATCGCGGTGTTTGCCAGCCACATAGGAATGTGATCCAGGATCATCGCCTACTAAAACTGTGCCAAGACCTGGCGTGATTCCTTGCTCTTTCAGGGCTGCAGTGCGTACTGCCAAATTGGCCTTGATAGTTGTGGCAAGTGCTTTGCCATCAAGAATCTGTGCGCTCATGGTGTAATCCTATTGCTTGCCTTATGCGTGGGAGAAATGTCGAGTGCCCGTGAAGAACATTGCTACCCCAGCCTGCGCAGCTGCGGCGATTACCTCCTCATCTCGCACACTGCCACCTGGCTGAACTATCGCCACAACACCAGAGGCTGTCAGAATTTCAAGGCCATCAGTAAATGGGAAGAATGCATCAGATGCCGCAACACTTCCTGCTGCTCGCTCTCCAGCTCTAGCAACGGCAAGTTTTGCAGAATCTACACGGTTTACCTGCCCCATTCCGATTCCAACAGCTGCTCCATCTTTTGCAAGAAGAATCGCATTGCTCTTTACTGAACGCACTGAACGCCATGCAAAGGCAAGATCTAACAAAACTTCCTTTGATACTGGGGTTCCGGTTACCTGCTTCCAATTTTTCGGATTATCTCCTGTGGCATTGATTAGATCTGTTTCTTGCAGGAGTACCCCCCCGGAAACTGGGCGGATCTCGAGTGGGGTAATACGAGATTGCGTACATGTAAGGATACGAATTGAAGGTTTTTTCTTCAAAATTTCAAGTGCTGCCGGTTCGTAGTCAGGAGCAATGACGACTTCTGTAAATATCTGTGCAAGTTGCCGTGCCATATCAACTGACACTTTCCGGTTGGAGGCGACGACGCCGCCAAATGCTGAAACCGGGTCGCAGGCATGTGCCTTTGCATAAGCAGTTGCAATATTGATGCCAATCGCAATTCCACATGGATTTGCATGTTTAATAATTGCAACACATGGCTCAATGTGATCGAGCGCAGCCCGCCAGGCAGCATCTGCATCTGTGTAATTATTAAATGACATTTCTTTTCCATGTGATTGGAGAGCGCTCACAATGCCAACCGGACCACCACGATAGATAGATGCCTTCTGATGTGGGTTCTCACCGTAGCGCAGAGAATCCTGGCGGTTAAAGATAAGTCCAAACCAATCTGGAATCTCAAGACTTGTCTGTGTGCCTAGCCAGCTTGCAATTGTCAGGTCATACTCGGCAGTAGTTCTAAATACTTCAAGTGCTAAAGCGCGACGTTCATCTTCGGTAAAACCACCAGCCTTGATCGATTTGATGACATGCTCGTATTGCGACTCTTTGCAGACAACTGCAACCGATCCATGATTTTTAGCAGCGCCTCGTAGCATTGATGGTCCGCCAATATCTATCTGTTCGATGCATTCTGCAAAATCCGCAGATGATGCAATTGTTGAAGCAAATGGGTAGAGATTAATGACGACGAGATCGAATGGAGCAATATCAAGTTCGGCAATTGCTGCAACATGCTCTGGGTTATTCTGATCTGCAAGAATTCCAGAGTGAATTTTTGGATGAAGCGTCTTGACGCGCCCGCCCATAATTTCAGGAAAACCTGTGTAGCTACTTACTTCAGTAACTGAAATTCCAGCAGCTTGCAAGGTCTTTGCAGTCGAGCCGGTAGAAAGAATTTCTACACCGGCTTCAAAAAGACATTTACCTAGTTCGAGCAATCGATCTTTCTCGTAGACGCTAACGAGAGCTCGTCGGATAGGTTTGCGCTCAGCCAATGGTCTTCTCCAACTTTGGTAACAAGGATTTAATGGTCGCCACTATGAGACCTCGTTCGACAATCTTAATGCGCTCATGCAAAGTGGCTTCAGTATCTCCTGAGTATATTCTCACCCGTTCGTGGGCAATGACTTGGCCAGTATCAAGGCCCCCATCTACCCAGTGAATGGTAGTTCCCGTCTCAGGGACTTGAGCAGCTAGCGCATCTCGCACTGCGTGAGCTCCAGGAAAGAGCGGGAGCAGAGATGGATGGCTATTAATTATTTTAAAGCGGTTAGTAATTCTTTCCGACAGAACTCTCATGAAACCTGCACAGACCACGAGATCGGGTTTCAGGGCTGCAATAAGAGTTTCAACTTCGCGATCCCATTCTGTACGATCGGCCATCATAGGTACTGTAAAAGTTTCAATATGTGCGCTATGAGCTCGATCTAAAACGTGCGCACCTGCTTGATCTGTAATCACCGCAACAATATCGGCACCAAGATGTGCATCAATTATTGCTTGCGTCAGAGTCCCGCTTCCTGAAGCCAAAATTACTATTCGTTTCATCGAACTCTACGATTCATGATGAGCGCAGTTACAACAGCCCCAATGGCTACCTCACTGACCACAGAAAGAGAGAACTTCCAGATTGAGACTCCCATCGCACCCATTTCAGATGTGATCAGAGATCCGCTTGCTAAATATGAAGTCAGAATTAATCCAACCACTACGAATAGATAACTCTGAATCAACGTTGTTATACCGAAGGCAAGCGCCCATCGAGTGAGTAGAAACCCAAGAAAGATAAAGAATACAATACCGAGAAGAGCTAGCGGATGAGGACCGGTTGGAAGAACTCCAAGTAAAGGCAGGACCGGAATCTGACCTAAGTGATACCAGATTGGAGAAATCAAAGTTCCCGCACCAACTGCTAGTCCAGTTCCTGAAAAATAAGCAGCAAGTGAAATTGCAGCATTGGGAAGATAGAGAATATTGAGAAACAATAAGAGTGTGCCACCAAAGAAGCCTGGCTCGAGTGAGAGCGTGATGTCCTCAACCTGAGAAAAATTAGCCAGAATGAGAATTGCAAGAACGATAAGTGAGGTTCCAATAATAATTGAGAGTATGCGTACTGCGAATTTCAAAGGCCGAGAAGGAGTCACTCGATGCCCTGCAGTTAGCGTTGTTAAAAGGGCGATAAAGAAGGCAAATATTGGCGCTAGATACCATTGCGGAGTCACGGCAGGAGATTTACTTATAAATGCAAGTATGGTCACCAGGATTGCATATTGAACCGAGAAAATTATTCGAACTCCATTGATATCGTGAAAGTCGCCCTGCAATCGATCGAGGGCTCGGTTAAAGGTAGATCGCATTGCAAAAAAGATAAGCATGACTCCACCAATAGGCAAGAAGGTGAAATAGCCTGTAAGGCCAGTGGGAGGTAGAGCTAATTGAAAAGGTATCTGATGCGCACCTAACCAAATCCAGACTGCTCCGCGAATTGGATCAGTCGTACTTCCGGTTGCGCTACCCGCAGTTGCCCACGCAATAAGAGATATAAATGAGAATGGAAGCAGAAGTAAAGCTGCAGTACGTATTACATGCGACAACGAGACCGAAAGGACGCGTTGCATGATCGAATTAGCGACCTAGGATGTCGCGCATCAATTGCGCAGTTTCACTTGGGGTCTGACCAACTTTTACACCGGCAGCTTCGAGGGCATCCTTCTTTGCCTGCGCAGTTCCTGAAGAGCCAGAGACAATGGCGCCTGCATGTCCCATCGTCTTACCTTCAGGAGCGGTAAAGCCTGCAACATAACCAACGACAGGCTTGGTGACGTACTCTGAGATAAATGCTGCGGCTCGCTCTTCTGCGTCTCCTCCGATTTCACCAATCATCACAATAGACGTTGTATCAGGATCATCTTGGAAAGCACGCAGGCAATCGATGTGTGTAGTTCCGATTATAGGATCTCCACCAATTCCCACTGCTGTTGAGAATCCGATATCACGAAGCTCATACATCATTTGATATGTAAGAGTTCCTGACTTAGAAACAAGACCGATAGGGCCTCTCTTTGTAATATCTGCAGGAATGATGCCGACATTAGATTGTTCAGGGCTAATCAAACCTGGACAGTTAGGTCCAATGATTTGCGTGCCACCTTTTTGTAGCGAGTAAGCATAGAAATATGCAGAATCATGTACTGGAATGCCTTCTGTAATTACTACCACTAAAGGCATCTTCGCATCAATAGCATCAATAACTGCAGCCTTCGCAAATTTCGGCGGAACGAAAACTACAGAAACGTTGGCGCTTGTTGCCGCCATTGCTTCGGCGACTGTATTAAATACTGGAAGTGAAACGCCTTCGATCTCGACTACTTGACCACCCTTGCCTGGCGTTACTCCGCCAACAACTTTGGTACCAGATGCCAACATGCGTCGAGTGTGCTTAGTGCCTTCAGATCCAGTCATACCTTGCACAATGACTTTACTCGTTGAGTTTATAAAGATAGACATTACTTTGCCGCCAATTCTGCAGCGCGAGATGCTGCTCCATCCATAGTTTCAGCTTGCTCTACCAAAGGATGGTTCGCAGACTTAAGAATTGCGCGTCCTTCAAGAACGTTATTTCCATCTAATCGAACAACGATTGGCTTGGTGGCTTTTGCTCCCAAAAGTTCAAGAGCCTGCACGATTCCGTTTGCAACCGCATCACACGCTGTAATGCCACCGAATACATTGACGAAGACGCTCTTTACATCTGGGTCTCCAAGAATAATTGAGAGGCCATCTGCCATTACCTGCGCTGATGCTCCTCCGCCGATATCGAGGAAGTTGGCAGGAAGCATTCCACCGAATTTTTCACCGGCATATGCCACGACATCGAGAGTTGACATGACAAGTCCTGCGCCGTTTCCGATGATTCCAACTTGCCCATTATCAAGCTTTACGTAATTTAGATTCTTTTCTTTTGCAGCAGCCTCGAGAGCATTTGCTGTTGCTTGATCCACGAGCGCTTCATGATCTGGTTGGCGAAATTCAGCATTCTCATCGAGTGAGACCTTGCCATCGAGAGCTACAACTCGACCATCTTCTGTCTTAACGAGCGGATTGACTTCGACCAAAGTCGCATCTTCACTCTGGAATGTCTCCCAAAGCTTGACCAATACATCGGCTACTTGGCCAGCAACATCATCGGGGAATTGTGCCTGTGTCACAATTTCCGTCGCCTTTGCAAGTGAAATTCCATCGACTGCGCTAATTGGAACCTTCGCCAATTTTTCAGGAGCCGTGCGAGCAACTTCTTCAATATCCATTCCACCAGCAACGGAAGCCATAACAAGGAAGGTTCGATTAGAACGATCGAGAAGGATAGAAACATAATATTCAGCAGCAATAGGAGCTGCTTGGGCAATCATCACTTTATGAACAGTATGGCCTTTGATATCCATGCCAAGAATTGCACTTGCCTTTTCAAATGTATCTGCGGCATCTAATGCAAGTTTGACGCCACCTGCCTTTCCACGTCCACCTACTTTCACCTGCGCCTTAACGACAACCTTGCCACCCATGGAAGCTGCTGCATCGCGTGCTTGCTCGGGGGTCGTTGCAACCGCTCCCTTTAAAACTGGAACCTTATGTTTTTCAAAAAGATCGCGTGCTTGGTATTCGTAGAGATCCACGTAGGCTCCTTATTGATGCGGGACAAGTACTTGCAACTTGATAGAGCCCAATCCTAAGTGTTTATTTACAGTGTTGTGACAGGTGCGTAGCGCAAGAGAAGGCGTTTATCGCCATATTGGCCGAAATTGATGGTCGCCTCAGATTTATCACCTTCACCAGCAAGAGCCACAACTGTTCCAAGACCGAATGTGTCATGTGACACACGCTGGCCGATCTCAAGAACCATCGCAGTCGATTTCCTGCCGGTGGCACGCGGTGGCGGTCCTGATGGAAGGCGAGATTTCTTGACTGCCGATGAAGAGGTAAATGTGCTACGACCTTCGTTCTTCCATTCAATTAATTCACTGGGGATTTCATCGAGAAAACGAGAGCCTGGGTTGTACTTGGGAGTTCCGAAGGTAAGTCGATACTCGGCTCGTGAAATGTAAAGTCGTTTTTCTGCGCGAGTAAGACCTACGTAGGCTAGGCGACGTTCTTCTTCAATCTCTTTTGGATCATCGAGTGTGCGAGCATGAGGAAAGATTCCGTCCTCCATGCCTGTTAGAAAAACAGTAGGGAATTCAAGACCCTTGGCGGTATGCAGAGTCATCAAGGTGACAACTCCTCCATGGTCGGTACCGTCAGGAATGTCATCGGCATCTGCCACAAGTGAAACCTTTTCAAGGAAACCCGAGAGTGATATTTCCTCATCTTCACCTAGCTCTTCAAATGATCGCTCTTCATATTCCATCGATGCTGAAACAAGTTCCTTTAGGTTCTCAACACGCACTTCATCTTGGGGATCTTTACTGGCCTCGAGTTCGGTTAACAGTCCAGATTGTTCGAGTACGGCTTCGATAATGACTGATGGTTTTGTCTTTGCTTCAACGAGAGTTTGTAGGGCTACCAACATGGATGAAAAAGTCGCGATTGATTGAGCGGCTTTTTTAGGTACCGACGGTGCTTCAGAGACTCGAAGGAGCGCGTTCCAGAAAGAGATGCCCTGTGCTTGCGCGAAAATTTCAACTTCTTCCAAGGCGCGATCGCCTATACCGCGCTTAGGCAAGTTAATTATCCGACGTAAGGAAACTTCATCGTCAGGGTTAGCTAGAACTCGAAGGTAAGCGAGTAGATCCTTTACCTCTTTACGCTCGTAGAAGCGAAGCCCGCCAACTACTTTATAAGGGATCGCAGCGCGCATAAAAATTTCTTCGAAGATACGTGACTGCGCATTGGTGCGGTAGAAGACGGCCGTATCGCCCGGATTGGAGTGGCCCATGTCCTGCAGGGATCGAATTTCGTCCTTCACAAATTCTGCTTCGTCATATTCGGATTCAGCAACGTATCCAACAAGTGGAGCTCCAGAACCTGATTCTGACCAGAGGTTCTTCTCCTTTCTTGATTCGTTCTTAGTGATGACGGCATTTGCAGCATTTAAGATATTTTGCGTAGAACGGTAATTTTGTTCGAGAAGCACTGTTGTAGCGTTTGGATAATCAACTTCAAATTGCAAAATATTACGGATGGTTGCTCCACGAAAGCCGTAGATAGATTGATCGGCATCGCCCACGACGCAAAGTTCAGCCAAGGCAAATCCATCTCCTTCGACTCCGGTGAGCTCTTTGATGAGCATATATTGAGCATGATTAGTATCTTGATATTCATCGACCAAAATATGGCGGAAGCGTGATCGGAATCGCGCTTTAGCTTCTGGATATTTTTGCAAGACTTGAACAGTCTTCATAATCAAATCGTCAAAGTCCATAGCGTTAGCTTGCTGGAGACGTTTCTCATACATCGTGTAGACATCTGCCACAATCGTTTCAAATTGATTTGTAGCGTGGCTCAAATATTCGTAAGGCGTCTGAAGTTCGTTCTTAGCATTCGAGATAAGATTTTGAAATTGACGAGCTGGATAACGCTTTGAATCAATATTGAGAGTCTCCATAACTCGTGAGATCAGTTTTTGAGAATCTGCTGAGTCGTAAATACTGAAAGTACTGCTGTAACCCAGCCGTTCTACCTCTTGCCGAAGCATTCGAACGCACGACGAGTGAAAGGTGGAGACCCACATAGATTTTGCGATGGGGCCAACGAGTTCAGTGACGCGCTCCTTCATCTCGCCTGCAGCCTTATTGGTAAAGGTAATTGCTAAAATTTCATAAGGTCGAACTTCGCGACCAGCCATGATGTAGGCAATTCGACGAGTAAGAACTCGAGTCTTTCCTGAACCAGCCCCTGCCACTACCAATAACGGCGAACCTTCATGAGCAACGGCCCTCTGCTGCTCGGGGTTGAGGCCCTCGAGCAATGGCTCGGTCATCATCATGGCGGGGAGTCTATTAGGGTTAACCCACACAGAGATAAGGGTGAATTGTGGAACCTATTGACGATGTAGAGATTAAGCGGGTTTTAGTCATTAATGCCCATCCTGATGATTCAGATTTTGGGGCCTCGGGAACAATCGCCCAGTGGGTAAAAAAAGGTATTGAAGTTTCATACGTTCTCTGCACAAATGGCGATCAAGGCGGAGAAGAATCCGGATACACCAAATCAGAAATGCCGGCAATACGCCAGAGTGAACAACGTGCTGCATGTGCAACGCTCGGAATTAGCGATGTCACATTCTTGAATTATGTCGATGGCCATCTCGAACCAACAATTGCTCTTCGTAAAGATATTGTCAGGCAGATTCGTCGCGTACAACCTGACCGTTTGCTCTGCCAATCCCCTGAGCGAAATTGGGAGCGCATAGGCGCAAGCCACCCAGATCACTTGGCTGCGGGTGAAGCAACCATTCAAGCGGTTTATCCTGATGCTCGAAATCCATTTGCATTTACAGAACTTCTTGATGAAGAAGGGTTGCAACCTTGGCGGGTGAAGGAAATATGGATGCAGGGCCATGCGCATCCAGATCACTTCGTCGACATCACAGAAACTTTTCACTACAAGCTTGCAGCCCTGAAAGAACATGCCTCACAGACAGGACATGTCGAAAATCTTGAGGAGATGCTCCGTGAATGGGGTCAGCGCAACGCAGGTTTAGGCGCACTTCCTGAAGGACGCATTGCTGAAGCCTTTAAGATCGTGAATACAAATTAAAGCAAAAGCACAATAATTATTTTGCTTTTGCTTTGACAATCTCGACAGTTTGAATGGGGAAACCATCTCCGGCATACATTGCTTGCGTTCCGCTCATTTGATAGGCACCGACTTCACCAATCTTCTGAAGGAGATCCAAACCTTTTGTGATTTTTCCCCAAATTGTGTAGTTAGGGCCAAGTTGGGTGTCTTGGTAGACCAGAAAGAACTGCGAGCCATTGGTCTTAACGCCTGAATTGGCCATTGCAACAGTTCCTGCTGGATAATTCTTGGCCCCAACTTTGGGAAGATTTTCGTCAATATAACCGCTCCAACCAGTAGGTGAACCGCCACCACTTGCAGTTGGATCGCCACATTGAAGAACAAAAATTCCCTCAGTCGTTAAGCGGTGACAGAGTGATTTGTTGTAGTAGCCAGCGTTAGCCAGGGCTGCAATTGATGTGACGGTAATTGGCGCCTTTGTTCCATACATGGAAATAACGATAGAACCACAATTGGTAGTAAGCGTAAGTTTCTTTGCAAGCTTCTTAGCTGCAACAGTGGGCTGTTTCACCTTTGCCGGAGTATGTCCTTGAGCCTTTGACTTAGCGCATCCTGGAACTGATGTTGGTCGCTCAGCCGATTGTGCTGGGGCTGAGATAAGAGTTGTTGTTGCAACGAGTGTCAGCACAAGAGTTGCTACCTTCAGGGTTTTAGCCATTATCGAGTTCCTATTCCCATTCGATTGTGCCGGGTGGCTTGCTTGTAACATCGAGTACAACGCGATTTACTTCACGAACTTCGTTGGTAATTCGAGTCGAAATCTTTTCAAGAACATCATACGGAATTCGAGACCAATCTGCAGTCATCGCATCTTCACTGGATACTGGGCGAAGGACTATGGGGTGACCATAGGTTCGTCCATCACCTTGAACTCCAACGCTTCGTACATCAGCTAAGAGAACAACTGGGCATTGCCAAATCTCTCGATCAAGGCCTGCAGCTTTTAGCTCTTCACGGGCAATAAGGTCTGCATGGCGCAAAATATCTAAGCGCTCTGCAGTAACTTCGCCGATGATGCGAATGCCAAGTCCTGGACCTGGAAAAGGTTGGCGCCATACGATCTCTTCAGGCAAGCCCAGTTCAAGACCGACCTGGCGCACTTCGTCTTTAAAAAGCGTCCGCAAAGGTTCAACCAATGTGAATTTCAAATCATCAGGTAGTCCACCTACATTATGGTGAGATTTAATATTTGCAGTTCCTGTGCCGCCACCGGATTCCACTACATCAGGATAGAGAGTGCCTTGTACTAAGAATTCAACATCTCCATCAGCTGCAATATCTCGGGCTGCTTTCTCAAAGGATCGAATAAATTCTCGTCCAATAATCTTTCTCTTTGTTTCAGGATCGGTGACTCCTGCAAGAGCGCTCAGAAATTGATCAATGGCATCGACAACGACGAGCTCGATACCGGTCGCTACAACAAAGTCGCGCTGTACTTGCTCAGATTCTCCGCTTCGAAGTAGGCCATGATCTACAAAGACACATGTCAGTTGCTTTCCAACTGCGCGTTGCACAATCGCTGCAGCAACGGCTGAATCAACTCCACCTGATAGTCCACATATGACGCGCTTACTGCCGATTACCAACTTGGCTTTTGCAACTTCATCTTCAACAATATTGTGAGTAGTCCAGCTTGGCTTGCAGCCTGCAATATTGATCAACCAGTTTTGCAGGATTGCTTGGCCGTGTTCTGAGTGAAGGACTTCAGGATGAAATTGAACACCAGCTAACTTTCCTGAGGAATCTTCAAAGGCAGCGATTGGTGTATCGGATGTCGATGCAGTAACGCTAAATCCACATGGGGCTTCAGAGACCGCATCTCCATGGGACATCCAGACAGATTGGTTTGCAGGAAGTCCTGCAAAAATCTTTGAACCTGGTTTTATCTCAAGAGGTGTACGTCCGAATTCTGATTTTCCGGTTTGAGAAACGACACCAGCAAGGGCTGCAGCCATTGTTTGAAAGCCGTAGCAAATTCCAAAAACGGGGATACCCAGAGCGAAGATTGCAGGATCAACTTTCGGTGCGCGTTCTGCATAGACCGATGATGGGCCACCGGAGAGAATGATGGCCTCTGGGTTCTTTGCAACTATTTCGGCTGCAGTAATTGTTGAGGGAACGATTTCAGAATATACGCGCGCTTCACGAACTCGACGAGCAATGAGCTGTGCATATTGTGCTCCAAAATCAACGACTAGGACTCCGTGCTTATCGGCCATGCTGCATAACGATTTCTACGCGTTGGAATGACTTTACATCCGAGTATCCGCAGGTAGCCATTGCGCGACGTAGTGCACCGAAAAGATTCATCGATCCATCTGAGGTATGTGAAGGTCCGATTAGTACTTCTTCAAGTGTTCCCACTGTACCTACATTGACGCGTTTTCCGCGAGGAACATCCGGGTGGTAGGCCTCAGAACCCCAGTGCCAACCGAGCCCTGGTGATTCAACTGATTTAGCAAGAGCAGAACCCATCATGACAGCATCCGCGCCGCATGCGATTGCTTTAGCAATATCTCCAGATTTTCCAATAGAGCCATCGGCGATTACGTGCACATATCGACCGCCTGATTCATCAAGGTATTCACGGCGAGCTGCTGCAACATCTGCAACTGCTGTCGCCATAGGAACTTGAATACCTAATACACGTTGGGTCGTCTGTGCTGCTCCTCCGCCAAAACCAACAAGTACACCAGCTGCGCCAGCGCGCATCAAGTGCAGTGCGCCAGTTGTCGTTGCAACGCCACCTACGATGACTGGAACATCAAGTTCATAAATAAACTTCTTTAAATTAAGCGCCTCATTCTCTGCAGCTACATGCTCAGCTGACACCGTTGTTCCGCGGATTACGAAAATATCAACACCTGCATCAATGACCGCTTTATGAAGTTCGGCAGTGCGCTGCGGAGAAAGAGAGGCTGCGACAGTGACGCCAGCATCACGAATCTGATTGATTCGCTCTTTAATAAGTTCTGGGCGAATAGGTGCGCTATAAATCTCTTGCATACGGCGCGTTGCATGTTTATCTGGCATTGATGCAATTTCACCCAGTGGAATTCGCGGATCGTCGTAGCGAGTCCATAGCCCTTCTAAGTTGAGTACCCCAAGGCCACCTAGCTGACCGATTGCAATTGCAGTTTCTGGCGAAACTACCGAATCCATAGGAGCTGCAAGTAAAGGTAGTTCAAACTTATAGGCATCGATCTGCCATGTAGTCGATACATCTTCAGGCGTTCGAGTACGGCGGCTTGGAACGATTGCTATATCGTCAAATGAATACGCCTGACGGGCGCGCTTTCCGGGAGATATCTCGATTTCCATGGCTATTTCTTCTTGCTGTAGTTAGGTGCATCGGCCACATGGAATACATCGTGTGGGTGGCTCTCTTGTAAGCCAGCTGCAGTAATTTGAATCAAACGTCCTTCAAGGCGCAGGGTTTCGATATCAGGAGCACCCGCATATCCCATTCCGCTTCGCAAGCCCCCAACGAGTTGGTGCACAACATCGGCTACAGGTCCGCGATAGGCAACTTTGCCTTCAATGCCTTCTGGAACGAGTTTATCTTCAGAGAGAACATCATCTTGCATATAACGATCTTTTGAATATGACTTCTTATCACCGCGTGATTGCATCGCACCAAGTGAACCCATTCCGCGATAGGCCTTGTATTTTCGACCATCGATTTCAACGAGTTCCCCCGGAGCTTCTTCACACCCAGCTAGAAGTGAACCAAGCATTACAGAATGCGCTCCGGCAACAATTGCCTTAACAATATCGCCAGAATATTGAAGCCCCCCATCTGCAATAAGTGGAATTCCAGCCTTGTTGCAAGCTTTAGCTGCTTCGATGATTGCAGTTACCTGCGGAACACCGACACCTGCAACAACACGAGTTGTACAAATTGATCCTGGTCCAACGCCAACTTTTACTGCATCGGCACCTGCATTGATCAGCGCCTGAGCACCAGCGCGAGTTGCAACATTTCCGCCGATGATTTCAATGGTAGAAGAAAATTTCTTGATACGCGCGATTGCATCCAGCACTGCGCGGTGGTGGCCATGAGCGGTATCTACGACTACAACATCAACGCCTGCTTCAATTAATTTCTGAGCGCGCGCAAAACCATCGTCCCCAACTCCAACTGCAGCCCCAGCCAAGCCAACGTTTTTGACCAACTTCACATGCGTTACTTGTTCATCAACAGGAAGGTTGCGGTGAATGATTCCGATTCCGCCAGCTTTTGCCATGGCGATCGCCATCGTAGATTCGGTGACTGTATCCATAGCTGAAGAGATGACGGGGACAGCGAGGGTAATATTTCGAGTCAGGCGTGTTGATGTATCTACTTCTGAAGGCACTACATCTGAGGCATCGGGCAACAAGAGCACATCGTCATATGTCAGACCAAGGAGCGCGACCTTTTCAGAATCGATACTCATGTGGGCTCCTTGGGCTTCTAACTGCGAGAGGTCGAAGTCTACCTGTTCAATTACGCGCCCAAAGCCTGCTCAATCTGCTCGCAGGCATGCCCTAGCCCATCAGCTCGAGTAACACTCGTGCAATCAACCTCATCCCATCCTGGGCCTCCAAGGATTACCCGTGGAGCTGGACGAATAGATGGAATTTCTCGCCAAAATTTGGCTTCCGCATTCTGTGACAGTTGAGCCCATAAGAAGATTACAGGAGGGGCAGTGCGAATAACCATTGCTGATAGTGCATCAATAGGCGTGCGAGCTCCCAATACCGAGGATTCAATGTTTCTTTCACAGAGAGCTGCAGCTAAAACGTAGAGCGGTAATGAATGTAACTCTTCTCCCACGGCTGCAAGTAATATGGGGCGGGCGTTCAGTGGTTTTTCTAAAGGAATAATTCGTGAGTTAAAAGTACGTGTAAGAATTTCTGAAAATAAATGTTCGGTTTCAATTCCTTTGTTGGATTTTTCCCATTCCTGACCGATTAAAAAGAGAGTCGGAACTAAGACATCCGACCAAGCGCGTTCAATCCCATATACTTCGATTTCGTGGCTCAAGGTTGTCTCGATGAATTGGCAATCCAGTGCCTTCAGCGCTTTATAGAGTGCATCAACAACATCCTGGCGAACTTTAAACTCTTGAACCATCGCTTTGATATCTGCAACGCCTTTAAACCGTTTAGCTTCTTCTGCCGCATCAGCTGTGGCAACCCCTGAAATAATCAGACGCCGCATCAGGGTCAACTTGGCAAGATCTTT
The DNA here is from genome assembly GCA_002430075.1 of Actinobacteria bacterium UBA5975. Taxonomy (GTDB): domain Bacteria; phylum Actinomycetota; class Actinomycetes; order Nanopelagicales; family Nanopelagicaceae; genus Planktophila. Next base: position 1,324 of record DJBN01000040.1, on the reverse strand, counting down.
CGGACAGTACCTGCGCCTCTGCCCATCAATATGTTCAGATGGCCCTAAGCCATATCGGCGATCCCAGGTCCGCAAAGTCGCAGGTGCTACCCCTATTCTCCGGGCAACTGCTGCGACGCTGAGCTTCTCTTCGACCTTGGGAGCCATACGCTTATCGTTGCGGTAAGTGGCCCAACTCACCACTCCAAAAACGGACATTTCGAACGTTGAGCAAGATTTGGAGCGAAAGGTGGTTGAACAACTTACGAAACGGTTGTAGAGTCGTAATAGCGGAGACAAAGGAGCAAAAATGGCTGAACTATCTCGACTACCCAAACCCGTAGCAGATCAATGGGAATGGCAGTACGAAGGCACATGCCGATCCATGGACTCTGAAATGTTCTTCCACCCCGATGGAGAAAGAGGTCCACGTAGACGAAATCGTGAAAATGCGGCAAAGGCTGTCTGTGCAACTTGTCCAGTACTGGCAGCTTGTAGAGCTCACGCCCTTGCCTCACAAGAGCCATATGGAATCTGGGGCGGATTAACTGAAGATGAGCGACTTGAGATCATCTCTCGCGCTTCTCGCCAGAGCAACCCTCATAGCGCTTAAGTTAGCTACTTATTTCTTTTCCGCTTTACCGTAATCTCCACTAGCTCTGAGGCTAATAACTGTTGTTACCGCCAAGGCAGAGATAATCACGCCAAGTGAGACAGTTAATGAAATGTGGGGCACTTTAACGCCATAGATGTAATCAATTCCAATTCCATGTAAGGCCTCTATTATTAACTTTATTCCAATAAAGCCTAGAACAATTGATAGACCTTTGGAGAGATAGACCAGGCGCCTTAGTAATATTCCAACGAGGAAATAAAGCTGGCGAAGTCCCATAAGGGCAAAGGC
>DJBN01000040.1:0-284 GCA_002430075.1 Actinobacteria bacterium UBA5975 | reverse complement strand
TCAGTTGTTCCAAGTGCAACGAGTGCAATGGTAAATGTGGAGTAGCCACGCTTTCTAAGGGCAGAGATAATACGATTTTCCTGCCACTCATCTTCTTCAGGATCTTCAGAAATCAACTTATATGCAGTCCATATCAAAATAGCTCCAAAGAGGAAGAAGATAGCGACAAATCTCTCAACTACTGCTGCGCCAATAACTATGAATATTCCACGCATTACAAGGGCCATCAAAATTCCTAGCAGGAGCACTAGCTGCTCTTTCTCTTTCTCAATCTTTAGCCTCGA